>PGXT01000021.1 GCA_002839285.1 Spirochaetae bacterium HGW-Spirochaetae-5 | reverse complement strand
GAAACTGCAAGAACTGCAATCATTAGAAAAATAATTCTTTTTTTCATTTATAACCTCATTATTTTATTGAGCAATCGTTATCTTTACACAGCTATTATAACGATTATTCAACCCTGTCAATTGATGAATTTCAATGCCCCCTTAATACTCCCTTAATTTTTACTTAATTTCTTCGTATATTAACCAACTACTATTTGACAGATATTCTACTCTGTGTTTTTTTAAAATAAATGCAGTAATAATTCCCGGTCTTTTCCAGAGGTGCTCATGCTCCGCGTTTGCAGGGAATGGGAGATTACGGGGCACAACGCAAAACGCTACAAACCCGGAATAAATTGCTGATATTAGCATTGTAGTAAAATACTTCAACTGAGTGTGGAAATGGAAGAAAAGCCAGCAATCCTGATTGTAGACGATCAGGATGCCGATAGGGAATCTCTTGCTAAAATCCTTAAAAAAGAGGGGTATCCATATATTGAAGCTTCAGCAGCTCTTCCAGCAATTGAAGCTCTTAAAATAAATGATATTTCACTGGTTCTTCTGGATCTGGGGCTACCCGACATCAACGGCCGCTTTATTATCCCTCAGCTTCTTGAGGTAAATCCCGCTCTACATATAATTGTTGTATCGTCTACACTTGACATGGAGGAGCGGCTGGAATGCTTCAAACTCGGTGCGGAGGATTTCATAACAAAGCCATATCATGACGGTGAGACACTGGCACGGATCAGGCGGTCTCTGAAAGAGCATGAGTCAGACAGATCAAAACAGATCCGATGCGGCACTCTGCTGCTTGACCGCAATACACGGCAGATAACCTGCGAAGGCAAAGCCATTGATGTAAGCGGTAAAACTTTTGACATCATTTATCTTCTGGCAATGAACCCGGGAAAGGTCTACAGTCGTGAAAAAATCGGCCAGATCATATGGCAGGGATTCTATGTAAGCAGTAACTCTATATGGGTACATATGAACAGAGTAAAAAAAATCCTTAGTGAATATGGTGAAGGTGCTGGAAGGATTGAAAACCACAGGGGTACAGGATACTGCTACATTCCGGACTGATCAATTTTCAGCTCAAGCTCCCAGACGGCTCCGCAAAGAGAACCTCCGCCATTCAGCAGCGTAAGTTTAATATTACACGCATCGGCAAGCTGCTTTACTATATAGAGACCAAGACCGGTAGAGCGTTCACCTCCGCTCGGTTTTGCACTGAGCTTTTCAAACTTATGAAAAAGGTTTTCTCTATCTTCAGGCAAAAATCCCGGACCGGAATCGCTTATAGTTACAATAAGACAATCCCCCTCTATACTGCAGTCAAGATCAACCACCCCATCTGAAGGCGCATATTTTATCGCATTTGATACAAGGTTTGCCATAATCTGATAGATCATCTCTTCATCATTATTTATCATACAATCAAAAGCAGGTGATGCAGAAAATATCTGCCCCTTGCTGTTAGATAGCGGTTTAAAATTACCTGCCAGTTTTTCCCATTGCCATGAAAAATCATATGACTTTAAAATAATCAGATCCTTACTGCTGCCAAGACGGGCTGCATTAACTGAATTCTGTATCATCAGCGACATTTCGCACAGGCGCAGATATATATCCGTGGAGATTTTATTTGGTAAACCGGCAAGATTTTTCTGAAGCAGAAGTATTTCGTTTGAAAAACCATGTGTAACGATAAACAGCAGGTCCTCGAATTTGGATTTATCAATTTCAAGTTTTATTGCCAGCGATTTAAGCCTTTGAGTAAAAAGCATCATAATCATCAAAGCTCCGCCGATAAACAGAATAAATGAAACAAACAGGACCATAAGCTCTTTTATCAACATGCTCCTTTCATGCTGCATATGATATCTGGTATCCATAACTGTAATAATTGGCATTGATCCGTTAAAAAAAGAAGTTCTTTTATAATAGATATTTCTTCCATCCTCTTTAAGATAGCCATAATCTTCACTCTGTGCCAATATTCTTTTTATAAACAGATTCTCATCGCTTTGACTGTTCTCCTCAGATGAATTATCTAATCCGAAAAGCCTGGCACCTCTGACAATCCCCCTGGATGAAATATCAATTACAGCATTCCCCTTATCATCTAAAAATATTATACGCTCACCCTCTTTAATCAGCTCCAGGAGCTGGCTGCTGAGCCGGGAAAGGGAAATCTGACCGGCAATGCTTCCGATAGGACGTCCATTCTTGTCATGTATCAGCCTGTCGATATAAAGCTGATAATCCTCTTTCAGATTTTCTGAATAAAGAGTAAAAGTCCAGTCGGGAATATTTGACCTCTTCCAGAAATCAAAGAACCATCTATCGCGGGGGAGTGCCGGATCAATAATAATAGGTTTATCTGACCAGTAATCCCATACAATTTTTCTATACCTGTCGGAAACTCCAACGGAATTTATGTCAAGTTCTCCTGCCCATGCCTTCATATTAGATTTGAGCCAACCGGGATCAGATGCCGCATTGCGCATAACAACCGGCCAATCCAGAGTCTCGGAAAGAAGCGATAATCCGGTAATCGCAGGTTTAAAGAAGAGTTCAAACCTGACATCGACCCGTTCTGTAAGTCTGGGGAAGATATTATCTCTTAAATCTTTGTTGAGACGGTCAATCCCGTAAAAATATGACACCAGAATAAAAATTGAATAGATTAAAAAGCAGGAACATCCCAGTAGAATGATATATCTCGATGTTCTGATTATTTTTTCCGGTCCCTTCATGTGCAATAAAAAGCCCTTTCGGGTCTTTTTTTGTCAATATATAATTTAAGTAAAAATTAAGGGAGAGTTAAGCCTCACGGCTATAAATTCTATTGACCCGCCATCTTGTTCAGACTATTTTTCTACTCAATAATCCGGCTTATGTCTGACATAATTCTGATTTTAATCTAAACAGGTAAAAATCAGAATGCAGCCTGCCGCATCATCAAAATAAAAATCAGAGATAATAATATGTTTACATGATTATTTATCTAAGTAAAGAGGAGGTTTTATATGAAAAGATACTTAATTGCTTTAGCTGCTTTCATGATGCTTGTTTCACCATTATCTGCTCAAATGATAACAAACAACAAGGTATTATCATGGTCGACAAGTGCAGGACAAAATGGATCGATAAAAATTGTCGGAGTAAACGGGCAGTATTTTGAAGCTGAGCAGACTAACGAAAAAAACAGAGCTGCAGGTGTTGTTAAACTTTACGGCGCAACTCTTGACGGCGGGAAAAAAATTGTTTTAATAAATATAGGACAGTGGAAAGAGATCTGGGAAGGAACTGTTTCTGGCACTGAAATTAATGGAAACTTAATAGCAGGTGCTGCTTCATACACTTTCAAAATTAATGAGCCGGTTGCAGTTGCTTCTGTAAAAATGGAAGCAGGCGAATACCAGGCAGTTCACAGACACTGGACCGACAAAGTAATTTTCAGCGATAATGGTACATACAAGCGCGCAGTGAACAACGATCCGGGAACATATACATTTGACGGCAAAACTCTGGTTCTAAAGTGGGCTAAGTGGCCGGCAGAGACTCTCGTTATGACAGCACCAGGCGTATTTTCAAGCCGTGAATATCAGTTTACACTTACCAAGGCTACAGCCATAAACGTTGCAGTGGCAAATCCTTTCGTTAACGGATCTACATTAACATGGAATACAAGTGCAGGACAGAACGGTACTATTCTTGTTACTTCTGTTTCCGGTGCAAAATTTACTCTCGATCAGATAAACTTCAACAACAGAGGTGCCGGTACTACAAAACTCGACGGTGAAGTTAAAGATGGAAAAATTTACATCTACAACAGACAGTGGAATGAAACATGGGCTGGTACTCTCGCTAACAACAAAATAACCGGTAAGATAAACAACATGTATGATTTCACAATCAATATGACAGCTCAGGCTGCAGTTTCAACTGCGGTTTCAACAGAGCCTTTCGTCCAGGGGAAAACACTGAAATGGAATACAAGCGCGGGCCAGACCGGTACAATTCTGGTAACTTCTGTTTCCGGTACAAAATTTACTCTCGATCAGGTAAACTTCAACAACAGAGGAGCAGGTACAACAAAACTCGACGGCGAAGTTAAAGATGGAAAAATTTACATCTACAACAGACAGTGGAATGAAACATGGGTTGGAACTAACAACAACGGAACAGTAACAGGACAGATAAACAACAGATATGGATTTACCATCAATCAGTAATTTAAACTATTATCCCCGCCGTCTTTGGCGGCGGGAATATTTATTTTTTTTCACTAAAAATTATATTCAGGAATAATTACAGAACTGATTTTAATAAAAAAAGCTATAGTCCATTGGATTATAGTTTTTTTTTATTTTAAAATCCCTTTTTCAGAAAAGTCATGGGATTCAGAGCCCGTCCATTCTTCCTTATTTCAAAATGAAGATGCGGTCCTGTGGATCTGCCGGTATTACCCGAGAGAGCCAAAATCTGGCCGGGCTTAACGGGATCTCCAGCTCTTACGAATTTTCTGCTTAAATGACCGTAATAACTTCTGTAGCCGAATTCATGTTCAACTATAACCAGATTGCCGTATCCCTCTTCATATCCGGAAAATACAACCTCGCCTCTGCGGGCGGCATGAACTTTTGTCCCGGAAGGGCATCCCAGATCGATCCCCTTATGAAATTCCATCCTTTTGCCGTTAAAAGGATCTTTTCTGGTTCCGAATCCTGAAGTTTTTCTTCCAAACTTAATAGGTGAAAAAAATGCAGTTCCAAGAAATAGTGATTTTTCTATTGTTGAAATTTTCCCGCAGGGGATAAAAATATATTTTTTATCGAGAGTTTCACTTTTATTTACAGTCTGCACGTATCTGATATCGATTTTTTCTGCTGCAAGTACAGTATATACAGATTTAATATTGTTCCCCGGTACAATAACACCTCTCATATTAGGTATGAAAAGAGTAGTCCCCGGCACAACCTGAAACGGGGATGTAAGATTATTTACCGACATAAGAGTGTCCATATCCAGAGAGCATTTTGACATCACCACCCAGAAGTTTTCATTCTCTTTTACTTTATATGTATAGAATTTCAATTCAGGGAGATTTTTCTCGCTTCTGCGGCTTTTTACGGTATAAATGGTCTGTTTTATATCATCCCGTATAGATTTCAGTTCAGAATTGTCCTGATATGCAAGACTGGCCAGTTTTTCCACCTGCTCCTCTGCACGAAGCTGCAGTGGTGATAATGCTGATGAAATCAATATCAAAATAATTAAAATGTAATTAATCTTCATTAAGCAAAAAACTCCATATGCTTCTATATTCGGCATTTTTTGAATTTGCTTTAATTTTTAATTATGTCTCATTAAAATTATTTAAAACTTTTTGCCGCTATATTTTTTTTTATTGTGAAAAACTGCCCGATAAAGTATTATGTTTTTTCATTTTAATTCTTTAGTTTACATTTACGCCCCTATCCGCCCTCTAGGCACCTTTCCCCATGAATGGGAGAAAGGGGAATTAGAAATATTCCATATTTTTCTCCTCCCATTCATGGGGGAGATGGCCAGCGGTCAGAGGGGGCGTTATTTAAAAAATGCCTTTTAAACTGGAAATGAAACAAAAAGATACTTATTATTATAACATTATTACTCAACAGGCAGGGCTATGATAAAAAAAGAGATACTTGGACGCTGGACAGCTGAAAAATCCGAAGAGCTGTACGGGATCAAAAACTGGGGCGCCGGATACTACGACATCTCCTCATCAGGAGAGGTAACAATAAATCCCTTCGGTAAAAAATCAGATGTTAAAATCAGTCTTATGGACATTATATCAGGGATAAGACAGCGCGGTTTTGAAATGCCGGTATTGCTCAGGTTTGAGAACCTTCTCGACGCTCAGATATCCCATCTGAATGAATCATTTAAAAAAGCAATGAAAGAGTGGAACTACCAGGGTGAGTACCGTGGTGTTTATCCTATAAAAGTAAACCAGCAGCAGCAGGTCATCGAAGAGGTTGTAAAGTACGGGGAGAGATACCACCACGGACTTGAAGTGGGAAGCAAGGCCGAGCTTATCGGAGCTCTATCCATCATGCGCGATAAGGAGGCATGCCTTATATGCAACGGCTACAAGGATGAAGAGTTTATAGATCTGGGACTTTATGCCGTTAAAATGGGGTTCAAGTGTTTCTTTGTAGTGGAGATACCGGGCGAACTTGAACTGATTATTCAGCGTTCCGAAATTCTCAAGGTAAAGCCTCTTATAGGGATGAGGATTAAACTCTCATCAAAAGCCGGAGGTCACTGGACTGAATCGGGCGGAGACAGAAGCATCTTCGGATTGAATACGGCTCAGCTCATCGATGCTGTTGACGTGCTTAAAAAGAATAACATGCTCGACTGTTTAAAACTTCTCCATTATCATCTCGGTTCACAGATTCCGAATATCAGAGATATCCGTTCAGCGGTTGTTGAAGGTTCAAGAATCTATGCCGGTCTTGTAAAAGAGGGGGCACAGATGGGCTACCTCGACCTCGGCGGCGGACTTGCCGTTGACTATGACGGTTCCAACACCAACTTTTCCAACAGCAGAAATTATACAATAGACGAGTACTGTGTTGACGTTATAGAGATTGTTCAAGCAACAATGAATGAAGAGAACATACCCCATCCGACAATTATAACAGAATCGGGGCGGGCTACAGTTGCATACTACTCGGTGCTTGTTTTCAATGTTCTTGATGTGGCAAAATTTGAAACAAGTAAAATTCCTGAAATTCCCCCTGATGATTCACACGATCTGATTAAGAGTTTGTATTATATTCTTAATACAATGAATCTTAAAAATATTCAGGAGTGCTACAATGATGCTCTTTACTACAGAGATGAAGTACGCGAACTTTTTAAACATGGCAAGCTTACTCTGAGAGAACGTTCATTTGCCGAAACTGTCTTCTGGAATATTATAAGCGTAATCGCCCAGGAAAAGAAACGGATGAAGCAGTCTCCTCCCGATCTTAGCGATATTGAATCGGCAATTGCTGATATTTATTACTGCAACTTTTCAGTATTCCAGTCGGTACCGGACCACTGGGCAATCAATCAGCTCTTTCCGGTTATGCCTGTGCACAGACTTACAGAAATGCCCACAAGAAATGCCGTAATAGCTGATATAACATGTGACTGCGACGGAAAGATCGACAGCTTTATAGATCTGCATGATGTTAAACATGTTCTTCCGCTCCACGAGCTGGGGGAGGAGGATTACTATCTGGGAATTTTTCTCGTTGGAGCTTACCAGGAGACACTGGGGGATCTTCACAATCTTTTCGGAGACACAAATGTGGCAAGCATACGGATCTACCCCAATGGCGAGTACGACTTTGTCCGTGAGATTGAGGGGGATACAGTTGCCGATGTACTTTCATATGTTGAGTTCAATCCGAAGCAGATGCTCCTTGATTTCCGCGAAATGGCGGAACAGGCCATCCGTGAAGGGCGCATAACAGCAAATGAACGGCGTGAGATTATGAAGGCATACGACATAGGTCTTAGAGGATATACATATTTTGAGAAATAGGGGGTTTAGACTATGGGAAAAGTTCTGATAATCGGAGCAGGAGGAGTTGGACAGGTAGTTGCTCATAAATGCGCGCAGGTGCCGGAAGTTTTTGAGGAGATCTGTCTTGCAAGCAGAACCCTCTCTAAGTGCGAGAACATTGCTTCACAGATAAAAAGACCAATACGCACAGAACGGGTCGATGCAGACAATGTGCCGGAACTTGTCGCGCTCATAAAAGACTTCAAGCCTGATGTTGTTATTAATGTTGCGCTCCCATATCAGGATCTTACAATAATGGATGCCTGTCTGGAGACCGGGGTTCACTATGTCGATACTGCCAATTACGAGCCGCGTGACGAGGCGAAGTTCTGCTACAAATGGCAGTGGGAATATCAGGATAGATTTAAAAAAGCAGGCATAATGGCGCTGCTCGGTTCCGGTTTTGATCCCGGAGTTACAAATGTTTTCACGGCCCACGCGCTGAAGCATCATTTTGACGAGATACACGAACTGGATATCATTGATGTGAACGGCGGAAATCATGGTCTGAAATTTGCGACAAATTTTAACCCTGAAATAAACATCCGTGAAATTACCGCTGAATGCAAACACTGGGAGGACGGAAAATTTATTGAAACTCCCCCCATGTCTATGAGTAAAAAATTCGAATGCCCGGAAAATGTAGGGACATACAATATATACAGATTATACCACGAAGAGCTTGAGTCTCTTGTAAAACATATCCCCACAATAAAGAAAGCCCAGTTCTGGATGAGCTTCTCGGAAAACTACCTGAAACACCTCGAGGTTCTTCAGAACGTAGGGATGACTTCAATCGAACCGGTGAAATTTCAGGGTATGGATATTATTCCTCTTGAATTTCTTAAAGCGCTTCTCCCTGATCCGGCATCTCTGGGTCCTCTTACAAAGGGGAAGACATGTATCGGATGCGTATGCAAAGGTGTGAAAGACGGCAAGCCGAAGGAGTATTACGTGTACAACATCTGCGATCACGAAGAGTGCTACGCCGAGGTTAAGTCACAGGCTATTTCATACACCACGGGTGTACCTGCAATGATCGGAGCGATGATGATAATGACAGGCAAGTGGAAAGGGGATGGAGTTTTCAACATGGAACAGATGGACCCCGACCCATTCATGGCAGCACTGAATGTTCACGGACTGCCATGGAAGGAGATTATACTTAAATAGGATTATAAAAATTATTTTCACTATCTCCCCTCCCTTGATGGGAGGGGCCGGGGGGAGGGTGATTTTCAAACTCAGAGTTATCTGCAACCTCACCCCCTCCTAACCTCCCCCATCAAGGGTGAGGGATTACTAAATAAAAGGAAAAAACAGTGACAGACTTCTCAATATTCGAAACTCCTGCATTTGCAGTAGACGAAGTTCTTCTGAAAAGGAACCTTGAAATCCTTTCACAAATTCAGAAAGGGACCGGCGCGAAGATTCTCCTTGCCCTGAAGGGATTTGCAATGTACTCTGCCGCACCGCTTGTAATGCAATATCTTTCCGGAACGTGTGCAAGTTCACCTCACGAGGCCAGGCTTGGACGGGAGGAGTTCGGCGGTGAAGTTCATTCATTCGCAGCGGCCTACAGCGACAGCGATTTTGATGAACTGCTTACCCTCTCTGATCATATAGTTTTAAACTCAATGAGCCAGTACGAACATTTCAAAGACAGAATCGCGGCACATAGTGACAGAATAAAGTTCGGTCTCCGTATTAATCCCGAGCACAGGGAAACTGAAGTTGAGATATACGATCCATGCGCGCCCTTTTCAAGATTGGGGATTACAAGAAAAAATTTTCCCGATACTTTACCCCCGCACATAACCGGACTTCACTTCCATACTCTGTGCGAAAAAAACTCCGACTCACTTGAGCGGACAATAGATGCCGCTGAAAAAAAATTCGGAGAATTGTTTCATCAGTGCAGCTGGGTAAATTTCGGTGGGGGGCACCATATAACCCGTGAAGATTATGACCTGGGACTACTCTCTGACCTTATTATATATTTTAAAAACAAGTACAACGTAGATATCTTTCTTGAACCGGGTGAAGCCGTTGCACTTAACACGGGATTCATGGTCTCCACCGTGCTTGATGTGATTAACAACAATAAAAAAATTGCAATACTCGACACATCCGCCGCGGCTCATATGCCAGATGTAATTGAGATGCCCTACAGGCCTTATATTATCGGATCAGAGGAGGCGGATGTGCTCCCTCATACATACAGACTCGGCGGGCTCACCTGTCTTGCCGGTGATATAATCGGTGAATATTCATTTAAAGAGCCGCTCAAAACCGGGGACAGACTTGTCTTTACAGACATGGCGCACTACTCCATGGTTAAAACAAACACATTCAACGGGATTAAACTCCCGGATATTTATTACTTCAATTCTGAGACAGGAAAAATCATCCACAGAAAAAGTTTCGGATACAGCGATTTCAAAGGGAGACTCTCATGACAGCAGAACTTTTTTTTCTCGAAAGCGAATCGGAAAGACGGTCACCGGAGAACTCTCTCTTTCACATACTCCCTGTCCCCTATGAAAAGACTGTATCTTACGGAACAGGAACAGCCGGCGGACCCGATGCGATTATAGCATCATCACAGCAGCTTGAGGCATTCGACGGAATATCTCTCCCTCTTGAGCATGGAATATACACACACAAACCGGTAGACTGCAGCGGAACCGATACCGAAGTACTGGCCGCGATAGAGAGAGAGACTGCATCAATTTTAGCCATGGGAAAAATCCCGGTAATACTCGGTGGGGAGCATACAGTAAGCTATGGACCGATTATGGCCGCAAAAAAACATTTCGATGTAATAGGGGTAGTTCACTTTGATGCGCATGCTGATCTCCGGAATGAACTTGACGGATCGGAATATTCACACGCATGCGTAATGCGAAGAGTTCACGAAAAAGGCGTTCCCCTTGTACAGATAGGGATTAGAAGCTTCTCCATGGAGGAGCAGAGATACCGCGATGCTAACAGTGATATTACCTGCTACAATGCGTCATACATATACAGAGAGAACTGTTTCAGTATTGATTTTCCCGAAGATTTCCCCGATGATATATACATTTCAGTTGATGTTGACGGACTCGATCCTTCGGTGATTCCCCATACAGGGACTCCGGTTCCCGGGGGATTGTTCTGGTACGACTTTTTTAAATTTGTAGAATCGATCCCTGCATCAAAAAGAATTATCGGATTTGATGTAGTTGAGCTTGCACCGGCTGAAGGATCTTCTGTTTCAGACTTTGCAGCGGCGCAGCTTGCATATAATCTCATGGGGATAATCAGCCGAAGGATGAAATAGATCAGACTTTGGGGGATTTCTTCTTTATATACAATATCTTCTCCACTGCAGCTATTACATTGTCTTCATCGTCAAGGACATCTATTTTAAATTCAGGATTAATTGAGTTCCCGTTCTCTGCAAGCTTTCTTATTTCATCATATTTTTCTTCCGGAATAAAAAAGCGCGCATGAACTCTCCCCTTCCCCGGTCTTTTAAAAAGAATTGTTGCTCCCTTATCCCATACAATATAATCTTTACCCAGGTTCTCCATAAGCAGAAAGAAAAAAAACGGATCGCACATGGCATAGAGAGAACCTCCAAAGTGTGTACCTACATAATTTCTGTTCCAGAAAGTCAGCTTCATGCTCACGTCTACACTTTTAACATCCTTCGAAATTTTAACTTTTATCCCGGCTCCGAAAAACGGAGGATAAAAACTGAAAATTTTAAAAAACAGTTTTTTGAATGTCATTATAGGCCTCTGAAAAAATATTTTCAATGAACATAGTTTAACAATATAGGATTAAAAAGTAAAGAACGATTCTGAAACCTCCGTTTATTCAGACCTGCTGAAATAAATTTTTGTTAATCAGCAGTTTTTCCTTCTTGTAATTTTTACTGTACAAATATAATTAAATGATAATCTTGAATTAGATATAAAGCACTATATACCCTTTAATAAACTGACTTGTACCCGCATCTTTCTATGTAGCCCCCTAAATCCCCCGGAGGGGGACTTAAAGATTACTTTACAAATAAATATTTAAATATAATAATACATCTTACTTAACAATTTAAATTATGATTTGTCTGAAATAATAAAATATTTAATAGTATTTCAAAGTCCCCCTCCGGGCGGTGTGCTGAGCCTGTCGAAGTAGGATTTAGGGGGCTGTTGAGAAGTGGGTACAAGTCAGTTTAATAAAGAGGGTAACCATATGCTGGGGGACTTGTCAGTATTATATAAATCCAATTAACATTAAAAAAGGAGCTGAAACCTGTGAAAAAAACACTGACTATATTATTATTCTTTTCTATAATTATAACCGGAATGGCGGAGGTAAAAGAGTTTAAAAAATTTCAACTCCTACCTATTGATGATTCTGCTGCAGATAAAGAATTTTATATTTACATCCAAAAATTTAAAACAGCTGTTAAATCCAGAAATCTTACAACTTTACGAAATTTGATAGCTCATGATGTTGCTTTTACTTTCGAATCTCAGGATGGAATTAACGGGTTAATTAAATTATGGAATCTGGACAGAAATCCGCAGAATTCAAAATTCTGGTACGAGATGGATAAGGTCCTGTCAATGGGTTCATCATTCTATGACGAAAATAAGACCACACAGGCATACCCGTATCTCTTTGTTATCTTTCCCGCTGACTATGACTCACACGAATACTCGGCTGTAACAGGTAAAAAAGTAAATGTCCGGCAAACCCCTTCATCAAAATCCCCGGTTATCGAAACGCTCGATTACGAAATTGTAAAAACAGCATGGTCCGCCGAAGACACTGTATCTGAAAAGGTAAACGGCATAAACGGAACATGGGTTAAAGTTCAAACATCAACGGGGAAAACCGGATATGTATTCAGCCATTATATCCATTCACCCATAGGACCAAGAGCCATATTTGAAAAACGGAGCGAAGGCTGGGTTCTCACAGCTTTTGTTTCCGGTGACTGATGATTACTGCATACTCTCTGCTATGTACCTGGTAAGTATTACCTTACCAGGATCGGTCATATCCAGAAACTTGAAAGTCAGATAATAAACACTTTCAGTTTCAACTGTCTTTGATGAGACTATACGTGAATTAATATTGAACTTAAATTTACTCAATTCAAAACTTATCGGGTACTCTCTGCCGTACTCCAAAGGAACAGAAATTCGAAGTACACACTCATATTCATTGATTTTCAAAATTGAACACTCAATCTGTTCAGGTTCCGCTTCACCGGTTAGCGAAACAACTGTAATAACACCTGGAATAACTACATTGATATATGGATGTCTGAACTCTCTTTCTCTTGTAAGATCATCCGATATCTTAACTTTAACTATATTGCCATCAATTCCCATTGTAACCGTATTAATAAGATACTCCGCGTCATTTATTCTAAGCGCATGAAGTGAAACTGCAGTTTCATTTTCAAAAATCCGGAGATTCTTTGCCGGAGTAAAAAGTTTAAGCGCTATAAAATTACCCCCCCGGCCTGAAGTTTTACCCAGATAGACTCCGCCTCTTTCTGTTGTAAAATAAAGAATTTCACCCTCTTGTATGTCCGCCATAGATTCAAGAGGCTTCCGTTGAGAACCTGCAGTATAAAGTCTTTCATAAATTGTTGACAGATCACGGAAAATCCCCAGGATATTCTCATCCCCTTCGGTCTGCTTTTTAAGATATTCGATAAAGTCAGGCAGAATTGATTCAAATAAATCTGAATTTGAAACAAGTTCCTTGGGATTTGACAATTTAAGATAAAATGCCATATTCTTCAGAATTTTAAACTGAAAATTATTAAGACCTTTGCGCTTCGCCTGAAATAGAAATAACTGATAATTATGGATTCTTTTCTGTTCCTTGGATTCAAGGTATTTATAGACTATGTATATCAGTAAAGCTATACCGAACAGTCCAATAACAAGTCCTATTCCGAATGCGTCGGGAGTCGGCCAGACAAACGGGTAAAATGCCCCTTTATTTTCCATAATTAACTCACCTGTAATTAAAATTTTAATCTCAAGAATAATTTCAAAAATCCCGATTATGAATTATAAAGTTATCAGTAAATAATAAGAGAGTCAAGATTATTCCGGTATCTTTCTCTCAATTTTTGAAGTAAAATTCTTTATCTGAACAGTGAAGCAGCATTAAAAGCAGATGCTCATGATTTTTCTGAAGTTTATATCAGCCGGCTCAATACAGCAGAGATGTGAATTTCAGTACAGATTAATGAGCAATTATCTATATAGAACGGATAATATTAAAATTCTTTTTTTTGAAGGTTGAAAATGAATATTGGATTAGTAATTGGACTTGTCGCCGGTTTCGCAACTTTAATTTTCGGTATTATTGTTGCCGGAGGTAATGTACTGATGTTCTGGGATGCACCGTCAGTTATAGTTACATTCGGAGGGGGCTGGTGCGCGCTCATGGTTTCATACCCCCTTACAAAACTTATGGCAATGCCCACATATATGCGAATAGCTGTTTTTCCCCCATCTCTTAATCCCGTTGAGCTGATAGTAACTTTAGTTCAATTTTCTGAAAAATCTAGAAGAGAAGGTTTGCTGGCTCTTGAAGATGATCTGGATGCGCTTGATGAACCTTTTCTAAAAAAGGGTCTTCAGCTTGTAGTAGACGGTACCGACCCGGAACTCGTACGCGTAATCCTTGAAACTGACATAGATGAAATGGCCGAGCGTCATGGTGTAAATAAAAAAATATTCGATGACTTCGCCGGACTTGCACCTTCCTTCGGTATGATCGGTACACTGATGGGACTTGTACTTCTACTTGCAAACCTCAGTGATAAATCCATGGTTGGACCCTATCTTTCCGTTGCTCTTATCACAACACTTTATGGAGCTATTCTCGCTTATCTTGTTCTTACTCCAATGGCGACAAACCTGGATTCACTTACAGGTGAGGAAATCCTGTTCAAGTCTGTTGCAGTTATGGGTGTACTATCAATACAGGCTGGTGATAATCCGAGGATTCTAAAAGAAAAACTCGTTTCATTCCTCCCTCCCGTTATGAGAGCAGATTTAGTAGATGAAAAAGGCGAATAAAAATGGCTAAGAAAAAAAAAGATAAAGGCGGTGTAAAGGGACCCCCGGCATGGATGGTCACCATGGGAGATATGAACAACCTCCTCATGTGTTTCTTCATTATTATGATGGGTGATGTAACAGTAAGCACCGCCGATGATTTTAAAATGATAATTAGTTCATTCCGGGGTAATCTGGGAATGATGGAAGGTGGACAATCTCTTTCAAAGGGATCACTTGCCGAGATGGGCCAGACCATGATGAGCCTCCCTTCAACAGATAAAGGGAGGTCCCTGGGAAGAGCAGTTACCCGGGCGATGGAGCTCTTCAAACCTGAGGTAACTTCGAAAACAGTCCGTGTTACAGAAGATGAAAGAGGGCTTATAATAAGCCTTGCATCGGATTTCTTTTTTGATCCGGGCTCTGCAAAATTAAAGCCGGAGATGCGCCCTGTTCTGGCTAAAATATCAAATATAGTCCGTAACGTACCCAACTTTACAAGAATTGAGGGTCACACCGACGGCAGCACAATAGTCCAGCCGAAAGGTGAAGGATATAAAACTAACTGGGAACTCTCCTCGGCGAGAAGTCTTGCTGTACTCCAGCATCTAACCGATGAAGAGAGTGTTAACCCTAAACAGCTCTCCTCAGTTGCATTCGGCGAATACCGCCCGCTGGATGACAACAACACTCCCGAAGGAAGAGCATATAACAGACGGGTTGATATAGTAATACTTAAAGAGCGGTTCATTGAAGAGTCTAAAGATGCAAGGATAAGCAGACCTCTACCTGATGAAGAGTGGCGATAGGGGACGAAATAAAAAAATACTTTATAAAATCCCCCCTGCCCCCCTTTATTAAAGGGGGTTTTTATTCACAGTATATTCTAAACTCAATAAAATTACACAGCTATTTATGAATTAATTTTCTACCTCATTGACAGCTCCGACATTATCCGTGTTATATTTCTGGTGCACTCCGCTTTGTAATCATTACTGAGCCCCGACACGGGCATTTTATTTATATCTGCCAGCAATTCCTGATAAATGGTAAGGGCCTTCTCTTTATTGCCGAGCTCATAATTAATTCTTCCATTTGCGAAGCGTGCAGGATAATGTGCACGATTTTTTACAATAATATCATTTATCAGAGTTAAAGCCTCATCCTTACCATCTTCCCTATAATAGAAAAGCAGTATTGCAAGAGCATATTTGGCATCCAGATGATTGGGATTTACTGCCGTTGCTTTACGGTAATTGTATTCCGCCTTATTGATATCATCTTTTGAGTTTTTCTCAACACCTCTGTTGCCGTAGGCCAGTCCCAGAGAATAAAAGGTATTGTCGCTTGCATTCCCGTATTTCAGTACATTATTAAATGCGTCAATTGTCATATCCCATAAACGGCTTTCAAGATAATAGGTGCCAAGGATATTATACTGCTGGGCAAGTCTTGATGCCGCTGCAGCGTCCTTAAACTCCTCCTTTTCAAGTTTCTGAATCTTTTCCTTTATATCCTGATAGAATTTATCCCGACCACCTGTGTAATCCCTTTTAATATTGCAGTTAACTACATCGAATATGGAATTAAGCACAATAAGTGAAACAACTGCCCCAACGGACAGAGTAATATAGATTTTATTTTTTAATTTCAATTTGGGCTGCATATTCAAACCGCCTGGAAAATTTATTGTACTACTGTTTAATATAATTACTCATAAACCTATGGCATTCTATCTCCGCCGGTTTATAAGCAATTAATGTTTACTTCATCAACAGTATCAGTTTATTATATAAAAATCAACAACATAATTATAATTCCCGCCCCCGCCGCCGGCGGGAATTTATTTTTGAAGGCACAGCGCTACGCGTTGTGCCCGGGAATGGGGGATACCGGGGGTCCCCCATTCCCGACGTCTGCGAAGCAGACGCGCTTCCGAAAACAATTCGCTGCCTTCAGATGCAGCGGAGATAATAACGTTTTATTTACTTATAAATATTTAAAAATAAAAACTGGAAAAAATATGAAATTTAATTAAAAAAATAATTTTTGACTCTGAAAATGTATTACTATTGTAAATATAATAAATGACATAATCAGAAAGGAGGAGATATGATGAAGACAGAAAGAAATTATTTATCCGGAATCGGTTCAGGGATCATCCTCTTCCATGCTGCAGTTGTTATAACCGCACTTATAATCACCGGATGCTATACGGACAAAAAAATATCGTCAACAACAATTGACATGGTTGTAGTTTTCAATAAGGACGTACCGATTGCAAAAGCAAGCAGTATAATGTTTGAAAGCGGATACTCCTTCAGTGATACTACAAAAAACAGAATGACTAAAATACCTCTTCGGGAGACAGGCCCCATGTATAATGTTAAAGTCTCAAAAGATAAAATTGAAGAATTCAGCTCTGAAATGAAAAGTATACCTCACATTTATGAAGTATATAGGGCCGATTAAAGTATCTCAAATAACTGATCTTGTGAAGATATTTTAATAAACTGAAAAAACTGAGTTGTAATTACATCCGTTCTCTTTATAATATACTCCGATCTTATTTATTATATATAGAGAATAATATAATGTTAAATTCCCCTTCATCGTCAATTCCGGTCTTTTATTCATCAGGCATTATTATCCGCATTTTCCGGCTATACATTCCGGAAATATTTCTATTATCATTAAAAAAAATAAGAACGTTTTCCGGCTTTTTAAGTCTAATTATAAACGAATTAAATAAAAATACCCATGAGACAGAAGACACCGTTCTGATTAAAGGCTTTCTGAACGGTAAAGAGAGAGATTTTGATACTCTTGTAATCAGGTATAAAGATATGATTTTTAATCTATGTTTAAATATTACCGGAGACTACGATGAAGCGGTTGACTGCAGCCAGGAGGTGTTTATAAAAATGTATAAAAACCTCCATAAATTCGGTTTCAGATCGGCTCTATCCACATGGCTTTACTCGATCGCGCTGAACACATGCAGAAACAGACTCTCATCTGCATACAGCAGAAGGAAAGTATCAATTGACGGATTTGAAAACTACCACTCTGCCTCAGACAATGCCGACCCGCAGACTCTTTTTGAAAGAAGCGAGGGGGAGATGGCAGTACGCAGAGCCATATCAAAACTCCCTGAAGAGGAGCGTATACTTATCGTTATGCGTGATCTTGATGAACTGAGCTATGAAGAGATAACAGAAATTACCGGAGTAAAAACCGGAACAGTGAAATCAAGAATTTCCCGGGGCAGACACAGACTCCGGGGACTTCTGCAGGGGGTAATGCCATGAAATGCAGAGACGCACATGAAATGCTTAACTCCTATTTTGACAATAAAATCGATCCGATGAAGGACAGACTTCTTGCTGAACATATAAAATCCTGTCCGGAATGTAGAGCCGAACTTGACTTTCTGATTAAATATAGAAATAATCTGAAAACAGTTAAACCTGTACCTGCACCGGATAATTTTCTTTCTGAACTTCACAAAAGAATAGATTCTGAAACCGGATCAGGGGTCTTTGTAAACGTATTCAGTACAGTGCGCACCGGTATAAGAAGTTTCAGTTTCCCTCTTGAAGCGGCAGGGGTTCTGGCGCTGGCAATGGTTGTCTTTTTTCTCTACCGCCCATTCTTTAATGAAACGATACGGGAAAAAGGCTCTGAGTTTACAATTGAATCTCCATCTGAAGAATCTTCCGCGTTAAAAAATTCCGGACCGGCTGAAAAAGAGGTTAACCGGGACAGATTTGAATCTGATAATAAAATTGCGAAGCTTAAAATAGATCCCCCCTCGGGTAAAATAATTCGAAGAAATGAGAACCCTCTTTCCAATATTGCCGATGATAAGGTTTCATCTGAAACTGAAGTACCGGGCAGTTCACAAATTCTAATTGAAATGAATAAAGCACGGATTGTTAAAAGTGAAAAAAAATCTACCGATGAAGAAAAATCACTCTCCGGTGAAAGCGGTTACAGCGGCAGTGTTGCTGAAGAGTCAGTCAGTGTACAAAAAGATTCATCACCGGTTGCACTGCCGTATCCCGATAGCGTTTTAAAAAAATATAATGTTTCAGTTATTAAAAAAGATTTATCAGGTATTAATAAATCCTACTACCGTGTAAAAGTTGATTCAAAAAGATACACCTCTTTCATAAGTGATCTGAAAAAGAACTCAATTGTAGATGTTAAAATTATCAGCAAAACAGAAACTTTTTATGAAGTAGAACTTTTTATAAAAAATAATGAGAACTGATTTTAAACTTAAGATGTCCAATCATTAGTTATTCCTGAATATAATTTTCAATATAAAAAACAGGAATTATCTATCCCCGCCGCCTTCGGCGGTAGCAGTTTATTTTCGGGGGCACAGCGCTTCGCGCTGCGCCTGGAGTGGGGGTTTACGGGGGCAGCGCCCCCGTAAACCCCCACTCCCAGGGTATGCGGAGCATACGCACCCCTAAAAATAATTAACTGCCGCCTTCGGCGGCGGGGATAATAGAGTTTTTTACTTTAGAAAAGTTAAGGAATAAATGCTGATGTCTAATAAACAAAATAACCGGAGGATCGGAATGAAACGTTTAATATTAACACTATGTGTACTAATACCTTTAATATCAGAATCATCTTTATATTCCCAATGGGATAAGGATGGTAAGTCAAAAATTCAGATAGCGCTGCTTTTAGATACCAGCAGCAGTATGGACGGATTAATCGATCAGGCAAGATCTCAGCTGTGGAAAATAATCAATGAACTTGCTGTGGCTCAAAAGGACGGGAAAATCCCTTCACTTGAAGTGGCGCTCTTCGAATACGGGAAAAGCAGCATACCCATGGAAGAGGGTCACCTCAGGATGGTCACCTCCTTCTCGGGTAATCTGGATAAAATTTCCGCTGAACTTTATTCACTGACAACCAACGGAGGTGACGAATACTGCGGAATGGTCATCGACAAAGCGGTATTAAACCTCAAATGGGACAGCAATGACAATAACCTTAAACTGATATTTATTGCAGGGAACGAACCATTTGATCAGGGTGATGTGAGCTACAAAGAAGCTGTACGTAAAGCAAAAAGAAAAGGAATAATAGTAAATACAATATTCTGCGGCGACGGAAAGACCGGAATAGAGACATGGTGGAAAGACGGAGCAGATATTTCAGGCGGGAGATATATAAGTATTGACCAGAATATTCAAGTTATGACGATTTCAGCTCCTCAGGATGCGGAACTCACAAGACTGGGGATTGAACTTAATAACACCTATATAGCATACGGATCTGCAGGCCGTGAGAAAAAAATGGAGCAGGAGAAACAGGACAGCAACGCTGCGGGAAAATCCGCTTCAATTATGGCAGAGAGATCTATCTCAAAGGCATCGGCACATTATGACAATACAGAGTGGGATATTGTTGACGCCGCTTCAAAAGGTTCAGTGGATCTGAAAAAAATGACCAAGGATCAGCTGCCGGAAGAGATGAAAAATATGAATCCTGAAGAGCGGGAGGAGTATGTCAGTAAGCTGGAAAAGAAACGTGAAGATATAAAAAACAGAATCAACAAACTCAACGAAGAGAGACGGGCATATATAGAAAAAGTTCAGAAGGAGAGCGCATCGGAAAATACTCTCGATTCGGCTATTATCAAAACTGTAAGAGAGCAGGCAGAGAAAAAGAACTTCAAGTTTAAATAGAATTATTAAATCTGCACGGATAGTGCCGTGACCATATGATTATTCATTAAAAAATGATATGTAAAGCCACAAACTTTCCAAACTCACCCCCGACCCCTCTCTTTGGAAAGAAAGAGAGGGGAGTTTGAGACTGAAAATTTATTGTGTTTTTCAGGGGAATATTTTGTTTTACGAAGCCCCTCTTTTTTTCATCAAAGAGAGGGGCGCGGCAGTAGCCGGGGGTGAGTTTGAAAGATATTGTGCACTACTCTTCCCCCTGATAAAAAATAGTATTATTAAAACTTTTTTTATTGCATAAATTCCGGAAGCTGTTATACATTAACATTATGAAAAAATTTCTGAACATAATGCTGCTGATAATAGTTTTCACATCCTGTAAAAGCAGTGAGAAAAAGGATGACCCCACCCTACGGCTTAAATACATCAATACAAAGTATATGTTCACTCTCCAGTTCCCGGAAAAGTGGATCAGTTACATGGATTTTGAAATGACTGAAATAATAGACCCGCAGATAGTAGTGCCCGTTATTTATTTTGCCCTGCCCACAAGATCACGTGAATGGCAGCCCATTAACGTCCCTTCAGGTTTTGCTGACCTTTTTCATGTGAGAATATTCACGAAAGAACAGTGGGTATTATTTAATGAAAGATATAAAGGGACAGATGAAATAAAACTGAACGACCGGTTCCCCGGTGAGGAAAAAAATTTTGTATATATGATACGTTATTCAAACTCCATACCTGTCGATCTTTACCTGCACATGACAGAATCGGACTCTATTACAAACACATTCCGTATACTGAAAAAAAATTAATTCTAAACTACGGGAAGATAAATACTGAATGTAGTCCCCTTCCCGGTGTCACTATCAACAGTAATAGCTCCGTTATGGGCCTGTATGGTACCGTAAACTGCGGAGAGACCGAGACCTTTCCCCTTCCCCACCGGTTTTGTCGTGTAGAACGGATCAAAGATTCTGCTGAGATTGTTCTTGTCTATACCATAACCGCTGTCTGAGATTTTTACAACGATAAACAGCTTATCCATCTCCCCCTTTGTCAGATCACTAAGCAGTGTATTATCAATAGTCTTATTTTCGGTAGTAATAGTAATTTCTCCACCATCGGGCATTGCATCCTTTGCGTTTAATATAATGTCATAAACAGCCTTATACAACTGCTTATAATCCCCTTTGACATTATTTGAAACAGTATTAAAGGACCGGCTGACAATTATACTTTCAGGAAAATCTTCAAGAGCTTTAAAACTTATTTCACGAATCATATTCTCAATTGAAAATATATCTGATATGATATCGCTCTGTCTGGCAAAGATCAGAAGATTCTCAATAAGTTCGGTTGACTTTATAATCGACTCCTGAATCCCCCCGGTATATTTCTTTATATTTATATCCTTAACCTTCATATCAATCAGAGATGTATATGACCCTATACCCATGAGCCGGTTATTAAGATCGTGAGCAATCCCGCCGGCCATCTGACCAAGAGCCCTGGCCTTCTCAATTTCATTCTCCCTGAGTTCATGTTCACGAAGAACCGCCTCGGCTTCTTTCTGCTTTGTTATATCAAGAATAAATCCTTCTATGAATAAAAGATTGTCGTTATCATCAAATACGCCAAGCCCTTTTTCCCATACATGTTTTATCTTCATTCCTCTGGATATAATTCTAAAATCGATATGAAAACTCTCCCTCATATCCAGCGACTCCTGAACCTCAACCCACACCCTGTCACGGTCATCGGGGTGGATTACATCATTCCAGCTGACACCGGAAGAACCGGCAAGCTCTTCCGGATCGTACCCCGAAAGCTCCAGCGAACCCTGACTTACAAAAAGCATGGTCCAATTCCTGTCGTTAATACATCTATAAGCCATGCCGGGAAGATTTCCCAGAAGAGTGCTCAGCTCCCGTTCTCTCTCAACAAGCTCTTTCTCTTTACGTTTGCTCTCTGTTATATCATCGATAAGACAGGCAACCTCATCTTCACTTGCACGGAAGATCAGAAATAAAAATATTTTATCAATCTCCTTGAAATAAAGCTCTCTCTTCACTGATACACCGGTATTAAGCACTTCAAAAAAACGTGCAATGAGACCGGGTTCAACATCAGGAAAGATCTTACGCATTTTTTCACCGGTAAGATCATCTTTAAAATTGAAAAGTTCAAGTATCCTTTTATTCATCCCGGTAAGAGTAAAATCGGGCCATCCGTTATCATCGGACTTCATTGTTACATAGCCCGACTGGATTCTATTGCTCAGATTATTAAGCAGTTCACTCTTATAAAGTGAGGCGATCTCAGCTGAATATTTCTGTTTAAGAATTGTCCCTTCATATTTTTTTCTTTCAGTAATATCCCATATCCATGAAATGACAATATCATATGAATAATAGCGGGCCGGAATAATCCTGCACTGCGCATTAAACTTTGTCCCGTCGGGCCTTTTCATTATAATTTCAAGATTATCCAGAGATCTCTTTGAAGATATAGATTTAATTATTTTATCTTTATCTTCATCCTTAATTCCATTCCCTATGATCAGATCCGGAGGAATCTCCAATGATTTAAACATATCGAATAGACTTTTATTTATAAAGAATGTTTTCGTAAACTTCCTGTCAGTTATATGAATCCCTGTCGGAGAAACAGATAGAATAGACAATAAGGCATCTTCGGACCTGTAGCTGTAAAGTTCGAAAAAAAGTAAAAAAACAGTATAGGGAATCATCATTATAATAAGAATTCTTATCATCATACTGTCAAGCTTCGACAGATTAAAGTACAAAACTGCCAGCATTGCAATAAGAGTAAGAACAGGAATTATTCTCTCAATGCGGGAAACATAAAAAAGACTGTAACTTTCAGCTTCCTTAAAAGTTTCCTTATAATATATCTCATTCCATGCAGCAAAACCTATAAGAAGAATTGCACAGGTCCCCAGCAGATCGGGGAACCCGCCGGTAATAGATTCATTGACAATAATTTTCTTTGCAAAAAACAGATTATTCAGAATAAATGAAGCAAAAGTTGAAAGCAGTATTATTCCGAATACGCTCTTCCTTTTAAAATCCTTCTTCCAGACACCTGTCCAGTATATACCAAGACCGATGATAAATGCAGATATATTTATTACACCAAAAACTGATGTTCTTAGTACTGACCATGGTGAAATTGACGCAGTTGCCGCATTATAGTTAACAAGAAATGAAATCATAAGTATCGTTACAAATATCAGACCTATAAGGTTCATCTGCCTTTTTACTTTAAAAGCGGACTCTTCCGAATAACTGAATATTATAAAAGCAATAATTAAAACTGCATTAGCGGCAGCAAAAAGATATACCGGAAATACCGAGCCCGAATAAACATTGAGAACCAGATCATAATAGGTCCTGATAAGAATAGCTGATAAAGTAAGTAACCCGTATAAGACTATAAACAGCCATGCCCTCCTGACCAAATTTCTGCTTCTGCGGAAAGCAATAAATGAAAGTGATATTTTAAATAACTCGGACAAAATCCAGATTATATCTGTAACGGGTTTTCTCTCTGCGGGAAAAGCGATGAGCAATGAAAAATGCGTAATTATTATCAGAGCCAGGAATAGAAGTATACGCCGGTTTACCCTTAAATAATTAAAAAAAAGAGTTGAATGGACATCATAATTCGTCATTATTGCCTCAGTCTCAGATTTACATTACTCTAAAATATTCTATATTTATTTCAATAAATTTATTAGTATTCAGTTAACAATATGGTAGCAAATTATTTTATGTGGTGCGTATGCTCCGCATACGCTGAGAGTGGGGGATTACGGGGGTGCTGCCCCCGTAATCCCCCATTTCAGGCGCAGCGCGAAGCGCTGTGCCCCGAAAAATAAACCACTACCAGCAATATTTATCTTACTAAAGAGTTTATCGGCCGGAAGAGAGTAAAAAAGTTTAACTTAATCATAAACAATCTATCTCCTCTATCAGTTACAGGAGATACAATAAAAACATTAAGAGGTACAGAATATGAAAAAAATATTATTCTTAGTAATCGCTGTTCTGCTTTCATCGTCAGTTCTTTTCGCGCAGGAGACAAAATCTGTTGTTACAAGAGAAAAAAACGTCTTCACAAATCCATCCGATAATGAGTTTATGGGTAAAATAGGTACAGGATACGCTTCCGATCCGGGTAAATTCGGACTGGACCTGAGCCTTAACTATATCTATAATCTGGACCCTGTTTTTGTATTCGGTTTTGAAGCGGATTTTTTCTGGATAAAGTGGGAGAATAAACTTGAAGATGTTAACGCAGGGGGATCTGCCGGAGGATCACTCACAGCAAAAACAAATCTTTATACTTTCCCGCTATTTGCAAACGCACAGGTAAGACTCCCCTTCCTGAGAGATAAACTCTTTTTTGAACCATCCCTGACTGTCGGTCTCGGATACAGTTTCATGATTCTTGATTACGATTCCGATACCGAAAACGGGACAAATTTATACCACGGATTCGCATGGCAGGTTTTTGCCTCGGGAGCATATAAACTTTTTCATAATTCCGCTGTAGATTTTGTAATTGATCTCGGCTATAGAGACCTCTCTCCGGAAAGAAGCGATATAGTTATTGATATGTCCGGAGTGATTGCAAGAATCGGCGTAAGGATGTTTATTTAAGGTTAAACCATGAAAAGAATATCTGTTCGAATTACTATTGTTTTACTGATTATGCTCTCTTTATTCTCGTGTAAAGAAGAGAGTAAAAAAATCAGAATCGGAATACTCCCGGTCATCGATACTCTTCCGCTTGCTGCAGCAGAAGCAGAAGGTATCTTTAAGGATGAGGGACTTGATGTTGAGCTTGTGATGTTCAACAGCGCTCTTGAGAGAGATGCCGCTTTTACAGCAGGTACTCTTGACGGAGCTTTCGGTGATATTATAAATTTCTTTCTCATGGTAAAAACAGGCATTGACACAAAAATAGTCTGTGAATCGTACCATACTTCAGACAGATCGCCAATGTTCGGCCTTCTGGCATCACCTGTCTCTTCGATAATGAGTATAAACGATATTAAAAAAGAATCCATAGCCATTTCAAGGGGAACGATAATAGAATTTTTTCTTGATCAGATCGCCGCTTCACATAATATTTCTCCCGACAGTTTAAACAAACTTGAAATTAAGGCAATTCCTGTCCGTTATCAGATGCTTATATCGGGCTCTGTTAAGCTCGCCCTTTTACCGGAACCGCTTTTAAGCAAAGGGATAAAGGATGGAGCAAGACTTATCGCTGATGACAGAAGACTTGATACCACTGCGACAATAATAATGTTTAAAAGCGATTTCCTTGATCAAAATGAAAAACTCACTGAAAAATTCATCACTGCCTATAACAGAAGCGTTAAAACCATAAACAGCAATCCGGAGAAATTTAAAGATCTCATGTCTTCCAGACTCCGCCTTCCCGGGGATATTAAAGATTCCTTCAAAGTTCCGGTTTTCAATGAAGCAGCTCTTCCGGAAGAGAAAGATGTAATGCTTGTTTATAACTGGATGAAAAAAAACGGCATGATATCCATTCCGGCCGATTATAAAATGCTTGTCCGGCCGATTGAAAAAAAGTGATAGAGATCCGTTCAGTAAGCAGGAGATATCCCGGAGCTGAAATTCTGAAGGATATCTCTTTTAAACTCGAAAAGGGCGAATCTCTATCTATCATCGGACCTTCGGGGTGCGGTAAAACAACCATACTCTACATGATTGCCGGACTTATCCCGGCATCATCGGGAATCATCTCACTTAACGGCAGAGAGATAAAAGAGCCCCACTCCCAAACAGCATTTATACTTCAGGATTACGGGCTCCTCCCATGGAAGACTGTTATTGAAAATGTTTCACTTGGAATGAAGATAAAAAAATACCCCCGTGAAAAGGCATCGGCTGTCTCTGAAAGAATTCTTAAAGATCTGGGAATATATTCACATAAAGATAAATACCCGGCAACACTAAGCGGCGGGGAAAAACAGAGAGTAGCCATCGCCCGTGCGCTCTCCACAGAGCCTGAAATTCTTTTAATGGATGAACCCTTCTCATCACTTGATACTCTTACAAGAGAAAAACTCCAGCAGACAATCTATGAAATTCATGAAAAAAGAAGCCTCACGCTTATTACCGTCACACACAGTATCGAAGAGGCCGTTTTTCTGGGAGATACAATTCTCGTCATGAACGGGAAACCGGGGAGAGTAATTTCAACTGTCAGCAACAGTTCCCGCAGAAAAAAGGATTTCCGGAATTCAAAAGAGTTCTACTCAATATGCAGCACAATCAGAGAGATGATCGGAAATATATGAAACAGAAAATTCCTTTTATCAATATATTCGTATCACTTTCGGTTATATTTGTTTTATGGAAGATCGCCTCTGCCGCCGCTGCTTCGGCAATACTCCCCTCTCCGGAGGATGTTCTTATCGCATTTATAGCAGAAGCTCAAAAGTCAATCTTCTGGACACACTTCGGCATCAGCGCCTGGCGTGTATGCGCAAGTATATTTTTATCATGGATTATCGCTTTCCCCCTGGGAACAATACTTGGATACAGCCCCTTTTTAGACCGGATTTTTTCACCGGTTGTGTACATGGCATACCCTGTACCGAAAATGGTTCTCCTCCCCGTGGTTGTTCTGCTCTTCGGACTTGGTGATCTTTCAAAAATAATTCTTATAACACTGATACTCTTCTTCCAGATACTCGTTGCAGTTCGTGACGGCGTACGGTCGGTCAGTCCGAAATATTACGACTCAGTGCGTTCCATGGGTGGAAGCGTCAGTGATATATTCCGCCATGTAGTAATACCGGCGGCACTCCCCCACAGTTTTACAGCTGTAAGAATTTCAACCGGAACTGCCATTTCTGTCCTTTTTTTTGCTGAATCTTTTGCAACTTCCAGCGGTCTGGGGTATCTGATAATGGATGCCTGGGCACGGGCAGACTATATTATGATTTTCGTCGGAATCACAGGGATGAGCCTCATGGGACTTGCCCTGTTTATTATATTCTCACTGCTTGAAAAAAAATTATGTTCATGGAATTATACTATGGAAAATGAAAAATCACATGAACGGGGACTGATCGGAAAAACAGTCACCTATTCAAAAATGATAAAACTCTCTCACACAATCTTTGCGCTCCCCTTTGCCATGTCGGGACTTGTTCTTGCACTTAAGGAACACACGGTGACTCTGCAGATGGTGCTCTGGATTATAATTGCAATGATCGGGGCACGTTCCGCGGCAATGGGATTCAACCGTATTGCCGATGCCGATATAGATGCCGAAAATTCGGAAATATGCCTATTGCTTTCGTTCCCGCTGCTGCTCTTTCTCTTTTTCTATTCATACACAAAACGGTTCACATGGCTGGCCCATATCTATCTGGGATTTGCCATAGGGCTTGCACCTGTTGCAGTCTGGATTGCCATTGCAGGTGTGCCGGAACTCTCTGTTATAATACTCTCTCTTATACTGATGACACATATTGCCGGATTCGATATACTATATTCTTGTCAGGATGTTGACTTTGACAAGGAGAAAAATCTGTTTTCAATTCCGGCACGGTTCGGAGTGAAAAAGGCATTTTTCATCTCAGCTCTGCTGCATATTATTACAGTTGCTCTTATTATTGCGCTTTATTTTACAGCGGGTTTCGGAGTTTACTATTTTATATTTACGGCCGTAATTGCAGTGTTATATGTAATTGAACATAAAATCGTTAATCCCGATGATATTTCAAATATCAACATTGCCTTTTTTCACATAAACAGTATAATATCTGTAACAGTATTTTTTGCCGTACTGACAGGTTATCTTACGGGGAAATAACGGGGAACCATATGAGAAAAATAATTGTCACAGGGATAACAGGGGCATCGGGGAGCATATACGCTCTTAATTTTCTGAAAAACGCAGCCGAACTCGGAGTTGATCTGAGAGTTGTAATTACAGAGATGGGTGCCGCGGTTTTTAAACATGAAACAGGAATGAACCTTACCGATGCTCTGATGAGCATGCAGATACATGAGTGCCACTCCTGCGCAGTAAAAGTTTATGACAACAACGATATGTTCGCGGAGATCGCAAGCGGATCATTTAAAACCGACGGTATGGTTGTTCTCCCATGCTCAACAAAAACACTCTCCGGAATTGCAAACGGATACTCCGCGTCTCTTCTTGAACGCGCTGCTGACGTAATGCTGAAAGAGAAAAGACCGCTTATACTAGCGGTAAGAGAAACACCGCTGAACCTGATACATCTTAAGAATATGACCGCAGCCGCAGAGGCCGGAGCAGTAATACTCCCTGCAGCTCCCGGTTTTTATAATAGACCTGAAAAGATAGAAGAGCTTCTGGACTTTATGACAGGGAAGATTCTGGATCAGCTTAAAATAGAACACAAGCTCAAGACTGTTTGGGGAGAGTAGACTCTTCCAGGAGAGAATTGAGTTTTTATTCCCCTCCTTTTATGGGAGGGGTTAGGGGAGGGTGATAATAGTTATTTATGTAAATTTGATATATACAATAGTAATAATTTATCAGATAGATTTATGAATTATAGACTAATATTCATTTTATAATTTTTAACGGAATCACCCCCACCCTGCCCTCCCCCATCGAGGGGGAGGAATTACAAAAAAAATGGGAAAACAAAAATGAAAAAAAATTACCGCAACTTGAATGAATTTATAAATGAACTGGAGAAAGAGAATGAGTTGATCCGGTTTACAGAGCCTGTATCCAGCAGACTTGAAATTACCGAGATCACTGACCGCATGTCCAAACTCCCCGGCGGAGGGAAGGCAATACTCTTTGAAAATGTTAAAGGATATGAATACCCTCTCCTTATAAATCAGTTCGGCAGCACTAAGAGAATCAACATGGCTCTGGGGAGCGAAAGCCTCGATGCTCTTGCCGGGAGACTTCACGACATTATAAATACAAAACCTCCAAAGACCCTTATGGATAAAATAAAACTTCTCCCTGAACTTGTTAAATACTCGAAATTTCTCCCCCGCACATTTAAAGGGAAAGCGCCCTGTCAGGAGATAATCACAACGGGCGATGATGTGGATCTGACTAAACTGCCTGTTCTATTCTGCTGGCCCGATGACGGCGGTCCATTCGTCACACTCCCCGTTGTATTTACCAGAGGATTGAGCGACGGGAAACGCAACGCCGGGATGTACAGGATGCAAATATATGACCGGAACACAACGGGTATGCACTGGCATATACATAAGGACGGAGCGCACCATTTCCATGAGCACCTTAGAGCGGGAAAACGCATGGAGGTTGCCGTGGCTGTTGGAACCGAACCGGCAGTAACATACTCTGCGACAGCACCGCTCCCCCGCGGTGTGGACGAGATGCTCCTTGCGGGATTTATCAGACAGAAACCGGTGGAGATGGTGAAATGCATAACTGTGGATCTTGAAGTCCCCGCAGAAGCTGAATTCATCATACGGGATACTACTCTCTCAAAGGGGACTATCCGGTATTTCATGTAACTGCAATTACACATCGAAAAAATCCGGTGTACAGCGCCACAATTGTAGGGAAACCGCCTATGGAAGACTGCTACATGGCCCTTGCAACAGAGAGAATTTTTCTCCCCATGATTAAAACTGTTCTCCCTGAGATTACGGATTACATGCTCCCATGGGAGGGTGTGTTCCACAATATCGCGGTTGTTGCGATAGAGAAGGAGTTCCCGGGACATGCAGTAAAAGTTATGAACGGGCTCTGGGGTTCGGGACAGATGAGTTTTGCAAAAATGCTGGTCATGGTGGATGATGCGTCACTTCTTTCAGACAAACCGGCGCTCATGAAGCACATACTCAATACTGCAGATTTAAATTCCGACATTGTACTGACAAAGGGTATACTCGATGTACTTGATCACTCTGCGGAGAAACCGCTCCATGGATCAAAACTCGGAATAGATGCAACTGCAAGATTTGAAGGGGAGGAGAAGAGGTCCGGTGGATTTATACATGGAAAAATGAGTCAGAAAAAAGTCGAAGAGACAGCTTACTCCATTGAAAAAAAAATCAGTCGTGCCCGTATAGCATTTAACGAATGCAGAAACAGAGTGATCCTGCTCACAATAAAAAAAGATAAGAAAGCCAATTCACCGTATTTCATAAAAAAAATAAAAAACAGTAAAATTACCGGTGAAGGTATTATTGTACTGTACGATCATGAAATTGACATTAACAACGATTCAGTTTTATTATGGAAAATTTTCAATAACGTCGATCCACAGCGTGATATCATTCAGGAAAAGGGTATAATGATAATTGACGCTACAAAAAAAGGGATAGCCGACGGTCATACACGAGAGTGGCCCGATGATATTGAAATGTCTGAAGATGTTGTTAAAAAGATAGACCTGCTGCTTAAAGATAACCCTCACTTTAAATAATAAAACATATATAACCGGAGTTTGATTTATCGTCCCTTAAACTCCGGTTTAACACTTCTGTTCATCGCGCGGACACCTTCGGCGTAATCATCTGTCCCGGCAGATGAGACCTGCAGACCTCTTTCATAACTAAGGTGTTCCTCAAAAGGCGCCCCCATGGCTCGAAGAAAAAGCTCCTTTGTTCTCGCATAAGCAAGAGTCGGGCCATTTGCAAATTTTTCAGCAATAAGCATAGCCTCGCTGATCAGAAGATCATCCTGTACAACTTTATTAACAAATCCCAGCTCCTTCATCTCCAGCGCGGTAAAAGCATCCCCGGTAAAGGCAATTTCACAGGCCTTCTGCCATGTAAGCTGATTAACAAGAAGATGTGTCCCTCCGAATCCCGGTATCAGCGCCAGTTTAGAAAAACTCTGGGCAAACATCGCTTTCTCCGAAGCGATAATATAATCGGAACATAAAGCAAGATTCATTCCGGCACCTGCTGCGTGACCATTAACAGCGGCAATAACCGGGAATGGAAGCTTTCTAAGTTTAAGTCCTATTGCATACAGTTCTCTTGTGAGATCATCCATAAATTTTTCCGGATCACCCGATTCCACTGAATCGAGCATCCCCTTAATGTCTCCCCCGGCGCTGAACCCCCGCCCTGTCCCTGTTATAAGAAGAGCGCGCACACCCCTGGCAGATATCTCATCAAGAGCCCTGTTTATTTCAACACCTGCTTCAATATCAAGAGGGTTAAGTTTGTCACCCCTAATCATTTTTATCAGTGCAACATCACCGGTATATTCAATTGTAATACATCTATTCACTTTTAAATTCCCCCTCTTTAAGAATAATTCTTGCGTCAACAATGGATATTCCGTCATTCCGCGCGATTACCGGATTCAGATCTATCTCCTGAATATCGGGATAGGATTCAACGATTTCGGACACTACAAGAAGCAGATCAAGAATAGCTTTTTTGTCAACAGGCTGTTCGCCCCTTACACCATCAAGAATGGGAGCTGACTTTATTTCTGAAAGCATCCCCTTTGCAGAGGTTCGCGTTATGGGGAGCACCCGGAAGGCCACATCCTTAAGCACCTCGACAAGTATCCCTCCGAGACCAACCATTATAACAGGTCCGAACTGATCATCAATTTTTGTACCTATTATAATTTCTACACCCTTATCGGACATGGGGGAGACAAGACACCCCTTTATATCAGCACCGGGATTGTAATCCTTCACGTTCGAAATAATTTTATCAAATGCAGTACGTATTTCATCCTCTGTCTCAAGATTTACCTTAACACCGCCGGCATCGCTCTTGTGAAGTATATCCTGTGACACGATTTTCAGCACAACCTTGCCGCCGATCTTCTTTGCCAGTTTTACCGCATGGTCCGCACTTGCAGCAATATCCTCCTCGTAAACCGGAGCCTTATGCAGGAAAAAAATTCTCTTCGCCTCTGTTTCAAGAAGAGAACGCCGTCCTTCACTTTTAGCCTTCTCAATTATTTCAATACATTCGGTCTTTGCTCTCTGCTTCCAGTTAAAAACAAAATGTACAGGTCTCTTCTGTGTATGATTGAGATATTTACCGTACTGAGATAAAGACGCAAGACACTTGCAGGCTATCCCCAGTGACTCATAAACAGGAATCCCGTAGTATCTTAGAAGCCCCAGGGAATGTGTATTTTTTAAAGCGTAGAGACTCTGCAGAATAATGGGTTTACCTATCTTTTTCACAAGTTTACCCATCTGATGAGCGGCATCCTCCTCCATATATCTGAGTTTATCCGCGAACCGGATTGAATATCCGCCGAAGAGTCCTACTATTATCAGCCCGTCCACGGAAGGATCATTCAGAATAATTTTTGCACAGTCGGCGAAGATTGATGGATTTTCATCTGTCCCCCCGGCAACATCCACCGGATTTTTAAGAGAAGCATTGGCTGGCAGAATTTCGGCCAGTCTTTTCTGTGTCTTTTCACCAAGCTGAGGAATCTCTATACCGTAGTCACTGAGCATATCCGAGGCAATAGTGGCATGGCCCCCTCCATCTGCAAGGATGGCTACTCTGTTCTTGTGAATCGGAGGGAGAATAGAAAGAGCCTCCGTAACAGGGAAGAGTTCATCAAGATTATCAATAGTAACAATTCCTGCCCTTCTGAAAGCGGTTCTGGAAACCTCCGAAATCCCGGCAAGAGAACCTGTATGTGAACCGGCGGACCTCATCCCGGTGACGCTTCTTCCGCTCTTGAGCAGAATTATCGGCTTCTTTCTTGTTGTCTGATAGGCCTGCTGAAGAAAACTCCTCCCCTCCCTCATCCCTTCAACATACATCACAATTGCTCTGGTCGCAGGATCATCTTCAAAGTATTTAAGATATTCATGGAATTTCAAGTCAGCTTCATTCCCCACTCCGACATAATGGGAAAATCCTACGTTACTCCGCAGCCCCGCTTCAGTTATAATATGAAGAGCGATGTTGCCGCTTTGTGACAACAGGGCGATATTCCCCCTGGGAACATCCTGTATACCCACAAGATTGAGTTTATTATGAAGACTTATCATTCCCGATGTATTCGGACCGATAATTCTAATGTTATATTTTTTCGCAATTGCTGATATTTCTTTTTCTTTCTGTCTCCCCTTCGCACCCAGCTCTCCAAAACCGCCGGAAATTATTACTACACCCTTCACATTTTTTTTACCGCACTCCTCCAGTATAACAGGTATGGTATCCGCGGCTGTGGTTATAAGGGCGATATCAATATCTTCCCTTACTTCAGTTATACTATGATAACACCTGATTCCAAGTATAGAATTGAGTTTAGGATTAACCGGATATATTTTCCCCTCATACTTTTCACGAAGAAGAGTTTCGATCACTCTGTAACCTCTCTTCGTTTCATTTGCCGATGCTCCGATAACAGCAACAGAACCGGCAAAAAAAATTTTATGAAGCTGGCTGTTCTCCATTAAATCCCCCTGTATAACGGTTTTCTTTTTTCATTGAAAGCAGCTATCCCTTCCTTCCAGTCACCGGTGTCCATACATGAAAGTATGGCCTCTGCTTCGTCATTCAGAACAGTCTCAATATCACGGTCCGGTGAGAGCTGTAAATTTTTTTTCGCCAGAGAAACTGAAACCGGAGCCAGAGATGCTATACTGCCGGCAAACTCCATTGCGCGATTCAGTAAATCATCCCCCGGACAACACGCATAGGCAAGACCGTATTCAACGGCCTGCACACCATTAAGGACTCTGCCGGTATAGATAAGCTCTTTTGCTTTAATTATTCCAAGCAGCTCAGGGAGAATTTTCGTAACCCCTCCCCCGACAAAAGTTCCAAGCCCCACTTCGGGGAACCCGATAGTGGCTTTATCTGCCATCATAATAAAATCGCAATTAACAGCCATCTCCGCTCCGGCACCACGGGCAGGACCGTTTACAGCAGCAATAACCGGTTTATGAAAAGTATATAATTTTAAATTAGCCTTATGGGCAAGATAGATATAATCTCTCCGCTGAGATGCTGTTCTCTCACCCGCTGAATGCTTTTTAAGATCCGCACCGGCACAGAATGCCTGCTTTTCTACACCATCCTTCATCCTTACCGAACCGGTAAGAACAAGAACCCTGATATCATTATTCTCTTCAGAAACGGCATTCATTCTCTCAGGCCTGTTGAGCCTGATAAGTCCGGTATTATTTATTTTTTCAAATTTTATATTTTCATATCTCATCAGCAGATAAGCTCCTATTATGAATTACTTATACCTGTTAAATATAATATCTGTTATATAAATAAAATCAATCATATTTAATTCCGGAAGGCAGGTATGCCTTACAATGTCTCCGCCGGAAATAATCACCGGCACATTTTACAATAAAAAAAACACCATTATCAAAGTGAAAACTACACTTAACTGACAATATTACCTCTTTCAAATTAAATATGCAGCTGCTCAAAACAAGTGGTATTTTATCTCCGCTGCGCAGCTGACACGGCGGAGAGCAATTTCACGACCGGTTTATGAGCAGATACTTGAATATATATGCTGTCCGGCATTACTTTCTTGACATTTTAAAAGTGAATAATGAAATATTTATAGTTATAATTTTATATAAACCTTAATTCCAGATTCATACAACTTTTTTTAAATTTTTGATTATAAGAAATTATATATTCCCATCCTGTTTACCATCGTTCTTGCCTGCATATCGATATAACAGTAAAATTGCAAGCGATGAAGGAGTATATTACAATGTGCCGGTTTTCACAGTTGTCGAAGATTCACAAAAGAGTGATACATAATCATATGTCTATTCTTAGTCTATTAATAAAATTAAAATCCAGAAACCGGAGTATTATACGATGAAAAAAAACATACTAATGATATATCCGGAATATCCGGCAACTTACTGGAGCCTTAAACATACCCTTAAAATAGTTAATAAAAAAACGCTTATGCCTCCACTAGGCCTTCTAACAGTGGCTGCGATGCTACCTCTGGATTATGAAATTAAACTTGTAGACATAAATGTAAGTAAGCTTAAAAAAGAAGATATTCTCCATGCGGATTTAATTTTTGTTTCAGCGATGATTGTACAGAAAGAGTCATTTAATGATGTAGTTGCGTTGTGCAATGCATTAAATAAACCGGTTTTAGCAGGCGGTCCATATCCATCTGCATCATTTGAATCAATTACCGGTGTTGATTATTTTATTATTGGCGAAGCGGAAAATTTAATTACTCAATTTATCCATGATTATGAAAACGGTAATCCATCTCGAATTTACAGATCTGAGATTAAACCCGATATAAAAAATACACCAGTTCCCAGATATGACCTCATCAATGTTAAAGATTATGGATCAATACTTATCCAGTCTTCAAGAGGCTGCCCCTATAACTGCGAATTCTGTGATATTTCGGTATTGTTTGGTTCTAAACCCAGGCAAAAAACTATTGATCAGTTTATCATGGAACTGAATGCCATTTATGATGCAGGATTCAGCGGACTTATCAACATTGTTGATGATAATTTCATAGGCAACAAAAAGTTGTGTCTTCAGCTCCTCATGGCGATCAGACAATGGCAAATTTCAAAATCATTCCCGTTTACTTTTTTAGCATCTACAAGCATTGATCTTGCAGCTGAAACAGAGATACTCGATCTAATGGCTGAATGCGCTTTTACGCAAATTTTCATCGGACTTGAAACTCCGGACGAAAACACCCTTATTTCAATAAGTAAAAAGCAGAATGTTAAATATAATATTCTGGAAAGTGTAAAAATAATTCAATCAAAAGGGCTTGAGGTTTTAGCAGGATTTATTATCGGTTTTGACACTGATACAGAAGATATTTTCAACCGTCAGATAAAATTTATACAGGAATCAGGTATAGCAGTTGCAATGGTGGGATTAATGCTTGTTCTGCCCGGTACACGGCTTTATAAGAGGCTCGAAAAAGAGAATAGAATTCTTCATGAAACGTGCGGATGCAATACTCACATGCTTGATCTAAACTTTATTCCTTCAATGGAAAAAGAAATAATTATACAAGGGTATTTAAAAGTATTAGGAACGATATACTCACCGGAAAAATATTTTGAACGGTGTTTGACCCTTCTTTCAAGAACACCAGACCGTGCTTTTAAAAAAAGAGGGATCAGGAGAAATGATGTTCAATCTTTCATCAGATCTTTTTTTATTCAGGGTTTTTCAGGATATGGATATTTATATATCCGCTTCCTCATTAAATCACTGATGATTAATCCAGGGAATTTTCCTCTTGCAGTAATTCTATCAGTAAATGGACATCACTTTTTTAAGATTACCAGGGAGATGTTGAAAATGACAAAGCTTGAATCAAGTTCGGTAGATTATTCAGATAGTGAAATCGTTGAAAAATACGAATTACAAAGTGATAATCAGGCTATTTAAGAATCAACAGTTCATAATTTACCGCCAAACAAAGCATTTTATATTGTAATTAAGTAAATAATTGAAACTAAACCATAAACAAAAATTATAAATGATGAACAAATACCATAATTACCAACCTTTTTGATTAAAACTACTTATTCTATATTTGTAAAAATTTTATACTTGAAAAAAGAAATTTAAAATAATAGTAACTAAATTTATACTGATAGTGTTACTTATAATTAAAATTTTTACCCCCTGAAGCTTCAAGTTTCTGGAGATATCAATGAATAATAAAAGACTGTTTTCAAAATCTCTTTTTTTTATACTTTTTTCTGTGCTGATACCATTTAACCTGTATGCACAGACTCAGTTTATTACCCTAGATCAGAATATCCAGGATTATAAACTGGGCCGAAATCTCTACATCCTTGAGGACAAAAATAATCTTCTCCAGATTTATGATCTTCTAAATACCAATATGGAATTCCCTTTTGTAAAGAGCGAGACTGAAGTCCCAAATTACGGCTACTCAAAATCAGCATTCTGGATCAGATTTAATATAAATAATCCCCAATCCCTAACTAAAGACATGTATCTCGAAATAGGTTACCCTCATCTTGACGATATAGAGCTTTATATCCCCGGTAATAATAATCAGTACAGCAAACAGACCGCGGGTTACCAGTATAATTTTAACCAAAGATATCTTAAGCATAGAAATTTTATCTTTAATGTAAGTTTGAAAAGTGGTGAAAATATTTTCTTCATAAAAATCAGATCATCAAGTTCTTTAAAGTTCCCGATTACACTTCAGAGCCCTAAGGTGTTTACAGAGAAGGCAATTGTAGAATATATTATTTTAGGGATATATTATGGAATTCTGCTGGTTATGATGTTGTATAACCTTTTCGTTTACTTTTCAGTGCGTGATATAAACTATCTCTATTATATAATTTATATAATGTCTTTCATATTATTCACGCTCACTTTAAACGGTCTTGCATTTCAGTATCTTTGGCCTGCTAGTAGCTCGTTGTTCAAGAAGAGTATGCCGTTTTCCGTATTTCTAGGTATATTTACAATAGCTCAGTTTATAAGATCATTTTTAGACTTAAGGAAACTGGCTCCTAATTCTGATAAAATGGTTTTATCCATGATGATATTCTGTTTTGCAGGTATGATTTATTCTATTTTCGGAGATTATTCCATCGCGACAAGACTCTCAGCTGTTACAACTATCGTAGCTGCATTTGATTATTTTATTGTGGGTATTTTCAGCGCATTAAAAGGAAACCGAACTGCTAAATTTTTCCTGATAGCATGGACTTTTTTCCTGATCGGTTGTTCGCTACTTGGCCTGCAATATGCGGGTTATCTTCCTACAACTCTGCTGACTCAATACGGCGTGCAGTTCGGTTCTGCCGCTGAAGTTATACTTCTATCATTTGCTCTGGGGGATAATATCCTGAAAAAAGAGAATGAAGAAGCTCAACTCCGCACTATTGAAATCCAGAAAAATGCCACAGAACAACTGGAGAGGAAAGTTAATGAACGCACACGTGAACTTAATAGAGCAAATGAAAATCTGAAAGAACTTGATAAACTGAAATCGAGTTTTTTTGCAAACATCTCTCATGAAATACGCACACCTCTTACACTTATACTTTCACCGGTTGAATCAGTTTTGCAGGGTGATTATGATGATAAATTAGATAAAAGATTTTTTGAAAATCTTCAGAGAAATGCCATAAGGCTTTTAAAACTGATTAACAACCTCCTGGATTTTTCAAAAATTGAAGCCGGCAGAATGGACCTGAAAGTTCAGGAAGTAGACCTTGTTATATTTATCAGAAATTATATATCCTCAGTACATTCAGCTGCTGAATCGAAGGGAATAACAATGAATTTTATTTCACTCAGCAGTTCAGCGATGCTTTTCATAGACATTGAAAAGCTGGATAAAATTGTTATGAATCTTTTTTCAAACGCGCTCAAGTTTACTGATAAAGGGGGATTTATAACAGTTACAGTGCGGAATGATGAAAAGAACTGCTGCATTGAATTTGAAGATTCCGGTATAGGCATACCGGAAGATAAACTCGACTCGGTATTTGACCGGTTCTCTCAGGTTGATGCAGGTTCTACCAGAAAATATGAAGGAACAGGTATTGGTCTTGCACTGGTTAAAGAATTCATCGAACTGCACAACGGTACAATTTCTGTAAAAAGCAGATTCATCGATACATCTCCGGCAAATCACGGTACTGTGTTTACGGTGTCCATTCCGAAAGGAAAAGAACACCTGGAAAACAATGACAATGTTAAATTTATTGAAAGTATAAAACTTGAAGAATCAGTAAACGATCACCGCTTTTTAGGCATGAGGGAGATGAATGAACTGAAAAGCATAAAAGAGAGTGATGAACTGAATGATCATGAAAATCATAATTCAAATATCAATATACTAATAGTAGAAGATAATCCCGATATGCAGAGCTTTCTTAAATTCCTTTTGAAAAAATATTACAATGTTCATATTGCTGGTAATGGCGAAGAGGGATTTAATACAGCTGAAGAACTGAAACCGGACCTGATAGTATCTGACGTTATGATGCCTGTAATGAACGGTTATGAGATGACAAAAAAAATCAAGGGGGATCCTCGTCTCATGAGGACACCAGTGATTCTTTTAACAGCTAAATCTGAAATCTCCAGTAAGATCGAGGGGATAGAATATGGCGCTGATGATTATCTGACAAAACCCTTTAACTCAAAAGAACTTTTAACACGCATAAAAATGCTTTTAAAAACACGCGGTTATGAGATTGCAATAGAAAAACGGAACCATGAAATTGAAGAGGACCTGAAAATCGCCCGTCTTATTCAGCACAGGCTTCTCCCGCAGAACATCCCTGACATTTCCGGTTATAAATTTCACCCGACTTATATCCCCATGGATGAAGTGGGAGGAGATTTTTATGATTTCAAAACAAACGGAAATTTTATAGAGATATTTATTGCCGATGTTTCAGGACACGGACTTGTTTCCGCATTTATATCGATGATTGCAAAAATGGCTTTTGACAGTATCTATATTAAAAATTCATGCACCCACGTTCTGTATCAGCTTAACGATATGTTATGCAACTCCACGGTTAACTCAAATTATATGACCACTTTTTTCTGTCTTATAGACAGAGAGACGAATATATTAAGGTATTCAAATGCCGGACATTTATCTCCGATAGTTTATAGAAAAAGTACAGGTGAATTTTTTGAACTTAATGCAAAAGGGAGACCATTAGGCTGGTTTACCGATCTGCAGTTAGTCGAAGAACAGATCCAGCTTACTAAAGGTGATAGGGTATTTTTCTATACAGACGGAATTACAGAATGTGCCGATCCCGACAATGTACTCTTTGAAGAAGACCGGTTTAAAAACTTTATCAGTAGAAACGCAGATCTCGAGCCCGATATCTTTTCTAATAAACTCATTGATGAATTGAAATCTTTCTGTAAAAGTGATAAATTTAATGATGATCTATGCCTTCTGGTGTTTGATGTTTACTAAGCAGGTTAATAAACGGCAGAAAAATAGAGAACAGCTTACGGGGAATTTTTGTTTCAAGGAAGCTGCTCTCTTTATCGAGCATCAGTATAAAGTTTAACCGGAATAACTTAAAAATATCAGAAATACCGGCACTCCCCATTCTGCTTTGCGGAGTTGAATTGATTGAAATTGATCTCACCATTGTTGTATAAATCATTGCAGGCATCCACTACATCAGGGTCAAATCGTACTCCCCTGAACCTGTTTATCTCACCCATGGCAGTTTCTACTCCCAATGCCGGTCTGTATGGCCGATGGGTTGACATTGCCTCAACAACATCAGCAACGCAGACTATTTTTGATTCAGTAAGCATCATGTATCCTTCAAGCCCCAGAGGATATCCCGAACCGTCAATAAACTCATGGTGCTGATAAACGATTGCAGCTACAGGCCACGGGAAATCTATAGAGGATAGAATCTGGAACCCCACATTGGTATGATGCTTTATCAGTTCAAACTCCATTTCAAGAAGGCTGAATGATTTATTCAGTATATCAGAGGGGATGGTTATCTTTCCTATATCGTGCAGTGAAGCAGCTACACGGATTCCTTCAATCACGTGAGGAGAGAGACCCATGCGGGAGGCGATTTTTCTTGCAAGATCACTTACTCTCTGCTGATGTCCCGCAGTGTATGAATCACGGGCAATAACTGCGCTTGCTATTGTCTGGACCACACCGCCGAGTTTCTCACGAAGGGACTGAAGGTGTTCTATTTCTATCTGCTCTTTGCTGAATCCGATTGAGACATCATCTGATAATGAAAGTATAGCAGATTTACCCTGGTATATTATTTTAGTATATTTGGTTTTTATCGGGATTAATGTTCCGTCCTTTCTTAAAAATGAACCCCTGACAATTTTCCTGTCCGTAAAACTGAGATATTCGAACAGGCTCTTTATATTTTCACTATCAGAACTGAAATGAAAATCACTGAAATTCCTGTTTTCAAGTTCCTCTCTGGAATAATTAAGAGTAGATAGAAGAGATATATTCAAACTGTTCCGATGAGTAATTAACTATGTAGCTTATATTAGGATACATTAATGCCTCACAATCTCTGCAATAAAAAAAGCCCGCTATCCTATAAACTATATGCCAGCTTTATAGTCTTTAAATCTTATCCCGTTGTCTGTGAAAAAGAGTAACTCCATATAATTTCATTTTCAGCATAATCAATTTAATATACACTGATTCATCTATTATACAGTTTTTCTTATTTTAATTATCGGAAGTATATCAATATAGAGTAATAATAATTTTTCGGGATAAACTTAATTTCTGTTATTTATCAGTAGTTATTCCTGAATCTTACTTTTCGTGTAAAACACAGGAATTATAGAGCTTTATTTACCTTAGAAAATTAAAGTAATAAATACTGGTTATTAATAATGATCGAACGTATAATATATTGCGGTTTATCCGAAGTTCCTGATTGTGAATTAATGCTGCATTGAAAAGATTAAGTGAAGATTACTCTGAAGCAAAAAAGAGGGGCAATCCCCTCTTTTTTTTAATCTAAGATCCTTAAGATTATTTCTTAGGCTTAGCTTTTGCTTTGGGTTTAGCTTTGGTTTTTGCCTTAGCTTTTACTTCAGCTTCTTTTTTCTTTGCAATCACTAACTCACCTTTAAGTTTTGCAATTGCTGAAGTTTCAGCTTTAATCTCTTTCTGACACTTCGCTACTTTCAAAGTCTTTCTTTTGATGATGTTCTCAAGTTGTTTAGCAGTTGCCATAAATACTCCTTTTTTTAATTTTATTAAAATATTCCAGAATACAATCGTATAACAGAATCAATAATGACACTAAAAGTATCGGAAGAATAAATGTTGAGCTTTAATTTTATTTTATTAATAAAAGATTAGAGGCAGCAGATCATTATTTTAGATACACATGCTCGTGACGCCATAATCCCGAAAGTAAACTACTGCCCGTATTTGAGAGAGCTATCTGCATTCAGTTATGTCCGGGAATAGTAAAAAACAAACTTTTTATAAAAATCGTAAAAAAAACATATAAAATCGCACTTTTTTATAGTCAAAATCTGTCCTGTCAGCAGATGTCTTGCTATTTTAATTTTGTATTTTAGTATAAGTAAAAAATATGACATCACCCGGTTAAAATAATGGCCGATGAACACACAAACGACATTTTTACAGAAGCAGGATTCAGCAAATTCCAGCTGTTCTATGTGGAAGCGATGATGAATGATTCCTCATTTCCCTGTCTTAACAGGGTGAGACCTTTATTCGAAAGGATGAGCCTGGATGAATTTATCACGCTTACTGAAAAAGTAATAAATGTCGATGACTATGATCTGTCCCAGCAGTTTTTCTATTTTCTCATTCTTTTCAGAGATATGAAAAATATTCAGGAATACATGAATTCGGAACGGTTCACGATCGGGATTCTTGAAAGGTTTATAATTTTCACATTTGTCTACTGCAATCTGCATGATAATACTGCAGAAAATATTATGGATGAAGTACTCTTCTTTATAAGCAGGGAGAGGCTGTTTGAGTTGACATTGAAATCAAAATATATTCAGAACGATAAACTCCTGCTGTTTGTAATACTTTCAAGATTTGATGTTCCACTGCTTGACAAATATTTTTTACAAGTAAGGAACGTTACGGAATTAATAAATTATTTTTTGAAACTCCCCGAAGATGTGCTCAGGGGAGTAATATCCCGCAATTACCATCTTTTCAAATATATTCTACTGTTAATGTCAGAGAGTGAATCAACCCAGCAGGTATCGGCAGAATTTTTTGAGAAATACAAGAAGGATATAAATCTCTTCAGCAGGCTTAATGACATGATACGCAAATACAGGGAGACCACCGACTATGAAAAAGAGAGGAGTCTTCCATTCAACAGCAGGGATATGTCAAGAATATCATTAATTGTGAGCATGGTGAAAGAGATGTCCGATCCAGTAAAGGCTGTGGAGTATTTTGACGGTGAGCATATTTTTATTGATGAAATGGAGAAGAAGATTGTTCTCTCTGCAGTTACTGACCCCATGATGAAAAACATATTCAGCAAATATGATTCAAATCATGGAAAATAAATTATTTACCGTTCCATTGTCAGAGATATTCATTTTATTTAAAGTTCTTGCAAACCCTGCAAAATCAAGTACTTGAAGGAATCTGCCCATTAAAAAAGCCCCGATATAATCAGGGCTTTAATGTGCGTCTGGAGGGATTCGAACCCCCGACCAACGGATTCGTAGTCCGCTACTCTATCCAGCTGAGCCACAGACGCGATTTTTTATATATTCAGTTTAGAAGTATATACAGAGATGTATCTGCCGATAAAGGGAAGCTCACCCTTTTCACCCTTTAATATCATCCTTGTGCCCAATGCAGCAAAGGAAACATAAATAATATAAAGAATATAAATAATCATTACAATGATAAATTTGAAAATATCAGCACGGACAGAAATGAAATAAAGGAAAAAATATAAGAAAGTACAGACACCTGTAAAAAACAGAGCCAGAATAAATCCCTGCTTAGCATGATACATATAAAACTCATCATCTTTTTTCATCGTCATCGGTATAAACCAGCCGATAAATGGGAAATATGACAGAAGCAGAGGATCAAAAGTTTTTATATGGCTGGTATAGATTTTCTGAAGGTAATTCTTTACTGCTGCTGTTTTTGTTTTAGTATTTTCGAAGTTCATATTTTATTTTGCTAATCCGGAGAAGGGGGGATTCGAACCCCCGGTACCTAAACGATACAATTGATTAGCAGTCAACCCCCTTCGGCCACTCGGGCACCTCTCCTGATCCGGCATCTTTTTCTTTTTTTACGGGAAAAAAATTCGGAGAGTGAGGGATTCGAACCCTCGGGGCTATTAACCCAACGGTTTTCAAGACCGTCTCCTTAGACCACTCGAACAACTCTCCGAGAGCAAATCTATTTAAATTAGGTTCTGTGTCAAATAAAAAAATTGAATTTATTTTTTTTTATCACTTCGGCATGAAATTTTACGGTTTAATGGCAGATAAAACTCCATATGAGACATATAGGGAGCAATTTTTTTTCAGGCACAGCGCTCCGGGCTGAAAATATAATACCGGGTGTTGCCCCAATATCATTAAGGCCTGGAAGATATGAGTATCCATATTGCCTCAAAAAAACGGGCAGTTACATTTATAATGAATAATATTAACACAAAAAGCTTGACCGTAATCTGCTTTTCGCTACTCTTTCTGAAATAAATTTTTGAAAAGATAAAAACAATGAATAAAAATGTAATAGAACAGAATTTCATAGAATTTGTGCAGAATAAATTTCAATTTCTGAATAGTGTTTTTCTTGGACTCCCTCTGGATAACAAAGGGGCGGGGAGAATCCTTCTGGAGTTCAATGAGCATGTTTTAAAGGGAGTTGACCGGGAAGAGAATCCTGAAGAGATAATTTCCTCATTTTTCCCGGGGATAACCGATGATGAAAAAATAATTGATGGTCTTTTTCAGATCATAAAATATACAGAGCGAGAAGTTGTACTCTTTGACGCCGTTGAAGATGCATCATTTGAAAAAATCAATAATATCAGCGGATCAAATTCTCTCAGCAATGTTATTGGAAATGCCGTCGAAGAGGGTAAATCCAATGAGATCATGGATCTTCTTTCCAGTAATAGCGTCCGTGTGGTACTGACGGCTCATCCTACACAGTTTTATCCCGGAACAATTCTTGGAATTATAAACGATCTGAACCTTGCAATCAGAAATAACAATCTGTCACATATCAGCACTCTTCTGAAACAGCTGTCATTTACACCCTTTTTCAGTAAAAGAAAACCCACACCTTATGACGAGGCAATAAGCCTTATCTGGTATCTTGAAAATGTCTTTTACGAGGCAGTTCTTAATATTCAGGAAACAGTGCAGAACACTATTCCGGGGCAGAGCGGAGAGCTTATAAATCCGGGTCTGCTTGAGATGGGATTCTGGCCCGGCGGTGACCGTGACGGCAACCCCTTTGTAACATCAGACATTACTCTAAAAGTTGCCAACAGGCTCCGGTCATCCATAATAAGGAAGTACTATGAAGAGGTCCGGAAATTAAAAAGAAAACTTACTTTTAAAATCGTCTACGAAAAACTGCGGTTTCTTGAGATGGAGTTATTCAGAAGCCTTTATTCGGAAAAGGAACCGGAAATATCTATTGATGAACTTATTACGGTTTTGACAGAAATCCGGAATATTCTAAAAGAAAATTATGACGGTATTTATGAATATGAAACGAACCGGCTGATCAACACCGTCACTGTTTTCCGTTATCATTTCGCCTCATTGGATATACGCCAGAATAACTCAGTTCATCGGGAAGTATTGACCGGCATCTTACAAAGCATGAATGAGGATAAAAGATATGAATCTCTCCCTGCAGGTGACAGGGCGGAATTTCTTCTTGGCGGAAATCTCCGGGAGAAGTATTTATCCATGGGAACAGATTCATCAAACGAGACTCTCTGCTGCATAAATACTATCCGGACTATCCAGAGCCTTAACGGCGAAAAGGGGTGCAACAGATATATTATAAGCAACTGCGACAGTGAAGATAGTATTTTTGAGCTCATGGCGTTATTTACATTTGCAGGATGGGACTTCAACAGCATATCTGTTGATATAATTCCTTTATTTGAAACAATCACCGACCTTGCTAACGCCGCATCAATAATGCAGAGATTATACAGCAACTGTTATTATAAAGAACATCTCAAAAGAAGGAATAACCGCCAGACCATTATGCTCGGATTTTCCGACGGAACAAAGGACGGCGGATACTTTACTGCGAACTGGGCCATATACAAAGCCAAAGAGGCATTGACCGCATTATCAAGAGAGGCCGGTATAGAACTTACATTCTTTGACGGTCGCGGCGGCCCTGCGGCACGGGGCGGCGGGAAAACCCATAGTTTCTACACCTCCCACGGAAAGAGTATTGAAAACACCAGAATTCATTTAACAGTTCAAGGGCAAACCATCAGCTCCAATTTCGGAACAGTAATTTCTGCCAGGTACAACATGGAACAGCTCATAAGCGCAAGTCTTAAAAACCGGCTTTACAGCAGACACAACGCAGATTTTCTACCGGCAGACCATGACCTGATGGAGTGCCTTTCCAATGACAGCTTTGATGCCTATCTTAAACTGCGGAATAACCAAAAATTTATACCCTATCTTGTTAACCGCAGCGCTCTCCCCTACTTTGGAAAGGCGAATATCGGGAGCAGACCTGACAAAAGAGGTAACCTTGAAAATTTCAGCCTGAAAGATTTGAGAGCCATCCCCTTTGTAGGATCCTGGAACCTGAACAAACAGAATATACCCGGCTTCTACGGTCTGGGTCATGCTCTTAACAAAGCAATGGAAGAAGGTAAAAAAGCTGAACTACTCGATCTGTTTAAGCGTTCACTATTTTTCAGAACACTTATTATGAACAGCATGATGGTATTGAAAAAAACAAACTTTAATATAACGTCTTTTATGCGCAACGACAAAGAATACGGTGAACTCTGGACAGATCTTCTGGAAGAATATAACCGCACATGCACCAACCTCCTTGAGGTTTCAGAGATGGAATATCTGATGCAGGGGAATCCCAAGGACCGCCTCTCCGTAGATCTCAGAGAAAAGATGATTTTACCGTTATGCGTAATTCAGCAGTATGCCCTGTGCATGGTTAACCGTCTGAAAGAAGAGAATGCCGATCCCGGTAGTATTGAAAAATATACTCATATGATAATCCGGTCTTCATACGGTATAATTAATGCCGGACGGAACTCGGCGTAATTAAAATCTCATTAGCCTGTTTTACTCAGGAGAGGAACATTCAGCCGGAGTACTTGATCAACTGAAATCTTTTACTTTATCAAAGTCAAAGATTTCAGCGAGAGGTTATATTTAATTGCAATAATCCTTGTTATAATAATAAACAGCATTGAAACCGCATAGTTAATATCAACCGGTATGGCCATATACTTTAGAATAAAGAATACAACCCCTCCGGAAATACATAGAGTCGCGTAAAGTTCCTTATGAAGAATAACCGGTATTTCGTTGTATAACACATCGCGGATAAGACCGCCGAAAACTGCTGTCATTGTACCCATCGTTATGGAGATTAATGGATGAAGATCGAAATTAAGAGAGATTTTAATACCGATAACAGTAAAAACACCAATCCCTATTGCGTCAAAAATCAGCAGTATATTTGAAATCCTTGAAATATATTTAATAAATATCTGTGTCAGAAGAGATGAAATTATTATAACAACCAGATAGATAATATTATCGATCCAGAATATCGGATAATTTCTGAGAAGAATATCCCTCAGAGTACCGCCGCCTACTGAAGTAATAACAGATATAACCAGAATCCCGAACGGGTCCAGATTCTTTTTGTATGCCATAAGTGAAGCGGCAACAGCAAAGGATACCGTGCCGAATATATCAAGATAAAACAGACTTTCCGTCATATAGTTTTAAAGTCTCCGTTGATTATTTGTATTATTAAATAGTAATAATTCTTAAATCTATTATTTATAGCATTTAATGAATGAATTAGTACAATTAGCCCTTCGACTCCGCTCATTTCGACAAGCTCAATACAAGCAGGGAACGTAATTCAACGCCGGCTGAGCGGAGTCGAAACCTGCAGACAGTACTATTTCAATCGTAAATGCATAGTGTAAAAAAAAGAATTTATATCCGGAATATGAAAGACTGCAGCAGATTTTTTTTCAAGGGTACAGCGCTTTAAACTGCACCTGAAAAAGGGGACTACAGAGTTACCCCGGTAATCCCCCTCTCTTTCAGCACATACAAATCATACTCATCCCTGGAAACATTTGCGCCTGAAGAACCGTTTCACAGACTTAATTTAGTTTTTTCTTCCCGACATCACTTGCCAGCGATTCTTTATAATTCTTAACCTTTAATCTGATAGAAGAATCTTTCCCGCCGAGAATCTGTGCTGCAAAGATCCCTGCATTACGGGCCCCGGCCGTACCTATTGCCATTGTTGCAACCGGCACACCCCCCGGCATCTGAACAATAGAGAGAAGAGAATCAAGACCGCCAAGACTTTTTGTCTCCATAGGAACTCCGATCACAGGTAAAGGAGTAAGTGATGCTATTACACCGGCAAGATGAGCTGCGCCCCCTGCACCGGCAATAATTACCTCCAGCCCTTTTGATTCCGCCTTTGTTGCGTAATCATGAGCAGCCATGGGGGTTCTATGTGCAGATATAACATTTACTTCATGGGGTATTTCAAAAGATTTTAATATTTTTATAGTCTCTTCAATTGTACTGTAATCAGAATCACTCCCGATTAATATGCCGACAAGAGGTGCTGCATCTATAATGGTTTTTCTCATTTCTTAACCGCCTGATAATTTTTTATTATTATAATGTAAATCAGCAAAAAGTTTCTCAATCTGTTCCATGGCTATCTGCAGTGCTTCCCGCCCGGAATCAGTAATATTGTAATATTTTCTAATTTTGCCCCCGACATTGCAATCTTCGTGAACAAGGTAACCTTTGTTTTCAAGTCCGTGAAACGTGTTGTAAAGTGTTCCGTATGATAGATGATAACCCGCCCCGGCAAGGTGTTCATGAATCTCCTTTCCATATACAGGTTCTCTATCCGCGTATTGAAGAATATATATTTTGATAAATCCAAGAAGAAACTCATGTTTCATCACTTCAGCCATAGGAATCTCCACAAACTAAATTTTTACAGGCAGAAAAACACCTTACCCCTCCTCCGAAACAAGGCGGAATAGGTAAATGAAACAGATCTATTTAACAAAATCAAGTTCTTTCTCTATTTCTTTCATTACATCAGAAAGAGAGGGGACTTCAAACCACTTCTTTTCCGTCAGCTCATTGCAGACTGCCTGATACATAAAAGAAAATAGCATTGACAGACGCTCAGGGAGGGGCGGCGGTTCAGCCTGAACCAGCGATTTCCATGACTGCCTGTCTGTTTTTTTGGCATACTCGGTTTCTCTATGCCACCTTGTTCCACGATAAAAATTCCGTGCAAGCTCTTTGCTTACATGGAGTCCGTTATACGTGAAACGGCATTCATCCGGTGTACCGAGAACATCAATTACTACTATTTCCTTTTTCTCATTGAGCGCAAACTCAAACTTTCCGTCTTCATTTACCAGACCTATTTTCCCGGCAGCTTCATTTATAAGATTATTTATTGCCAGAGTTATCTCTTTCAGTCTCTTTATTTCAGCCGGGAGAAGACCGGATATCTTCTGTGCTTCATCCCATTTGATATACCGGTCCGTAACTTCAAGTTTAGTCGATACATCGAGGATTGGACTATCAAGTTTTAAACCCGGTTCCGGAGTACCGGAAAGACTTAAATCTTCAGGTTTAATCTCCCCCTCTTTGAGGCGTTTAAAAACACTTGATCCTTCCGGAAGACTGTTGCGGTAAATAACTTCAAGAGGAATCAGATAATTACAAATTGTGCCGTTGTAGTCTGAATAATTATACCGTCCTCCTGCTTCAAGAGGATTAAAAACCCTGTACAGATTAACTGCCATGGAATGCGAAGGTTTTGACAACTCCTTTAGTGAAACTACTGACCCGCTTTCATCAAAGAGACCCCGGTAATGATTGGGTACCCCAATCTTATTCAACTCCTCAAAAAAATACGCGCTTATTATACATAATGCTGTACCTTTTTTTTGTATCAGGTCCGGCATTTCACCCCAGTCAAAGACTGAATAGCGGTCTGAGAAATTAAATCTCCCCACTCCCGGCAGTTCATCGGAAGGACCGGTTATTACTACTAAGTCCTTTACACTACCCATGTTATTCTCTCCCGAAGTCAGGCCGTTTGCCGACTCCACTGTTTTTTAAAATTATTGTAAAAAATCTCCGGGGCGATAAACAGTTTATCACAATCCCGTGAGGCATTCCGGAAAAACTCTTTACCTCCGCATCACGGACCGCCCGGATCTGCTGTACAATATAGTTTTTATAACTGAACCCTGAATTTTCACCTCCATCCGGAAGGTCTGCATCCAGGGAACAGTTGTATTTTTTTTACACACCTTTCGAAAGTAAAGTGAACTTGGAACAAGAATCAGCCGTCATCTCTTTTCTCCAGCGACACACCTGCAAGGCTTTTGTATCTTTCGTATCTCCATTTCGCGTTCTCTGCGGCCATTGCAAAAAGCTCATCGGCCCTGTCCGGAAATTCATGAATTAGAGAGGTATAACGTGTTTCATTCATGAGAAATTCTTTAAATTTTTCCGTTTGAGGTTCCGGAGAATCGAGAATAAAAGGATTTTTACCTTCATTCTCCAGAAGGGGATTATAACGGTAAAGATGCCAGTAACCGCATTCAACAGCTTTTTTCATAACTGTCTGCGTTGACCCCATACCGCTTTTTATCCCATGATTAATACACGGGGTATAGGCAATTACAAGGGATGGTCCGGGATATGCCTCGGCCTCTTTTATTACCTTTAAAAACTGTGCCTGATTTGCACCCATCGAAACCTGCGCAACATAAACATAACCGTACGACATCGCCATTACGCCGAGATCTTTCTTTTTCATTTTTTTGCCCGACGCAGCAAATTTGGCAACTGCAGCAGCCGGTGTCGCCTTTGAAGCCTGCCCTCCGGTATTTGAATAGACCTCAGTGTCCAGTACAAGTATGTTAATATTTTCTCCTGTTGAAAGCACATGATCAAGGCCTCCGAAACCGATATCATAAGCCCAGCCGTCTCCGCCCACACACCATACAGAGCGTCGTCTCATGTACTTTTTCAATTCCAGCAGCGCCGCGGCTTCCCCGCTGTTATCCTTTTCCAGAAGAGGAATCAGGCTTTCAACTGCTGAGTCTGAAAGTTCGTTGTCATCCTTATTCAAGAGCCAGTCGAGTGCTGCTTTTCTAAGCTGCTCATTAACGGTTTCATCGGAAATTTTAGTCAGTAATTCCTCAACACGATTCCGGAGCTTTGCATATCCGAGATACATTCCGAAACCGTATTCAGCGTTATCTTCAAAGAGCGAACTTGCCCATGAGGGCCCGCGCCCTTTAGAATCGGTTGTAAATGGTGTCGATGGAGCTGAACCGCAATATATAGATGTACAACCCGTTGCATTGGCTATCATCATCCGATTCCCGAAGAGCTGTGTTATAAGTTTGTAGTGAGGCGTCTCTCCGCAACCCGCGCATGCACCGTGAAATTCAAGCAGCGGTTTTGAGAACTGACTCCCCTTTACTGAGAACCTGTCCATGAGATGATCTTTATATGTTATGTTTTCAGACATGTAATCCCATTGCGGAATCTGCCCGAGCTGTGTTTCCAGAGGCTGCATCACCAGAGCTTTTTCTTTTGACGGGCAGACAGTTACACAGCTGCCGCAGCCGTAACAGTCAAGAGGGCTAATCTGAATACGGAAACCGTGACCGTCAAGACCTTTACCTTTTGCAGGGGGAAGAGCTGTTTTAAAGGGGAGTTTACCCGCCTCTTCGCCATTTATAAGAAATGGCCTTATAACCGCATGAGGGCAGACAAGTGAACACTGATTGCACTGGATGCAGTTTGACGCAACCCATTCAGGAACATGAGAAGCTATACCCCTTTTTTCAAAAGCGGAAGTTCCATTAGGGAAAGTGCCATCGGCTCTGTCAATAAATGTGCTTACCGGGAGTTTATTCCCCTGGAGCGCGTTAACAGGTCTTGCGATATTGTTTATAAAACCGTCCCCTGCTTTACTCCGGGCTGCAGTGGTCTCCGGTGATAAACTGCTCCACTCCTCAGGGATCTTTATCTCTTTAACCATATCCCCGCCGCGGTCAATTGAACTATTGTTTAAGTCTACAACTTTATCACCCTTTTTGCCGTATGTCTTCTTTACTGCATCCTTCATCTGCTCCACTGCAAGATCATAAGGTATAACCTCAGATACCTTAAAAAAAGCCGCCTGCATTATGTTATTGATTTTACCGCGCATACCCAGATCTTCCGCAATAGCCGAGGCATCTATGGTGTAAAATCTGATTTTATTATCAGCAAGATACTTTTTCATTTTCAGCGGAAGAGCGGCTTTAGTCTCTTCTTCATTTGTGCTGCAGTTAAGAAGGAAAATTCCTCCGGGCTTAAGTCCCTCAAAAACATCATACTTGTCAAGATAAGAGGGGACATGGCACGCGACAAAATCGGGATTATTAACAAGATAAGTTGACCTTACCGGACTTGACCCGAACCGGAGATGAGAAACGGTTACACCGCCTGACTTCTTTGAATCATAGGCGAAATAGGCCTGTGCATAAAGCTCAGTGTTTTCACCAATTATCTTTATTGAGTTTTTATTAGCACCAACTGTACCATCTGAACCGACACCATAAAATTTAGCTTCAAATGTACCGGACGGGACAGTTGTTATATCTTTCACTGTATCAAGAGAAAGATTTGTTACATCGTCTACAATCCCTATGGTAAAATTATGCTGAGGATTATTGGACTCAAGATTTTTATAAACTGCGGCAATCTGGCCCGGCGTGACATCTTTGGAACTTAGTCCATAACGTCCTCCGACGATAACCGGAGAATCATCTAAACCGTTGAACGCGCTTAGAACATCAAGATAAAGAGGCTCCCCCGATGAACCCGGTTCTTTTGTACGGTCAAGTACCGCAATTTTTTTTACAGTTGAGGGGAGCTGGCTGAACAGATGTTTGATTGAAAATGGCCGGTAAAGATGTACGGTAATAAGCCCCACCTTTTCACCTTTTTCAGCAAGATAATCTATGGTCTCCTTGATTGTTTCAGTTACAGAACCCATTGCTATTATTATACGCTCGGGGGAATCCGACCCGTAATACATGAAAGGGTGATACTCCCTGCCGGTAATAGCGTAAATACCGTCCATATAATCATTTACAATTTCCGGCAAAGCGGAGTAATAGCTGTTTGACGCTTCACGGAACTGAAAATAAATATCGGGATTCATGGCAAGTCCCTTTGTTACCGGTGAATCAGGATTTAAAGATCTGTTTCTGAACTCTGATAATTTTTCCTGGTCTATCAATATGGACAAATCTTCATAATCAATCTCTTCAATCTTCTGTATTTCATGGGATGTTCTGAATCCGTCAAAGAAATGAACAAAGGGGATTCTGCTTTTTATTGCGGAGAGATGAGCAACAGCGGCAAGATCCATAACCTCCTGAACACTCCCTGCTGAAAGCATGGCAAAACCAGTCTGCCTTACCGCGTAGATATCCGAGTGATCCCCGAAAATTGACAACGCATGAGTTGAAAGTGATCTTGCGCTTACATGAAATACACCGGGAAGAAGTTCTCCTGAAATTTTATACATATTCGGGATCATAAGAAGCAGTCCCTGTGATGCAGTAAATGTCGTTGTAAGGGCGCCGGCCTGAAGAGAGCCATGAACTGCACCGGCAGCACCGGCTTCAGACTGCATCTCCACTACCTTCACAGTCTCGCCGAAAATATTCTTTTTCCCGTAAGCCGACCATTCATCAACACATTCCGCCATTGTAGAGGACGGAGTAATAGGATAAATTGCAGCTACTTCCGTAAACGCATAGGCTATATGCGCCGCAGCCGTATTGCCGTCCATTGAAGAAATCTTTAATTTTTTTGTTGTCATAATTAACCCCTTATTATCAGATACTGATATCAGATGTTGATATCAGTATCTGAAGTCAAGAATTAATTTTTAAAATTTTCGATAAAAATCTGATGGAACATTATTTCCGGGGAAGAGTATGCTTCACATATGCTGAAAACGGGAGCTGATAACTTTCGGCTGCATAAGTCCAGTCGAAGTTGAGGGCATAAACATAACGTGCAATCAATGTTGAAAGCATTGAACATAAAGCAGCCGACCAGACAAAAGCTTCTGCGGATTTACCCGATTTTTTCCTCAGGTAAATTACAAATGATAATGAAAGTACAATACCGTTCATTAAAGTTGATATCACAATGGTCTTATAATTTTGTCCTGCCAGTAGCTGAAAAATTACGGCAAGAATTGTTATAAGTATATATCCGTAAAAATATATAAGACTACCTTTTAACTCCAGAGCCTCTCTTGCAGTAAGCTGTTTACTATCCATATTTTTCATTCCAGTTGTATTATTATTTCTTAGTGCGGTAAAGAGAGAAGTTTTCTATTCATTCTGCGCTAAATAATTTAATCTTTTGCAGTTATGACTGAATATTGTATAGAAAATTTAAGTCTTTTAACCCTATTATTTATATAGGGTTAAAAGACTCTTGAATAAAAAGAATGATTTATCATCGCTGCGGGGAAAACGGATATATTATACTTAAAAAAATGATTCCTGATTATCTTTTTTCAATTACAGGGAGAAAGAGATCCCGGAAACTCAGCCCGCCCCTGAAAGCAAAAACCAGATATAGAATTATAAATAGACTGTCTATTATTCCGGTAAACCAGAATGTTGAAGGAAAGTTTTCTACAAAACCTATATATACATAGAGCTGAACTACATAGAAAATTCTGCCGATTATAAGACAGCCGATGTTAAAAGCATAACGCCTGATATTAAATGCAGATAAAAACTGCAGATACGCAAAGCACAAAAAAAATGAACCGAGGAAAATTGAGTAGAACGGGTCAATAACCGGATTATCAATTTTTCGTCCAATCCCAATAACAAAAAAATATTGAATGGCTGCTATTGTGTCCCAAACACCGCCTGCTGCAAAAGCAATTGCCAGATATTTTAATGATTTATTTTTCATTATTCAAACTCCCTGTTAACTTTTAATTATTCTTACCAGTAATAATATTCAGGCAGATAAAATAGTATGCTATACCTGCCTCTTCGAATGATTGATGTCTCAAAAAAAAATCTTCATAAAATTACCGGCTCTAATTATTTATTAGGTTCTACTTTTTTCATTTTATCATTAATATTTTTTGAAAATCATCTTGATGATTTTTTACATATGTCTGTTGTATACCGATGAAAATAGAAAAGAGAAAAATACTAAGAAACAATCCTATCGTTGCTGATTTAAATACCTTCTCTTTGAATGTAGAAATACTCAACCACAGAATATTTAAAGTCATTATTATATGCCCAATCTGCGGTATTATATTCATTCCACCCCAAGGTATTACAAACATCCCTAGAGTCCCGAAAAAAAACATCGGCAAGATCCCTAAGTAAATAAATGTCTTATCATTATTAAATAAATAAACAGTAAACCCTGTTAAATAAGCTAAACTTGAAGGAGCACATGCGTTAAATAGAACCCATTCGTGAAACCTGACTTTTTGAATAAATAAGTAAAAAAATGTACTTTGAACTGTTACCAAAAAAAGTAAAATTGATAATACTATACCAGTTTTTTTCATTCCTCTTCTCCCTGGAAAACATGCAGCCGGTATCTTTAATAATAATTTTACTTATCAGTAAAATTCCGGGTCACGGTGTTTATGCTCTCCCTTTAAGATTTTATATTAACCAAAAAACCATTTATCGAATATTTATTCGACTGTCAAGATTAATTATTACTATTCGAGAAATTCAGATACAAAATTAGTTAAAAACCGGAAAAATGATGAAAAGGGAGACGAGGGAATCTTAAGACCAATAAGGTCATAGTTGTAGTTAAATCATATCAATTACAACTATGACCAAAGCGAAGATATCTTAAAGGTCAGCTGCTCAATAAAAATATAGGATTGTTAATTCTGCTTTTACTATTTTAAAGCAATATGTCATATAAAAAATTAAAAGACTTTCAATCGAGTATGATTTTAAATTTCCCCTGTGCGAGAAACTGCCGGTCCCCCCATATTGTTGTTGTCTTTATTGAACTGATTTTTTCATCCTCTTCAAAATCATAACCTCCTCGGGTATTCTCCTTTGCTTCAATTACTTTTTTAGTTTCAGCAGTTGTTTCACTCCCTTTATTAACAAAAGAAAAAACCTGCATCGTTACATCTATTGCAGTTAATGAATATTTGTTTTTCCATTTCTTTAAATTCTCTGCATTAAGTTCCATTTTCCCGGTGATATCGCTTTCATCAGTAGGGAATTCAAAAGTTTTGGGTTTTGTATAGTCATATGGCTTCACGAAATAAGTGAATGTTGCCGGTTCAGATTTAAAGTTTGGAAAATAACGTGACCACTCTGTTCTGTCTCCATAAGCTTCAGAGTCTTCTTCCCTAAGAGTCCAAGTAATAACATTCCCGCCATCTTCTTTGTCAAACTGATCGCTTTTGCCGCCAACACCCCTAAAATTAATTACGAGAATACGAACATCATGTTTTATTTCAGATATTTTTTTTGGTAAAAATGCCCTATAATAAAAACTCTCCCATGTGTTAAGCTGACTAAGCTTAACGCTTTCATTAACTACATTTTTATAAGACGCATCATCTCCATAAGGAAGAGATTCGCCAATAAGAACGTTTCCAATACCATTTGTAATTTTTTCATACTTTGATTTTGCAAAAACACTACCGGTTGAGACAGAAAAGATGACCATAAAGGTTATAATCAATGAACTGCAATTTTTTTTGAAAGAAATCATTTTTATTCCTCATTTATTAATTTTGAAAATAGCATTTTAAATGCGATGAAGAATTTATTTTTTATGCAGAATGTTGTATAGACATTATAAAACACGTTGACCCTATTATTTAAATAGGGTCAACGTGCATCAGCTTAAAATAAAAAATGTTACACGGGCTAAAGATGAAAGAAGGCAGCGGCCTATAATCAAAAGTTACCGGTAATACCGGCAGAATTCTGAAACTGTGCTTTTATAAATTCTGTTATCTTCTTAAAAATATCAAACATGGAATTAATTTTTCTTTAATATTTTCGTTTTTATAATGTTTATACTTTCTAAAGGTTCCTCAAATATCGGACTATGTGCGGAATTGTTAAATGTAAAAAAAACTTTTTCTGGAGCTTTTATTACATCAAAATATTCTTTTGCCAGTTGATATGAACATGTGTAATCAAATATTCCATGAAAAAAATAAACTGGCATTTCAAACTTTGTATTTTCTTTAGCCAGGTCCTGTGAAATAATCTCATTCCACATAACACTTATACCTGAGGTTGCTTTTCCTTTCCAAAGATTAATTTTGTCTTTTAAGCTATACTCATTGAATAACAAAGATGGAACAAAAATACCTGTTATAACACCTTTCATATTATGCATTGTACCAACACCCAGGTCATGCATCGCAGAATCTCTTACTTTTGTATACTCTTCTGGAATCGGTTCGGTCAGAATTATTGGATGGTCAATGAGACTTTGTACAATATTCCTTTTACTTTTATCATTCCTGTAATGCTCAATTATATATTCCGATGCTTTCTTCTCGGATAATTTCTGATAGGCTATCTGAGCAACAGCAATATATGCTTTATACAAATCGGGATATCTGGTTATTACTTTAACAGCTAGAAAACTACCGCCTGAATGTGCCATCAGGTATATCTTATCCTGTGAGAATCTGTTTCTTAAATAATCTGTTATGGCCTTAGTATCATTTATTAAATCATCAGCAGTGATATCTTTATGCCAGGCATCGTATGAAATGCCGGCACCACGCTGATCCCACCAGACAACCGTAAAAATTTCATCAAGACCTGTGGGGAAATCTTGAGTAATGAAATAGAAGGGCATTCCTCCATGTAAAAAAAGCAGTATAGGGTTATTTTTATTTTTACCTTTGATATAAAATCCAAGTTTACCCCCATCTACTTCGATATAATTCTTTTCAGAAATACTGGATGGGAGTATTTTTCCATTTTCATCCAAAAATGGTACGGGTTCCCCGGAGCTGTTGATAAATATCAATGTAAATACTGATATTACTAATAAGAGTATTATTAAAAGAATAGATATGATTGCCACTTTGAGTTTTTTTAAAATTTTACTTAAATTCATCTATTGCCGTCCTTTTATCTGAAATATATGATAATAAACTTATACTTAATTATACCCATAATAAGTAGACCGACGGTCGGTCAAGTATTATTTAAAAAATAACTTTTTTTTGATTTTCTATAATTTTTGACAATCCGCATCATTGAATTCGGGTGGCAAAGAGGGCTTAATGAACATGTAAATGGTCGTATAAGATATTATCTTCCAAAGAAAAAAGCTCTGCTAACTTGACATATGAATTTATTGATGACAGTCTTTTATCAATAAATGCAAGGCTGCGAAAACCTAGTTACTGGAAATCTCCTGTTGATATTTTAAACTCCTATCTTGTTGCACTTCATCCTTGAATTCATGTTCCTAAATACACCCTGTTTAAATTATGTTTTGACATATCCGCAAGCTGTAATTTAATCGCAATCGAATTAAACCAATGTCTTCCACAGGATTAAAAGATAAAGCTATGAAACACTCAGAGATCATCATCGTTCTTAAATCAGGACTGATATATTTTCTCGGAATATTTGCACTCGGTTTTTTTCTCGGAACTATACGAACTATATTTCTGGTACCCCGCATCGGCATACTCGCCGGAGTTATCCTTGAAGTTCCAATTATGCTTACAGTATCATGGTTTTTCTGTAAAAACCTTATAATCCGGTTTAATATAGCAAAAGAGTCTGCAGATCTTCTGCTTTTCGGGGGATCCGCTTTCGTGATGCTGATGGCCACTGAATTTTTCTTTTCTGTTTTTATATTTAAACAGGGGGCATCTTATTTCTTTTCTAATCTGCTGACACTGCATGGTCTGGTAGGCTTCTTTGCTCAAATTGTTTTCGGAATTATTCCTTTAATTCAAAAAAACAGATAGAGTCTACCGTATTATAGAAGTATGCCGGCTTCGCAAAGGGAGTTCGGCTTTAACGCGTGCTTGTTGAGTTAGAAGTAACAACAATGAAGGATGGGGCACCAGCATGAAGGAGTACATCTTATAAGTAACATTCTTGACAAAAAGGCTCTCCTCTGTCTTTGCTTATTACTATAGATTCAATTTATTCAAAATAAACATTTAAGTTTTTTTCAGCGGATAGCCCCTCTGATAAATAAGGAGCATGTTTCTAAAATGGCAAGAATTGTAAAGAAAGCAGATGACAGGCGTGAAGAGATTGTTAAGGCCGCCCGTGAACTCTTCCAGACAAAAGATTACGGCAAAACATCCATGCAGGAACTGATAGTAAAACTCAATATTGCCAAAGGAACACTCTATCATTATTTCTCTTCAAAGCAGGAAATCCTTGAGGCAGTTGTTGAAAATATTGTCGACGAAGAACTTGTAAACAGGGAGAGATTATTAAACAGCAGTGAAGTAAAAAACCTGAGTGCAATAGAAAAAATCAGGATGCTTATAAAAGAGGATGATCTGACCGAAGAAAATGAAATGATTCTCCAGGGCTTGCACCACCCTGAAAATACAGAGATGCATACTAAACAACTTGGTCGTTATATAACTAAACTTGCTCCATTATATGCCGACATTTTTACCCAGGGATGTGCAGAGGGTGTTTTTAAGACCGAACACCCACTCGAAGCTGCTGAATTTATTCTTGCCGGTGTACAATTTCTGACAGATCCCGGTTTCTATCAATGGACCAATTCACAGTTAGAACGACGAATGAAAGCGTTTTCATTTTTGATAGAAGCACAATTAGGTGCACCCGCAGGGTCGTTTGCATTTATTAATGAAAAATAAAGTCATGTAACCGGCAAATCTCTTTTTGTAATCTTAAATCATTAGTAATTAAAAATAAGAAAAGAAAGATTACTATCTCTGGAATCTTCAATTATTTCAAATAATTTTAAAAAATCTAAAAAAACTTCTTAAAATTCATAAAAAAAAGAATTTTCTCAAAAAAATTACTTGACCGACCGTCGGTCTAATAATAAAAGTAACCCGAAGCAAAAATAAATCAATAAAGGAGCGGATTCAATGAATTTACACAAAACCTTTTCATCTACAGTAGCAACCGCTGTTTTTACAGCGGCTTTTCTAATATCTCTTATTGGCGGTGCATTTGCTGAAGAGATTAACGCAAGGAACGGTTTCAGCATCAAGGCCGGCGTCGATATGCCGGGAACTATGGATTTAAACTATAATGGTTCTGAAGTATCAAAAGATATGAAAACAGGTTTTTCAGGTACAGTCGAGTATGCAAAGGGATTTAATGAAATGTTCAGTTTCGGGGGGGGAGTTTCAGGACAGATGCCTCGCGGAGTGGATGCAGCCGGATTTGACGGAAAGCTTGGTTTTATTGACGGATATGGTCTTGTAAACTTTGTAATTCCTGTTAAAACAGAGGGTTTTAATTTCTATACTTCTCTGCAGCTTGGAGTTTCAATGCCTTTTTCTGATGATGAGTTCAAAGATAATCTAGGGAGCGATACATCACTCTCAGGCGATATTTATTGGGGAGCAGCAGCCGGTGTTATAATAAACAGGAACTACATAATTGAGGCTTATTACAAAGCACACCATGGTGAAGTTGAACAGGGGAACAATGCTGATGAATTCGAGTATAGACATTTTGGAGTTTCAGTCGGTTATCAGTTCTAGTTAATAAGACCTTTGACCAACCGCCGGTCATCAGTATTAAAAATAAAGCAGGGGAGATGATTAAGGATGATAAAACAGATGAGAGAATATTCAGCCCTAAAAATTCAGAAGTTGAAGATAAAGAGCTGAATATTATCTAAAGCACGGGATCATTTTTTTTACCTCCATTATAGACCGACGGTCGGTCTATTTGCTGGAACTTAACTTTAAGGAGTAAATAAGCACCATGACACAAATTGTAAAAAATTCAGATGGTAGACGGAGAGAGATAATCAAAGCCGCAAGGGAACTCTTCCAGATCAAAGATTATAAAAATGCAACAATACAGGAATTGATCGATAAACTCAATATTGCAAAGGGGACGATTTATCACTACTTCACTTCGAAACAGGCACTTCTCGAAGCGGTAATCGAAGATATTGTTGATGAAGAGCTCAGAAGAAAGGAGTCGTTACTTCAAAGCAGCAGTGTCAGAGATCTCAATGCACTGGAGAAGATAAAGATTCTGATAATTGATGATGAAACGGCCAGTGTGAATGAACGGATTCTGAACAATCTTCATCATCCCGAGAACACCGAGATGCACACGAAGCAATTGGGGAGATATATAACAAAACTCGCCCCTATTTACGCCGGTATTTTCAAACAGGGCTGCGAAGAGGGGAATTTTAACTCAGAGCATCCGCTTGAAGGTGCTGAATTCATAATCGCCGGAGTGCAGTTTCTTACAGACACAGGCTTTTATCCCTGGGGAGATACAGTTCTAAACCGCCGCATGGAAGCGATACCTTTCTTAATCGAAGCACAGCTTGGATCTATTGCGGGTTCATTCAGTTTTCTAAGTGATCGCAATAAAAAAACATCAAAGGGGGAGAATAAGTGAATATCAATAAATACCGGCACCTGTTTCTCTTTTACTTTCTTGCAACAGTTATTCCATGGGTTTTATGGTTCACTGCTGCATACTTAAGTCACATAACACCTGCAAAAAATTCATACGCAGTTGCAGGGGGGATTCTTGGAATAATCGGATTAACATGTCCAATGATAATCGCATTCTGCATGATGATGCCTGATCCCGATCTGCGAAGAGATCTGTTTCAACGAATTTTTAATATCAGCAGAGTGAAGCCATTTTATCTGATGGTGACATGTTTACTTATGCTTTCAAGTATACTAATTGCCCAGGCAATATCTCTTTTATTCGGTTTCAGTACCGATCAGTTTAAACTTGCAGATGGATTCTCTTTTTCATACGCACTCTTCCCTGCATGGTCTATGCTTATTCTTGCACCTCTGATGGAAGAGCTGGCCTGGCACTCCTACGGTACAGATTGTCTCCGTGCGCGATTCAATTTGTTTACAACTTCAGTTATATTTGCAGTTTACTGGGCACTTTGGCATTTCCCGCTCTCCTTTATAAAAGACTACTATCATAGTAATCTTGTAGAGATAGGGTGGGTCTATTCACTGAATTTTTATTTCAGCATCATCCCCTTTGTCTTGATAATGAACTGGCTGTACTACAAGACAGAACGGAATATTCTGATTGTAATTGTTTTTCATATAAGTGCAGGATTCTTTAATGAGATCTTCTTAACTCACCCTATCAGTAAAGTGATACAGACAGTTCTTTTAATTGCTTTATCAATTATCCTTGTTATCAGGGAGCGTGATTTCTTTTTCAGACAGGATTATACTGAATTTCCAGATTATCAGAAATAGAATACATAAAAAATAACTTTAACAGAGGATTACAAATGAAAAGATATATATCATCAATACTCATTGCTTTGACCCTGACTATGCAGGTATATGCAGAAAATAAAGAATCAAAAGAACCGGAGGGTGTGAAATTTGTCCCTCTATTCCAGTACGACTACCTTTCGCTGGATGACCAGAGTATAAATTCTACCAGTGCAGGTTTAATGATAAACAGTGAAGACGTAAAATTTATCGGGATTTATACACATCATTCATTCAGCGAAGATCTCCCATATAATTATCCGCAGGTATACCATACAATTGATACTCTTATTGACGGTAAAAAAAACCACCATCGATACATCGGAATATTCAAGAGCGAGTCTGACAAACCGGTGGCAGGCGGATTGAGCACTTACACTGCTGCTTCTGTTTACGGTTACGAGATAGTTCAGGGAGAGAAATTTTCTCTTGTTATGGGAGGGGGGCTGGCATTGGGTGATTTCGGGATTGAACGTTCCAATGGTGAACCGTGGCCGGTAATACCTGTACCTTTTGTACGGATGCAATATGAGTCTGATTCAATTGAAACAAAATTTGAGTTCTTAACATCACCAAATTTCAGCTTTACTCTTGCACCGAAAAGCAAAATCCGTTTTACCGGCGACTTCCGGATGGATCAGGCCAGGGACATTCGCGATCTGATATTTGAATGCACACTTGCATACAGATTCTTTTCTGCAGATCATGAAATGGGGGACTTTGCAGGAGTATCACTGGGCTTCAAAAATGACAATTACGGGGCATTCAGTATCGGAGATAAGGATGGTGAAGAATCGCTTGAAGCTCATTACTATGCTGTATTCGGAGCAATAGATTTATCTATACTTAAAATAACCGGCGGCTATGCGTTCGGAGGGAGAGAATTATACCGTGATGACATAATAAATGATCTGGGTAACGGCTACTTCCTTTCAGCTCAAGCACTGTATCAATTTTAGGAGACAGGAAACAGAGTCATGGGAAATAAATCATTCATGAAATTTCTTGTTCTCTGGACCGGGCAGCTGTTATCAAGTCTGGGAAGCGGGATGACAGCCTTTGCTCTGGGAGTTTATGTTTTCCGGAAAACAGGCTCCGCTACGGATTCTGCCCTGATCATTCTATTTCTTTTTCTCCCGTCTATTATTCTAAAGCCCCTTGGCGGAGTCCTGGCCGACCGGTTCGACCGCAGAGTGATGATTATAATTGGAGATACCGGTTCGGCAGGGGGAGTATTATTTCTGATGATTACCATGTTAACCGGTGATATTAATCTCCTGGAAATATATTCGGGTGTTGCAATCATCTCCACTTTTGCAGCATTGCAGAACCCGGCCTGGAAGGCTTCTATTACTGATCTGTTGACAGAGGATCAGTTCTCTAGAGGGAGCGGGCTTATGCAGCTTGCATCATCGGCACAGCATCTGATCTCCCCCGTCATGGCAGGCTTGCTGATGAGTATCACTGACATAAAAACAATCCTGCTGATTGATCTTGTATCTTTTTTTACTGCCATATTATCAGTTCTTGTGATTAAAAAAAGCCTGACGCCTGCAGAAAAAAACTGTGAACATAGTCTTATCCATGATTTCAGAGAGGGATGGAGATCGGTTACTTCAAATAATGGGGTTATGCTTCTTATAGCTGTTATTTCCATTGTTACATTCTTCATCGGTTTTCTTCAGACCCTGCTTGGCCCGATGATTCTTTCATTTACTGATGCCGGAACGCTGGGGATCTCTCAATCAGCAGCAGCTTCGGGAATGCTGCTCAGCAGCCTTATCCTGGGTATTATTGCAGTCACCTGTAAGCATACATTTATGTTTACAGCAGGTCTTGTTCTTGCAGGGGGCAGCTTTTCTCTCATTGGAGTGACAACTAATATTTATTTTATAACAGGTGCTGCCTTCCTATTTTTCTGTTCGCTGCCGCTTGTAAATACCAGCGCTGATGTACTTATACGCAAAAATATACCGAATGAAATCCAGGGAAGGGCCTGGGGGATAATAGGTGTGCTTTCTCAAATAGGTTTTATTGCCGCCTATGGAATATCCGGTTTACTTGCCGACAATATTTTTAACCCCATCATGAACAAGGATGGAGCTCTTGCAGCTTCAGCTGGAAAAATCATCGGAACAGGACCGGGAAGAGGGATTGGTCTTATGTTCGTTATATCAGGCATATGTGTTGTTATAACAGCAGTGATGACAATAAGAATCCGTTCCGTCAGGAATCTTGAAAAAAATGATCTTCTCGCAAATTAATTAAGGAGCGATTATGTATGATAATATTCAGAATATTGAAAAAAGATTTTCTACGAAAAAAAATCGTAACCATAGTGGTCTTTGTATTTATTATGCTTTCAGCACTGCTTGTTTCAAGCGGTTCAAATCTGATTGTAGAATTAAGCAATTCATTGAACTCACTTTTCTCCATATCTAAGGTGCCGCATTTTGTGCAGATGCACTCAGGAGAACTTGACCAGCTTAAAATTGATAACTGGTCTGCTTCAAACAGTATGGTTAAAGAACAGCAGACTGTTGAGATGATTACAATCGACGGATCAGATCTTTATCTTGGTGAGTCTCAAAAGCCGGAAGAGAACAGCATAATGGATATAAGCTTTGTTACACAGAACAAGTCTTTTGATTTCCTCCTGGATATGAACAACAATATTATCAATATATCTGCAGGAGAAATTGCTGTTCCGGTCTACTATATGCAGCAGAAAAATATGAAAATAGGGGATAAAGTATCACTTTCCAATAAATCTTCTAACATAAAATTCACCATATCCGCATTTATCAGGGATGCGCAGATGAACCCGTCAATCGTTCACTCAAAAAGGTTTCTGGTGAGTAATACAGATTATCAGATGATACAGACTACTTTTCATGAAAAGGAATACCTGATTGAATTTCTGCTCCATGATCTGAAAATGGCGGATGATTTCAGCAAATCATATCTATCCTCCGGCCTGCCGGGGAAAGGACCATCGGTAGACTACAACCTTTTCAAAGTTCTTAATGGACTGACCGATGGTATTGTATCAGGAGTAGTAATCATTCTAAGCTTACTCCTTATGATAATTGCAATTCTCTGCCTGAGATTTACAATACTATCATCAATTGAAGAGGACTACAGAGAAATAGGTGTATTAAAGGCGATAGGGATATCCAGGAACGATATCAGAAAAATATACCTTCTAAAATATGCCGCCATGGGAGCCCTGGCATCACTTACCGGTTATATCGCATCGCTATTCTTAAATCATTTTTTCACTTCAAACATGCTTATGTATATAGGTAATGCCCCTAAAATTTTTATACAGCAGATTATCCCCATGGGAGCTGCCGGTATTATTTCCATGATTGTTTTTTTATCATGTGTTATAATACTGAGGAGATTTAACCGGATCACAGCTATTGAAGCTCTTCGTTCAGGAAACAGCGGAGACTCACTAAAAATAAACAGATTGCTGCATCTTAAAAACAGCCGTATAACACCTGTAAATGTTTTTTTAGGAGCAAGGGATATTCTACAGCGATTCAGAATGTACGCACTGCTATGTATTGTCTTTTTCTTCTGCACATCTTTTACTATTATACCGGTACATTTTTTAAATACAATAAAGTCCACTGCGTTTATTTCATATATGGGGATAGGCAGGAGTGATATAAGGATAGACCTGCGACAATCAGATAATATTGCTGAAAGATTTGAAAGCATGGTTGCCCGGATAAGCGGAGATTCAGATGTTAAACGATTTTCGCCAAAAGTTACCTCACGCTTTATCATGATCAACAACGAAGGTGCAGAAGAAAATATTAATATTGAAACCGGAGATTTTTCGCTTTTCCCGCTGGACTATCTGGAAGGGAGGGCACCTGAAACGGCAGATGAGATTGCTCTTTCATATTTAAACAACAGAGAGATGAATAAAAAAACAGGTGATAAGCTTATGCTGATTGTGGACGGAAAGAACAAGGAGATGCGTATTTGCGGGATTTATCAGGATGTTACCAACGGAGGAAAAACGGCAAAGGCTGCACTCCCTTTCAATAAAAATGCTGTACTCTGGTACACCGTCAGCCTCGATCTGAATACGGGAATCAATGCTGCAGAGAAGGTTCGTGAATACTCTGACTCTTTTTATCCGGCAAGAATAACGGACCTTGAAGGCTATTTAAAGCAGACCATGGGAAATACAATCGAACAGATAAAGAAGGTTACTATTGTTTCGGTGTCTGTAGGTTTAGCTGTATCAGTTCTTATTACCTCGCTGTTCTTAAAAATGCTCATTGCCGGAGATTCTTCGCAGATAGCCATTATGAAAAGCCTGGGAGTTTCTCTACATCAAATCAGAATACAATATATAACCAGATCGCTGCTCCTGCTCACTTCAGGTATAATACTTGGAACAGTTTTTTCCAACACAGCAGGACAGAATATAATCAGCATGATATGGTCTTTTATGGGAGCCTCTCAAATCAGATTTATAATCAATACTGTACAGGCATATCTAATTCTTCCTCTTCTGCTGATCATAAGTGTAACCATTACAAGTGCGATAAGCATTACCGGGATTAAAAAATCAAGTATATCGGAGATAGTAGCAGAATAACCGGCGGTGAAAAACAGAGCTGCCGAAAACTTATATGACTGTAAAATAAAGGAGAATTATTATGGAAATTTTATTAGAAGCAAAAAATCTGAACAAAAAATATGTTATTGGAAAACAGAACGAACTGCAGATTTTAAAAGATATCAACATCCAGATTGGACGGGGCGAATTCGTCTCGATTATGGGGCCCTCCGGTTCAGGAAAATCAACATTGTTATATAACATAAGCGGAATGGACAGAATGACCTCCGGAAAAGTTTTATTTAACGGCCGGGAACTCTCCACCTTAACTGAAAAAGAGTTGTCGGGCTTAAGACTGAATAAAATGGGATTTATATTCCAGCACAGTCACCTTCTGAAAAATCTATCAATTTTTGACAATATCATCATGACCGGGTATATGGCGAAAAGCACAAGCCGCAAGCTGATAAATAAAAAAGCCCGTGAATTGATGGAGAAAACCGGTATTGCCGGACTTGCAGATAATGATATAACTCAGGCATCCGGCGGGCAGCTTCAAAGGGCAGGAATCTGCAGGGCACTGATTAACAATCCTGATATAATATTTGGAGATGAACCTACAGGTGCTTTGAACACAAAATCAGCCGGTGAAATTATGGAACTTCTTGAAGAAATTAACAAATCAGGTACATCAATATTATTGGTTACTCACGATGCCAGAGTTGCTTCAAAAACAGAGCGTGTACTTTTTATGCTCGATGGCCGGATTGTTGCAGATAAAAAACTGGGAAAATGCAGTGGAGAATCGGGAGACATTAAATCAAGAGAAGAAAAACTTACCCAATGGCTTCTTGAGATGGGTTTATAAGTACTAAGGAAATAGATCACCAGAAAAATTCCGCACAAATATGACGGTATTTTTCTGGTGAGCGCCAAATGAATTATGATGCATATTTTTTATCACTTACTTTTCTAATTATTCTGAGCTGAATAATTTCCCCGTTATATCGAGATAGAAATATATTTGACCTATTTGAATAATTCAGTATAAAGTTCTGTAAACTCAATGGAACTCCTGTGTATATTAATGTAATTTTGCAGCAGCTATGTCCATATGCGATTTACACTATTTAAGAAAGAGGATGATAATAAAATGTCCCATGAAAGTTTCACACCTCAGCACCGTGCAATCGGAATAATCTCAACTTTGTCAGTGTCCATCCTTCTTGTGGCATACGCAATAACTACGATTCTTGGTTTTCTCTCTCTCAAGTCACCCATGGACCCGATCGGTAATCCATATTTCACGATTATGGAACTTCTGATCATTCTCATAGCTCTACTATTAACCATCAGCATGATCGCAGTTCATGCCTACGCATCGTCCGAGGTCAAGGTATACAGTCTTATAGCACTTGTCTTTATGATTATTCTTACAGGTATTACATCCAGCGTTCATTTTGTCATTCTGTCGGTAAGTCATCCTATCGAAGCTTCCGGATTGACATGTGCTCCATTTTTGTTTTCTTTTAAATGGCCATCAGTGGTTTATGCATTAGATATCCTGGCATGGGACTGGTTCTTTGCCATTTCAATGCTCTTTGCTGCACCTGTTTTCAAAGGAAATAGATTAGAGACAGCCGTACGGGTTTTCATGTTTATCAGCGGGATTTTAAGTCTCGCGGGATTGATCGGCGTCCCTTTGGCGAATATGCAAGTACGGAATATCGGCATCATTGGCTATGCATTAGTTTCTATAGTTGTATTTATCCTGCTGGGGATAGTTTTCGGACGCACCGGCTGTGTGAATGGAGATCCTGAATAAAACTTATTCATTGAGATCCCTGACATATCTTGTCGGCACCGGAAGACGTTCATATGGCAAATGGTAATACTGCAGCGTTGTATGAATTACCTTATATCCTTTATTTCTGTACTCCGAAGGCCACATCTCGGCAACTACCTGAGCAGAATTGATTGAAATTCCGACAAAAAGGTTTCTCTCCCACTCCTCCTTCGGAATTGAATATTTACCGGTATCATTTACCGAATACCCTTTTGTATACCACCCGACATCTACGCTGAGCAATCTCAGAATGAGCGGAACATCAAAACCTAAATTTCTGAAACCTGCAATTTTAAAATTAAGCATATACTGCCAACCGCTGTAATCATTCACAAAATCGACATAGGATTTGACCAGGTCATTATTATCAGCCTTTGCTATAAAACCTTTTGTCGGAACATATTCCACACTGAATCCGAAAAAGCCATCGAGAATAGGGGAATAATCGAGCATAGCCCCTGTTAAGATACCGGTGCAATCCATCACAATATCTTCAACACTTAAGCCGTAATCTGAAAATGAATCTCCAATCTCAATAAACATCCCCACAGCCAAAGATGATCCCAGAGAATAAGCCCACTTACGGTCATCACCGCTTTCGGTCCAATCAAATATAGAATATGTTACTCTTTGCAGTGCATAGTGGGCAAAAAAATGTCCGGCTTTATCTGCACCGCCGAAAACAGTATCTCTGCCAAACCATCCTTCATCTGCAACTTTTGGATTGTTGCTTTCACCCCAATCCCAGGATTTAATTCCGAGAAATAATGTTGAAGGTATTAGTAATCCCAAGGTACACCCGCGAGTCAGATCTTTAGAAAAAAAGTCATCCCCCGCTGAACCATCATCAACTTCATTGATAATGACCTGATCTTTGTTTAATATATCGACATCGTTCAATTCGGCTTTACCCGGAATCTCTGCTAAAACGACTGTTATAATAAACAGTAATACTGCAGAAATTAAACCGCTGTAAAATCTTTTCAAAACAGAACTTGTTCTCACCGATAAATCCTTAAATACTTTATAATGACATTCAAATCAACAAAGACATTATATAGAACCACCTTACAGTTTTTCAAATATATTTTTAATTCAGCGGTCATATACCAGCTTTGTCACATAGAGACATCACTGGAGATTAAATCCCGAGCAGTTATCGTATGCAGCAGAAACAGATTTCAAAAAAATTCAATATGCAAACGGTTACCTGAACAACCGGACAAGTAAAATTATTTTGATTTTTCAAATAATAAGGTCGAGAAAGTCGTCGCGTAATAGTTAAATTTAAAACATAAAGTCTCGAGTTAAAGATATTTACTTGAAAATTTTTTTAGAGAATGAATTAGCCGAAGAGACTTGCAGATGGAGAGGCCTTTACCGGAATCTGGCAGCCGGTCGGAGGGATTTCATTGTTGATTAACTTAGGAGTGTGGGTTTACAAAAAGTATACATCAGCATCGGTAATAAAAAAGAATAAAAATATATTTAAGTCCCCGAATCGTAACATTCTGAACAACAGCCATCATAAGCATCTTCAAAATCCGGATCAAGACCAATACCACATCTGTAACATATTTTTTCATTACTGCTTATAGAATTATCCTTTTCCGACATTACAAAAATATTAATTTCACGAAAAATTTCTTTAGATACTAAAGAACCATCAACATAATATAATTTGCCCTCACCGTTACATGTTTTACATTTTTTTGGATTATCTGCTTCAGAAATTTGAGCAAAAATATTTACAGGATTACCAGAACAATTAGGGCAAGACCTTGAATACATTTCCATAATATCAGCCTCATAAAGAGTGAATCAAAAGAATTATAACTGCTTCAAATAAGTAATTTTATTAATTATTTATCCATAATAATTACCTGAAATTTCTCACAACTATTGTTTATTGAAATAACTTATAAATGAACTATAACTGAAAGTCAAGAGATCTTTAAATTAACTTTACAAGCTAACTCCGCTGGTGCAAGACCAGAAGCTGATATTAAATCACCTTTCTTACCCAGTTACCAAGATATCCCAATTGCTCAGGCGTATGAAAATAATGTTCTCCACCATCGAAGATATCCACATTACATTTATATTTTTCTGCAAAGGAATTAAGAACATCTCTTTCTGTGAGATTATCATTCCCGCCATACAAAATAAATGTTTTATTATTCCATTTTTCAATCGGATGATTTTTAACAAACTGATAATAATCCCAGGATAGAGTCTCTCCGAATGATGTTTCAATTTCTCCTCTCTTTTTTAATTCATCTTCAGTTGTATTTGACCAGATCATCATATTCTGTATCAGTCTTTCCATATCAAGAATTGGAGAGATAAAAAGAGAGTTTCTAAATTCTATATTCTTAAAAGCAGCTAAACTAAAATAAGCCCCAAGACTACAAGCATATAAAGAAATACTCTTGTATTTGTTTATAATAAATGTATATACTATAACTAAATCGTTGATTCCGTTTTGAACTGTACATTTATACTCCTGCCCTTTACGTTCACCGTGTTCCGGCAAATCGAAACTCAACACCTGATATCCGGAGTTTTCCGCTATGCCTGCAAAATCCACGGCCTCCTCTTTATTTGAATGTTTTCCATGAACAAACAAATAGACCTTATCCTGATTTGATCCATATAAAACTGCTGGAATATTTCCTATCTGTACTTTCTCTTGTTTCACAATTACATCTCCTGTAAAAAATCGAATAATACGTTACTGCGCATATATGACCAATGTCACCTGAATCCTGATCACATCAGAATTTCGTGGGAGCTTTATATCTACCCCAGTATTTTAAATGAGTTAATGAAGTCAAAGTCATGATTCTTTCTATAATGCGGAATCGCATTAAATAATGCATGATTCTGTATGTTATAAAATAAAACGGCAGGGCAAGAGCATATATGATGGTTAAACTAATAAGTTCATTATTTATCCATGAATGATATGGTCCTGTGTAAAAATTAGTTATAAAATAAGTTATTGCTGATGACGATGTAATTGAAACAATATAAACAAAAGCGATTATAAATCCGTGCGGCGTCTCAATGGCTCTTTCGGGACAGATATTCATGCAGTGCATGCAGCTTTCGCATTTCCATGACCAGAACATTCTTCCGTTTACGACGCTGACTGCATTAACCGGGCACTCCTTGATACAGCGCATGCACTTGCTGCATTTCCGTGAGGCAAAATACGACTTTGATATATAAAATCTGCCAATGAGGATATATCCGAGCGTGACAGGTGAAATTATTGTATCCTGCACTATATCATACAGTGCGCGATATACCGGCCTTCCGGTCAGTATTTTTTCGGCAAATCCGGTTACTTTGATCTTCTGTTTCTCATAGATGATCTCTGTTCCCGCTTGTTCAATTGCCGGATGAAGTGAAATCCAGTTTGACGGTAAATCAACAGGAATAAGTCCTGTTATGCGGTATCCTTTGGTCATCAGAATTATTGAAGAGATGTAGTGAAGCACTCCGCTTAGTCCGGGGATAACAATTTTAAACAACCTCACGCCGGCACGTGTGTTTAGAACAAAAGCATCAGCACCTGCAGTAGACGGAAACCTGAAGATGAATTTCCGTGTTATTTCCGGAAAGTGAAATCCATGTGTAGGGGAGCAGAATCCTACTAAGGTTCCGGCAGATGGTGGAATAATGCTTCCGACTTCTGTTTTGCTTATATCAATCATATCAGACTTAATGCCGAGTCTATCTGCAGTTTCGCAAATCCAGGCAGCGCAATGCTTTGCGTTTCCAGTACCTGAAAAATAATATATTGTTAGCTGCTTATATTGTGTCTTCATTACCGCTGCACCTGTTTGATGTAATTTTAAATGTTAATCAATTATGCTATTCTTGAAACTATTTTTCTTTTCTAATCCAGGAGGACGACATCTTAAAAGAATCATTAAAATCAACAGTAGCAATCCATTTGTATGTAGCAGGCCATTTCCTGAAAAAACCTGCAATCTTGGTAAACAGATTCAAGCTGAAAGGCAAACCTACGGGTTTCCATAAACCTGTAACATCAATTTCAGCAGACACAACACCATTATAATTATTAAGGGAAAATGTCCCCGATGTAATTAAATCCTGAGCTATTTTAAATTCCCATTTTCCCTTTACCGGCTGATTATCCTGCAAATCAAGCATATTAGGGAATGCCGGAAAAAATTTAATTTCATAATTTATATTTTCATATTCTCTATTAATTGATTCAATATTTCCATTTTTATTAATACTTACATTCATACCTTCAACATATTTAATCGCAGGGAACTGACTTTCGAATATTAAAGGGATACTCATGGGTGGATTCATTACTCCAACGGATGGCCGAAGTGAGTATCTGGCAAAAAAAACTTTTTTAAAATTTCTGAGAAGCGGGAAGGATGCCGGCTTTAAATGCCGATCTCCTATACTTGCGGAGAAGGATGTTCCTCGCTTTTTGACAAAATCGAAATCGAGCATATATGCAAGAAAAAATTGTTTCGGTTTTTCTATGTCATTACCTACTGGTGCCAAGAATCGGATTCGCCTATTGTTGGGAGTATTTTCTTTAATTCTCATTTCAACAGTGCGGTTTTGTTTATCATTAAATGCCAGGTGCAGATTTATACCATATTCATCAACTTCAAAACATGAAGCACTCATTTCAACTTCTTCAAAATCTCCAATCCCGGCACCGATATTAAATGTATTTATATCTACAAATACGCCAGGCTGCCAATAGACATCGACTTTCTTGTCCTTTCGATATCTTAAAACCCGCAATCCCTTTCCATTAATACTGTCATTAAACAATTGTGGTTCCAAAGCTTCATACTCGACATCATCTGCAAAATCTGCAATAAGAAGTCTCTGCATTGGTTCGATACCGAGTTTAACAGGGAAAACAATTTTTCTTACAGCATTATTATCCGGTGATAAGCCTTTATTTTTTTCCATTATTATTACTCAAGATTATTATTACTGAAAAGTACATTCATGAACATGGCTACTTATCCAGTTGCGTGCAAGCTTAACAAGATTCTTTGAATCCTCCATTTTCAGCTTAGTCCTTATCTTTTTTCTAATTGCTTCAACAGCTTTAACGCTCAAAAATAACTCGGAAGCAATCTCTTTAGTAGAGAATGCTTTTCCAATCATTGTAAACACTTCCAGCTCCCGTTCAGTAAGAGTATTGGTTATCATGTCTTTTTGTGAATGATCAAAAGACCTCATCTGCGAGGCTATATTAACTGAAAAAGATCTGCTTACATGAACCCGCCCGTTTAAGACAGTATAAACAGCTTCAAGTATAGTTTTTTCAGTATCACTTTTCATTAAATAACCTTTTGCACCGGACCGGATTAATCTCTCGCCATAAATAAGCTCATCCTGGTTTGTAATAACAAGTACTGAAATAGCGGGATCAACCGAAGATATTGCTTTGCATAAATCAACATTCAGGAAATCATTCAGATAAAAATCACAGATTAGAAGATCCGGTTTATATTTCCGGACTGCCTTGATCATATTACTATAATTCTCAGCTTCACCACATATCTCAAAATTTCCGGTTTCCTCTAATATTTTTATCAGACCCCGGCGAACCAGGGGTTGTTCATCAACTACTACAATTCTCTTTTTCAAAGGAGACTCTAAAGTAAACCCATTACAGTTTTTTATTAACCGGCTCTTAGCCATCTCTTCTAAAGTTATTGAGCAGAGAAGAGAATTTGATCTGATCGAAAAATCAAATTCCAAAGAAGCATTAATTGTACCTGCTATATGTTTAATAATTATATAACTAACATCATTTTTTATATCTTCAACTGATGTACCATCATCACGGATTATAAGTGAAAATTTTCCCTTTTCATAGTCAACAATCATTATAATATTTGAAGGGTTCCTCAACCTGACTGCACCGTTAATCGCCTCCTTTGCGATAAGGAGTAAATTCCGGGCTATTGTACTATTAATTTCAGGTATTGAATTACTTTTTGAAAATACACAATTTATTCCGGAGACATTGCATATAGATGAGCTAAGAGATTCCAGAGATTGAATAAAACTGTCTTCACCGGGGAGAAGTGGATTTAATCCCCTTGAAATAGCCTTCGTCTGCGAAACTGCTTTATCTATAAGGTTTGATATATCATATGCCAGATAGGATTCATCAGCAAACCTGGCATCAAGCCTGCGTTTTAACTCTTTGCTTAATAATGAAATGCTGTTTAAAAAATTTACAAGACCATGGTCCAGCTCATGTGCAATTCTATATTTTTCCTTTTCACTTAATTCTATAATCATATTTTCAAGTTTACGGACTTCTGTTAAATTAAAGATGGTGGAGACTATATATAATTCCTGGTCAATATAGATTGTTTCTGCAGAAAACAATACATTATAAATAACACCGTTTTTATCTCTCATTTTAATTTCTTTATTCTTTATTTCTCCGGTATTAATCAGCAGCCACCAAACATCAACCCGATCTTCATCATTAACCCAGCAATTGATGTCAATTGTAGTTTTACCGATTATATCCGCTTTCTGATAACCGGTACGTTCAACTATAGTATCACTAACTTCAATAATTACATTATCATTCAAACGGGTAAGGACCTGAATATTCGGAGAATATCTGAAAGCCTTGGCAAATTTTTCCTCCGAAGTCTTTAATGCCTGTTCAATTTTTCTCCTTTCAGTAATTTCCCTTGCAACACCGAGAAGAATTATACCACCATTCTCTATATCGCGTACCACCGTTAAAATCAGTTCATGCCATTTAAAATCTCCATTTTTGCATGTCATTTGAAGATGATAAGGCCCCTTAATTTCTTTCTTACCACTGGTAAAACTGTCCGGTATAAGATCTGTTTTAATAATGTTCTGAACAATTTTATAGGACTCCGGAGAAAAATGGCCGGATATATTCATTTTTATTAATTCATCGGGAGTGAAACCGCGAATCTTTTCAACAGAAGGGCTGACATAGGAAATTTTCAGATCTTTATCCATGATCCAGATGACTTCATCAATATGATCCGTGATCAGACTGTATAGTTCCTGGGACTTTTTTAGAGAAGAGTATGACTTTTTAATTTCACTGACGTCCCTGCTTGAACATAGGAAGCCTGTTGCTTTCCCGTCTTTATCGAGAAGCAATTTTACAGCCACTTCACGCCATACAATTGACCCGTCTTTATTTATATACTCCACATCGATATAATTAGAATAAGTAAAATCACCGGAATTCAGCTGATCAAATATCAGAGCAATTTCCTTAGACACCTTACGCCATGATTCTTCTGTAAAATGTTTTTTAAGAGGCATATTAATAATTTCAGAAACTGTAAAGCCACGGACCTTTTCAACTGACGGCGTTATATACTCAATATTAAAATCAAGATCCATAAGAAGAATGATCTCAGTCATATTATCCGTGATCAGGCGGTATCTTTGATTACTTTTATGAAGAGATTTTTCCATTATTTTTTTTTCTGTTATATCGGTTAGCAGCCCGATTAGTCCGGCATTATTATTGTCAATTATTAATGGTTTACTTGAAGTTCTGCAGTACCGCTTTCCACCGTTTTTTGCTTTACAGCAGAATTCATAAGGCTCCAGTTCATTGGCCATGGTATTTTTGTAGCTCTCCAGAAGACCCGGTAAATCATCTTCACATATGAAAAAACTGAAATGTTTGCCCAGAACTTCCTCAGATTTATAACCGGAAATTTTTTCGAGAACATGATTGGTATAAATAATAATTCCGGAGTGATCCAGAAGAAAAACCACATCATTAATGTTCTCAATAAACATGCGATATATATCCGGATTATTTAATATGCTGGTGTGATCCTGGCTGCGAACTCCCATTTGATTCTCCATCTTTTACTTTCATATAGCAACTGCCAAAAACCGAATTGATATTCATATTCCAGACACTAAAACGAACATATTATGTACAGCATTAATTTTAAAAAAAATACCCTATTTTTCTATTAGGGTTAATACCCCAATTCATAAAACAAGAAATATCCGACTGAATTACGGGATGGAAGAGGCCGTAGAATTAATATAATCCTTTTTTATATTTTGAAATATTAAAACCCGAGCCAAGCATTAGTAATATTTTATTAAGCTCAATCGCCATTTCAATTGCTTCAACAAGGACATAATGCCTGGCATCCTTGGGAATATATCCATAAAATGAAACTGATCTTGCTTTTTTAGCTGTGGCTGAATCGGAATTGGAGGTAAGAAATAATACCGGTATTTTATATTTAGAAAGGATTACTTCAGCAGCTTCTATTCCGCTTAATCCACTGTTTAAATCAATGTCCATCAAGACCAGATCAAATTTAAATTTTAATTCTTCAATGGCATTGAAAGCACTAAAACCTGAATCAACTGCGACAACATTAAAACCGTCCTTTTCCAAATTCTTAGCTTTAAGTTTTGCAGTTACTCTATCATCATCTACCAATAAAATTGATTTTAAAATTAAGCTCATACCCTTCCCTTCAGATATTATAATGAAATTTACAGCACTATTAGATTGATAGTGCTCTGCAGGAATTGAATGTAAAAGAGTTTTTGAACATTGTGCCCTATTATTGCATTAGGGTTAGGGGGATTATTTATCTGCCGGATGCTTGCTGTTACATGCAGCCTCTGTCATTGTTTAAGTCGTAATAGTATAAATTGCAGCTACTTCCGTAAACGCATAGGCTATATGCGCCGCAGCCGTATTGCCGTCCATTGAAGAAATTTTAATTTTTTTGTTGTCATAATTAACCCCTTACTATCAGATACTGATATCAGATATTGATATCAGTATCTGAAGTCAGGAATGAATTTTTTAAAAATTTTCGATAAAAATTATATCAACTCACAAACTGGTGGTAACTATGCCCTCACACGGCCGTGCCTAACAGCCGGCCACCCTCTCCCTGCCTTTGGCTGGGAGAGGGTTAGTTTAAGTTGTTTTATTACCCTCTCCCAAGCAAAGCCGGGGAGAGGGTGGCCGCGCTTCAGCGGCGACCGGGTAAGGGTATTTAAATTTACCTCCAGAAAATGAGCAGTTACTAAAAATCGAATGACGGATTATACCCGGGGGTGAAAATGTTTCACATATGCTGAAAATGGCAGGATGCGGAGATTTCTCCAAAAAAATAAATTGCTGCTGAAAAATTAAAGATTAATAAAATATGAATACTTACTTTATAAAAACAGGGAAAACGCATGAAAAAACTATTCGATGGAATTATAAATTTTCAGGAAAATGAATTTTTAAAATACAAGGACCATTTCACCTCGCTTGAAAGAAAACAGGAGCCGCACACGCTTTTTATCGGGTGCTCCGATTCAAGAATTGATCCGGCCCTTATTACAAAAACACTCCCGGGAGAACTTTTTATAGTAAGAAATATTGCCAATCTCGTACCCCCATACAGGGAGACAGCTGAATATGTGGCAACGACATCTGCAATTGAATATGCGTTAACAGTGCTTAAAGTTGATAATATTGTTGTATGCGGCCATTCGAACTGCGGAGGGTGTAATGCGCTGTGGAATGAGAGTCTGCTGAAAAATTCACCCCATACAAAGAAATGGCTGGAGCTGGCTCATCCGGTTAAAAAGAATATAGAAAACCACTATAATTTAAAAACCATTGATTTAAGGGAGAGAGAGTGGATTACGGAGCAGTTTAATATAGTTGAGCAGATGAGGCACCTCCTCACGCGGTATAATAATAAAACTCTTAAAATTCTCGGATGGTACTATATAATAGAAACCGGTGATATCTTTAACTACAATTCCGGGAACAAAACATTTGAACTAATCCGGAGCAGTGAGAGTAAATAGATTATAATCAGAGAGTGCCGGTTTTCCCGTAAACAGTCTTTGATAACATCGGCACTATGCCGCTAAAATGTCTAGCGGCCTGATTCAAACTAAAATTTACTATTTTAAAAATTTTTACGGCACCAGACAACTAGGCGAATAAAAACTGAAATTCTTCACTAAAACAGCTTTTTATAATCATCCCCCATACCTCTTCCCTTTGCTCTTAATTCCATCCATTCACTTTCATTTTCAGGGACAGCTTGTATATCTTCTGCTCTTCGCTTCTGAAGTTTAATGGCATTAGTAGGACATGTCGATACGCATAACCCGCATCCCAGGCAATCGGTTATTACAGCATAATCCGCCATCTCAATTGCATCTGCCTGACAACGATCAATACAAACTCCACATGATATGCATGCATCATTATCAACTACAGCAACATAGCTTGATTTTGCAGCAGCATTTTTACTGACTGCTATATATTTACTTAATGGCCCACAGCAGCATTTACAGCAATTACAAATATAGTATTGCCCTGACTTAACATTTGAAGTCATATGTACAAGCCCCGCATCTTCTGCTGTCTTAAGAATTTCATATGCTTCCTCTTTAGTAATCGCACGCCCCACTTCGGCATTGTCAAATGCATGTTCAACAGGGGCAAATGACATACAGACTTCAAGAGGCTTATCACATCTTTTATCAAGTAAGGATTTTTCCGTTTTGCAGATACAATCTCTAACTCCCCATGATTTCGCACTTTCTATGAGGCTTGCAACACTTTCATAAGGTTCAATTTTCGTATCATCTTTAACTTCAACACCTATAGGTATGGCCCTCATCAGTGGAGGTGTTTTGCTGAAAAAATCTTCACTGAATACTTCATTCCCATATTCCTCATTAAGTTCAGCAAATCTTTTATTCATCCTGCCAAGCTGAAATTCATAAACTCCGAATACGTACGGCAGAATTTTATAAAAACTAACAGCACCAAGGGATACTCCAAATACCTGACCTTTCTTATCCATGACAGGTAGTATTCTTTTAAGATATTCCATATCTAAACCGGTTCTTTTTGAAATCTTCTCTGGAGTTTCAAACGAAAGCTTCAGCTTCATAAACATCTCAGCTTCCTCTTCAGTGAAAATCATTTTAAGTATTTCAATTTCAATGCCGCTTTTTGAGGGGGGAAACCCATTCGGCATAGAATTGAAAAAATCTCTAAGTTTAAAATAAATGTTTTCCATAAACCCGCTTCCTCTTAAAAAAAAATATTATACAAGTAAATTAAACTAACTTGCCAAAATCCTAATATTGCCAGTCTGTCTTATTTTTTAAGTCAATAAATTTTTACTATTCCAGACAATAGCTATGCCAGCAATTTCTAATATAACTTTCTGAAGTTAAAAGGCCGTAATTAAAATCATCTGAATATTCAAAATTTATATTCATCAGAATTAAAAAACACCGATAACAAAAGAAAACAAGGAACTACTCAAAAACTGTTGAATTTTATCTACGCCGCGCCTATGATCCGGCTGAGAACAGTACTAGCACTGGTTTTTGAGTAATAATGAAAACGGAAGATTATTAATGAAAAGAAAATTTATTCTCTCTATACTCATAGTTACACAGTTATTTTTAATAAACAGCAAAGCCGTATCTGAAGAGATCACTCCCTTAAATAAACAGAAAATCCAATTCGATGAAATATGGGGCTATATGATCAGGGGGACGGAGAAGCACTTCAGCGGATCTGAACCTGTAACTGATATTTTTTATTTCAGCTGCTCAGTCAATTACAAGGGGAGACTGAATATTAATGTCAAACCCCCCGTGCTCCTTTCAAAAAACGGAATCAAAAGTTTTGTTCTGAATCCGGAATACGAAATGCGCGATAAACTGATTAATGACATTGTAACAGTATCTGAAAATTTTGACGGAGTACAGCTCGATTTTGAAGCGATTGCCGCCGATGACAAAGAGGCTTTCCTGCTGTTTCTTAAAAATCTGAAGCAGAAAATGAAACCGGGAAAAGTGCTCAGCATCGCTTTACCGGCCAGGAGAAAATATGTAGAGGATGCCTATGATTATAAAATAATATCCTCTATAGTAGATAAAGTTTTTATTATGACATATGATCAGCACTGGAGTACAAGCAAACCGGGACCGGTTGCTTCTTTATCATGGTGTAAGAAAGTCGCGCTCTACGCGGAAAAAACTATCCCGAAGAATAAACTTGTAATGGGCTTACCCCTTTACGGACGGTCATGGCAGGACAATAACTATAATAAATCCGTAAGAAAAACGAACATGAAAGAAATTTTTTCTAAAGAGAATATTACTCACGAGTATTCAGACGAAACAGGAGATATAATCACCTATAAGGATACAGTTAATGTAACCGTATACTGCGACAACAATAACTCTCTCCGGGAGAAGCTGCTGCTGTTCAAAGAGTTTACCGGCTCAGTGGGATTCTGGCGTCTTGGTTTTGAGAACAGCAGTATATGGGACGAAATGACGGTCAATAAATCAGAGCCGGAAAAAGATTAAAAAATTTTCTGCCCGGGAATCTGCATTAAAAATCGGAGAGTTATAACAAAACTCTCTGGAGTTAAAAGATCATAATGAAGGTTATATAGGTAAAACGAATCCGTATCATTCTTGACAAAAGTATTCAATACGACCTGTTTATATTAAATTTAAATGTCGTTGATTTACTAAAATACATAATACTGATATATGTTAAGTAAAAACCCTCGACTAAGTTTTTATGGAAGTTTGTGACGGCTTAACTGTCATGTGGGTTTGATATAAAAGTTTTGGATGGAGTTTGTATTGAAAAATATTATAATACTAATATCATTATCATTAATTCAATTAGTAATAATTATTAAAAGCATAATGTCTGAATACATAAATTCCTTCACAATACTATGTTATTATATTATTATTTTGATAACCGCTTATATTTTTGTCAAAATATTAAAGAAGTGGTTTCTTACAATAATTACCATGGGTATTTATAGTATTATCATTTTTATTTTTTTATTCAGCCCGAAAGAAGCTGAGTATTGGTCTATTGTAGAACGAAGCGAAAAACAATTTTTGGAATTACCATTCAAAACTATTACAGAAATTAAAATTGTAGCCAGAACTCAAGGGTTAAAAAATTATTATAAATACACCGTTTATAATAAGGATATAATTAGAGATATTTTGCTTTCGTTAAAGAAATGTGAAGTACTTGATGAAATTGGTACTCATGTTTGGGATTATTATGCTATAACTTTTATTGATGATAAAAATACAATGTATTCAATAGAATTATTGAAAAATTGTAAAATCCCTAATAACTTACGCTCACCTCTATGTAACAGGGTTTACATAAAACTTAATCCGAACATCGATGTTTTTAATACTGTTGAACCCGACTTAGATGCAGTTAGTTATTATAGGTGCGATGGAATTGTCCCGTTATTAAATCAAAATATTGAAACATTAATTCAAAAATATCCTGCTAATTTAGAACGGATAATTAATTAGTAAAAATTTTCCATACAGGAAACTGCGAAAAACAACGGACTTTTTTAACTCAACTCACCGCATAAAACAGATCATAATGATATTATCTGAATGTCAAAATGCATCATTCCTGATAAAATGTATTCAACTCGACATGCTTAAATTAAATTTAAAGCATTATTTCTCCCCAGCATTGCCGCTAAATCTTTCCTGGACCTGGGAAAGTGTTAAACCTTCATTTATGCACAACTCCCATGTTTTATTTGCCTGATCTCTAAAAACATCTGTATCGACGCGCACTTCGGCAATTCCATCTATTACTGATTTTTCAATGGTCCCGGATCTAACAATCTGTTCTCCGGCAACGCCGGCAAGTTCCAGAATACGCCCGGTCTCATTTCCATAAAATCCGTTATTCAGAATCTCCGATGCGGGACGGTAAATCTCAGCAACAATATTAAAACTGTTATCTCCGGCAGTATTTGAAACATGATGAAAATAGGCCGACACTGAATCAAAGTGACTCACTTCTGGAAATCCGCAGACCCCGAGCACTGCAACATTTTTAGATTTCTTATAACCGGCTCTTGTCGGATGGGATGTCATTCCCGATTCCCCCGTTACCAGAAAAGGTTCAAGCCGGGGAATTCTCCTGTCAAAATACTGCTTAAGTGAAGATACTATTCCAAAGATATATAAAGGTGAGGCATAAACAACAAGATCCGCCTCATCCTCCTTTTTCATGATTTCTGCCGCATCGTCATTATATATGCACTGACCCGGTGTTTTTGTCCAGCAGGTATAACAGCCTATGCATGAATTTATGTTTTTATCCGCCAGGTGAACCGTTTCAGTCTCAGCGCCGGCACTTCTACAGCCTTCAAGGAATGCCTGAGCCAGAATATCGGTCTTGCTTACCCCGGCCTTTCTCGGGCTGGCCTGAATCAATAGTACTTTCCTGACTTCACCCGGCTGCATTGAGTAATAATTTTTAGGGATGAGTATATGGTCTGAGTCGATTTTTTTCTTCTGTTCTCTGTTCCTTTTCGCTTTTTTATCACTTTCTACCTGAGGCCCGCCCGCCCCGAAGAGCTGCTCCATTTTTAATGCAATACTGAAATCACCCTCAATAACTATCAGCTTCCTGAAAAAAGCATCAGTGCCGCTGATTTCATTTCTGGCTATCTTCAGATATATATCCGCGGGAGATTTCATTGTCATTGACGGCACCGGGTGTACCCCGTTATGATAACTGCAGTTACCGTCACCGATTTCAAGATAACCTTCGATACTCTCCCCTCCGGTTATGAAAAACTGTATAACGATTTTCAGATCACCTGCAGCTTTTTTATCAAAGACATAGGGCATTCCGATTAGAGCCTGTTCAGCTGAATGAAGAAAATCCCTAGGAGCACCCCTTTCCACAAAAGCCAGTTTAATCTGAAGAAACGGAATAAGAAATTTTGTCGCGGGAACTCCCACCAGAAGCTGAAGAACAACGGGTACTATATGAGCAAAAACCGCATTATTGGAAAATTGCGACCCCAATGACAAAGCAAAAATGATAGCCCAGAAATAACTTATTACAATATTAACAACACGAAAGAGCCTTGTCTCCCAGAACATCTCCGGGACTATTTCTTTTGCAAAATAATATGTAAAAGGATTCCGGCCAAAAAGAGGGGGAATTAAAGCCATCAGAAGCAGTGAAACATACAAAACAGATTCCGGCCTTGAAAAAATGAAAGCCGATAATCCGGCATCAGAAACAGAATTTTTCAAAATACCCTGATCAGCATAAAAAATTACTGAAGTAAAAAACAGCAGAGCTCCCGACACCGCAAAAGAAAAATAATTTTTGTCTTTCATCCTTAACTGAAATACTATCAAAGATATGATTACCAGTACTGAAAATACAGCCGTAAATTTTACCATTGTATAATCAGAAATCATGAATATAGATATCATCGTACGGAATGCGCTATAAATCAAAAATGGAGCAGCCAGAAAAAAGATACGCAGCATTTTGAAATTCATAAAATCTCCATGATGTAATATTATACAACTTCTGAATTATCATAAACAATATGATAATTCACATAAAACAGATAATATAGAAGTTATACGATTTCAGAATTGATATCAGTCTTCAAGGCTTTTCTTTATAATGTTTTTAATCCCGGCAAATTCAGACTCAGGAACCCTTCCAGCATAGATATAGCGTACAACATTTTTTTTATCTATAATGATAAAGACCGATTCATTATCAGGAAAAGCAAAGTCTCTCTTCATCTTACCGTCCCAGTCACCATAAATATTGATGCCAAGCTCTGCCGATCTCTTTACCATGTTTTTACGCCATATCCATGCCGTGGCTACATTTGCTTCAGACGAATCAACAACAGCGAGTCTGAATGTATCATCTTTTATGCTTTTTTTTGTACCCCTTCTGAAACTGTTCAGCTCATCCTTAAGGGCATTATTCTTGTCTCCGGTATCCCGTGTTTCATAAAAACCGATAACTGCTTTACCAGTAAGATCCGTTGAATATAGCACTCTGCCTTTACCGTCAGACACCTGAAAATATGGAGACTTACCACCGGGCTGAATAACAGAAAAAAGAGGCAAAGTATAAATCAGAATCAGTGCTGTAAATATTTTTCTTACGTTCATGTTTCCTTCTCTATCATGATTATTCAACGAAATAGGTTTTCATCAATCCCTTACCCTTAACTTCAACCTCCGGCTGTTCATCAAATGAAAACTTATCCTTAACAATATTATATGTAAACTCTGAAACCTTTATCTTCATCGGCATACTCAATGATTCCATTCTGCTTGCAGTGTTTACGCTGTCTCCGAAAATATCGTAAATATACTTATGTATACCTACTATCCCTCCAACTACCGACCCGCTGTGAATCCCTATTCTCACCTGCCAGGTAAGCCCACCTTTCTTGTTCCTCTCGTTCAGAAATACAACAATATCTTTTGCCGCCATAATCATTCTTTCAGCATGATCGGCTCTTGATTCCGGCATACCACATACGCTTAAAAATGCGTCACCGATTGTCTTTATCCGCTCACAGCCGTTCCTCTGCATTATTTCATCAAACTCGGTAAAAATTTCATTAAGTTCAGAGATCAGCATCTCCGGTTCAACAGTGGAAGCAATATCTGTAAAACCGACAAAGTCTGAAAAGAACACCGTAACATCTTTGAACAATTCAGGCTTTGACTCACCATTCAATTTCAGGTTGTCTACAATACGGTAAGGGAGCACGTTAAGCAAAAGTCTGTCGCTTTTTTTCTTCTCCTCTTCAATAACCTTTTTCTGCTTTTGAATAAGATCTGTAAAACTTTTAAGTACTGAAATAAGGATGACTGAAATAGAAAATGAACAGACAAAGGCAATGACAATAGTTATAATATATGAGGTCAAATACTGATGACCAAGCAGCATTTCTCCTAAGAAGTACATAATACAGACAGAGATCAGCTCCGATGCTGCAACTGCAATAATGATAATCTTTACGGGATTATAAAGCCTCTCCCCCAATCTGACAAGAAATGCGGTAAACCGGTCAAACTCAATATCCGAATTTTTCACATAAGCACTGTAAACATCTGAATTATACTTTGGCATAAGACCCCTTTAACTGATTTTTTCCTCACGGCAGAGATTAGGCCGCAGGTTATATACGTAGATTATACAGCCATTTAGAAGCGAATTTTATTCACTTACTTATACAAATCATAAGAAATAAAAACTGAAATGTCAACATTTCCACTATAAATAATCCGGTACTCATTATTACTGAAGTTAATAAACAGAATTTGGTTTACAAATATTAATATTCATTGATAAATGTATTTTTGCAAGAGAAGTATAATAATGTAGCTACAACTTCTATATATTCCGGATGATTTATAAAGCCTGCATTTTTCAGAATAGCAGATTTAAAACGGAAAATCATAATAAATGCCTGCATCGATGAACTTACAAACCACGGATATGAAAAAAGTTCAACTGACGGAATAATTAAAACGGCAGGCATATCCAAAGAAGGCTCTCTGAGTATATTACCACAAGAGAGGAGCTCTTTGTTTTTATCTATACAGGAAACTGCGATAAAACCGCACTGTTTCAACTTACCCGAAAAACAGATCATAATGGATATTATCGGAATGTTAAAATGCATCATTCCTGACGAAATGTATTCAATATGATCTGCTTTAAATTAAATCTGCGCGGCTCTCTCAACGAGGGAAGTTCCGTACATCACCTCCTGCCATAGAATGAAAAACCGATCTAAAATCAGATTATCTGCGTTCCCACACCGGTATCTGTAAAAATTTCCAGAAGAACGGCATGCTCCACCCTACCATCTATTATGTGAGCTTTCTTAACTCCATTTTTCACAGCCTCGACACAGCAGTTCACTTTCGGGATCATCCCCCCTTTGATCTGCCCCGACTTGATGTGCCCATCTATATCATCTGAACGGAAAGATGAAACAAGCGCTCCGTCAATCATAACTCCCTGAATATCGGTAAGAAGTATAAGCTTCTCCGCATTAAGAGCCTCGGCAATTTTTCCGGCGGCGATGTCGGCATTTATGTTATATGTAACTCCGGCAGTATCCGCACCGATGGGAGCGATCACGGGAATAAACTTATCCTTTTCCAGTATACGTATAATCTCGGGATTTATCTCTTGAACTGTCCCCACAAGGCCTATATCGAGTTTTGCACCCTGTTCGTCATGGTACAGTTTACGTGCTGTAATAAGTCCCGCGTCTTTGCCGGAAATTCCCACGGCTTTCCCTCCGGCTATATGTATGTTATTGACAATCTCCTTGTTAACCTTCCCCACAAGAACCATCTCGACAATCTCCATTGTGGCAGAATCCGTAACACGGAGTCCGTCGATAAATTCACTCTTGATTCCAAGCTGTTCAAGAAGACTCCCGATCTGGGGCCCTCCCCCATGGACAACAACAGGATTTATCCCCACAAGTTTAAGAAGCGCCATATCCCGGGCAAATGAGAGCCTAAGAGTCTCATCGGTCATTGCATTACCGCCGTACTTGATAACAACGGTTTTACCACTGAACTCCTTAATATAAGGAAGCGACTCAATAAGAGTATTAACTTTTTCAATAGACTTAATCATATAATGCTCCGGAAAAATGTATTAAAACAAACCAGACTATATTCTCCCCGCCGCCGATGGCGACGGGGAGATACTATTTCTTTATTTTACAGAAAATATAAATTCACATATACAGATGACAGAGTACCATTTACAGTTCAAGCCCTTTTTGACAAGGATTCAAGGATTAAAGGATTTTCATGATTTATAGCTTCAAACAATTAGTTTAAACCGCTTTACCCTTCGGCTACGCTCAGGGAGCGGTTTTTAACCACAGCAGACCGGCTTATACTCTGGCAGGGCAGCTTATACATTCCGCTTAACAAAGTGTCCACTTTTTCGGGGGAAGATCACGCTGGCTGAGCGTAGCCGAAGCCCGAAAGGTAATCTAAATCCTTTAATCCCTTAATCCTATAAATCCTAATTCAGACAAGGGAGAAGTTGAAAATCACTTTAAATTAAATAAAACTTTACTTTTTAGTATTTGCAAATTCTGTAAATTTATTATATTATAATAAGACAGCGTTTATTCCTTACTTTTTCTGAAGTAAAAAAAGTTTATTGTCCCCGCCGCCGAAGGCGGCGGGAATATATAATTACTGAAATAAATACAGGACAGATAAGAATCCCGGAGGGTGTATGATAAGGTTTGATGGTTACGATGAGGTTATTGAGCGAGTTTACAGATTCAACCAGGAGCATGTTTTTCAGTATTGGGATAAGCTTCTCGATTCAGAGAAGATCGAACTTCTGAAGGATCTCTCAACAATCAATTTTCCCCTTCTTAAACAGATTTACTCTCACACCGGGGATGAGGAAAAAATTGAATTTATACCCGCGCCGTTTATTCCGGTACCGGTCACTGATAAAGATAAACTTGTATTTGAAGATGCTAAAAGAAGAGGTGAAGCCCACATCAGAGAAGGGAGAGTAGCGGCATTTCTTGTTGCAGGGGGCCAGGGATCAAGACTCGGCTATGACGGGCCGAAAGGAAAATTCCCCATAGGACCGGTTTCAGGAAAAACTCTTTTTCATTTTCACGCGGAGAAGATTAAAGCATCTGAAAATAAGTACGGCACATCAATCCCGTTTCTTATAATGACCTCACGTGACAACCATACCGACACCGAAATATTTTTTAAAAAACAGAACTTCTTCGGGCTCGATCCGGCGAACGTGCACCTATTCCCAGAATATTTATGAACCCCGACGGACATGGCGGGAGCCTCACTGCTCTACGTACATCCGGAGCATTAAAAAAACTTCAGGGGCTGAAGGTTGAAACTCTGTCGTACTTTCAGGTGGACAATCCACTTGTTAAAATTATTGACCCAGTATTCATCGGATTTCATGTAATTAATCAGGCCGACATCTCCAGTAAAGCGCTGAAAAAACTTTATCCTGAAGAGAAGATCGGTGTCTTTGTAGAATTTTCAAACAGAACCACAGGAATAATCGAATACTCCGATTTGTCAGAGGATAAGCTTAACGCAAAAGATTCAGCTGGAGAAATGCTCTATTCTGCCGGCAGTCCGGCAATTCACCTGTTCAGCATTTCATTTATATCCGAGCTGACAGATTCCAGCAGCATATCTCTCCCTTATCATATTGCAAAGAAAAAGATAACAGCAATGGTCGAAGGGAAACATGCTGAAATCTCCGGCTATAAATTCGAAAAATTTGTATTTGACGCCCTCCCCCTATCTGCAAAAAATGTGATTCTGGAAGGATTAAGAGATGAGGAGTTCGCCCCTGTAAAGAATCCATCAGGACAGGATTCGGCAGAATCTGCAAGGGAACTGATGACTGCGCTTAACAGAAAGTGGCTCACAGAGAAAGGTATTCATATACCTGCGGGTGTGAAGGAGATTGAGATATCCCCTCTCACCGCGCTTTCGGCTGAGGATCTTCCGGAAGGGATTAAAGTTCCGGATACAGAAAAGGTTTTAATCTCGTAGCCCCCGAATACCCCGGAGGGGGACTTCGCAAATATTCTGATTTCAGTTTATTCAGGGGGCAATAATAAGATAAAAAAATTCTTAAACATTCCAGCGCTTGCAAAGCAGAATGATATTTAATTCAATAAAACAAAAAATCCTGTTTAATCAATAGAATTACAAGTCCCCCTCCGGGGGATTTAGGGGGCGAAGATAACATGTCATATATTACAATTTTCGGTATCTCGGCTGGACTCGCCATGGATGCCTTTGCTGTTTCAATTTCATACGGGTGCACACCTAAAAAAGTCCCGGTAAAACATATTCTCCTTATCGCTTTTTCCTTCGGGCTGTTTCAGGCGTTTATGCCGGTTATCGGCTGGAATATGGGGAGATTTTTTGCCGATCTGATAAAAGATTATGATCACTGGGTAGCGTTTTCACTTCTTGCGTATATAGGAGTAAGAATGATTATCGAAGGATTAAAAACAGATAAAAATGACGATTCAAGCTGTGAAATGGATGATCATATTCTTGATTTAAAAAGACTCTTTGTTCTGTCCGTTGCAACAAGCATCGATGCTCTTGCGGTGGGGCTGAGCCTCTCGCTTCTCGGATATGAAATTATTACTCCCGCAATTATTATAGGTGTTACAACTTTCATCTTCAGCTTCATCGGTGTTAAAATGGGGTGCAGGCTGCACAGGATTCTCGGAAAGAGAGTTGAAGTCTTCGGCGGTGTTGTGCTCATAGCAATCGGATTAAAAATTATTATCGAACATATGTACTGATCAATAATCCGTTCATTACTCCATCGAATTTTCAACTCCGTTTCTTGAAGAGACTTTGTAATAGATAAGTTTTCCTGATCTGTAGCCGACAGAACCCCAATCCGGCAGCGGCAGATCAAATTCAATTTTTACAATTGAAGACTTCTTCATGGACAATCCGTAACATGAACTGCAAATATACATGATAAAATCACTGAGAAGAGGATTATGCCCCACCAGCATAACAGAGGAGATTCCCGGAGACAGGCCCAGAATAAGAGCCAGTATATCCTCAGGGTTCCCCGAAGAGTAGAGCATATCTTCAACCGCAATTTCCTCTACGGGATAACCGGCTTCCTCTGCTGCAATTTCAGCTGTCAACTTTGCCCTTGGCGCACCGCTTGAGATAACAAGATCTATATTTGTACCGGACTCTTTCAGATAACTGCCGAGCTGAGCCGAATATTCCCGCCCCTTCTCTGTGAGCTCACGATGGTAATCCCCCCGGGAGTTATTATCCTCCGCGTCACCATGTCTGAAAAGGTATACTGTTTTCATGATTATCTCCCGGGATATAAAAAATTTGAATCAAAGCAAAAGCAATTATATATTTAATCGAATAAGACTTCAACCAATAATTTAGAACATTAATACTGATTGAGATATTTTCATGAGCGCAAATGCTTCGCATACGCGTGGGAGGGGGCTTACGGGGGCG
>PGXT01000189.1:880-9971 GCA_002839285.1 Spirochaetae bacterium HGW-Spirochaetae-5 | reverse complement strand
TGCAGGACTGAAGGGGCGGAATCCCCAATATAATATAAAGGAAATAATATGGAACTCAATCCTGTTTTGAATGATATTCTTATGTCAGCATTCAATGAGGCAAAATTCAAGAAGCATGAATATATGACCCCTGAACATCTGCTCTATGCGATTATACAGTATGAAGAGGGGCGCATTATCATTGAATCTGCGGGGGGAGATATCCGCTCGTTAAGGCATAATATTGAAGAGTTTTTTAAAGAGAAGATGGAGGTTGTGGAAGTTGATGAACCGAAACAGTCTGCCGGTTTTCAGAATGTAATGGAGCGTGCAATCTGGCATACAGCTTCAGCGCAGAAAGAGGTCCTTGATATCGGAGATGTTCTTGTCTCTATTCTTGATGAAGAGGAATCTTTTGCCGCATATTTTATGGGTCTCGAGGGGATTACCCGATATGAGCTGCTGAAATTTATTTCTCATGGGGTCTCTGTTTTCCCCCACGAGCCCTATGAAGACCTTGGCGAGTATGAGGACGCTGCAGAAAAACCCGATAAAAAATCCGGAGACAAATTTATCGAGATGTTTACGACTGAACTGACAGCAAAAGCGCTGGCGGGTCAGATCGATCCTCTTATCGGCCGCGAAGATATAATTGAAAGGACAATACAGGTACTCTGCCGCAGGACGAAAAACAATCCTGTTCATGTGGGTGATCCCGGTGTTGGTAAAACCGCAATTACAGAGGGTCTGGCTCTCCGTATAGCCGAAGGGAATGTTCCGGAAAAGCTTAAAGGGCTGAAGATCTTTTCACTTGATATAGGGAGCCTCCTTGCCGGTACAAAGTTCCGCGGCGATTTTGAAGAACGAATGAAAAAGGTCATTCAGGAACTCAAAAAAATGAATGATGTAATTCTTTTTATTGATGAGATTCACAATGTTGTAGGTGCAGGCGCTGTTTCCGGCGGTTCTATGGACGCGTCGAATATGCTTAAGCCCGTACTTACATCAGGGGAGATAAAGTGTATCGGCTCAACAACTTATGAAGAGTATAAAAAGTTTTTCGACAAAGACCGTGCTTTATCAAGAAGATTTCAGAAGATAGAGATTTCCGAACCGGGGATTGAAGATACAGTAAACATTCTCCAGGGTATTAAAGATAAGTACGAGGATTACCATAAAGTAAAATATACCGATGAAGCGCTGAGAGCTGCCGCTGAACTCTCCAGCAAATATATAAATGACAGGCATCTCCCCGATAAAGCGATAGATGTAATTGACGAGGCCGGCTCCTTCGCGAGAATTTATCATGTTCCCCAGACGGATGTGATTGAGATTGGTACCGCAGATATTGAGAAAATTATCGCGCGCATGGCAAAACTCCCCGAGAAGAGCGTGTCATCTTCAGAACGGACCAGACTTAAGGACCTCTCTGCAGATCTGAAGAGAGAAATATTCGGACAGGAGAGCGCAATAGACATGGTGGTTAACGCCATTAAACGGAGCAGAGCAGGTTTTGGAAATCCTGTTAAGCCCATTGCGTCACTTCTCTTTGTCGGACCGACTGGAGTCGGTAAAACCGAACTTGCACGGCAGCTTGCATTGAGTCTCGGGGTAGAGCTTCACAGATTTGACATGAGTGAATACCAGGAGAAGCACACCGTTGCGAGACTCATAGGCGCGCCTCCCGGATATGTCGGCTACGACGAAGGGGGGCTCCTTACTGAGATGGTGCGGAAGACTCCATATGCTGTTCTTCTCCTCGACGAGATAGAGAAAGCTCATTCAGATATTTTCAACACTCTGCTTCAGGTTATGGACTACGCGACTCTCACTGACAACACCGGTAAGAAGGCGGACTTCCGTAATGTAATAATTATAATGACATCAAATGCCGGAGCAAGAGAGATAGGTAAAAAGCAGGTGGGCTTTGACGAAAGGCATGTGAAAGAGGATGCAATCGATAAAGCGGTTGACCGGCTCTTCTCGCCGGAGTTCAGAAACAGGCTTGATGCAACAGTGACATTTAATGATCTCTCCGAAGAGATAATTCTGGATATAGTCGGTAAAGAGATAAATACTTTCAGCGCTCAGCTTAAGGAAAAAAATGTAACTCTTGAGGTTACGCCTGAATGCAGAAAGTGGCTTGCTAAAAAAGGTTATTCACGTGAATTCGGCGCGCGGCAGATAGGGCGACTTGTTCAGGATAAACTGAAAAGCTTCTTCGTCGATGAGGTTCTCTTCGGTAAACTCACCGAAGGTGGCCATGCCCTGGCGGACATCGACGGCGATGAAGTAAAAGTAACAGTTGTATAGCATCATCTATGGAGAGGCTTCTTCTTGCGTACTCAAGCGGGATTTTTCCATGGTACTCATCTGAAACTCCCATAATCTGGTGGTCACCCGATCCCAGATTTGTCATATATCCCTCTGACGTAAAAATATCAAAAAGCATGAAACAGGTTCTGAAAAGAGGAATATTCGATATAAAATTTGATACATCATTCCGTGAAGTAATCACAGCATGCAGCGGTAAACGGAAGCATGAGAAGGGTACATGGATCACTTCAGAGATGATCGAGGCATATGTAGTGCTACATGAACTTGGATTTGCCCACTCAATAGAAGCGTGGCGCGATGGTAAACTTGCCGGCGGACTCTACGGTGTTTCTCTCGGCGGGATGTTCTTCGGGGAATCGATGTTTTCAAGAGAGAGCAATGCTTCAAAGGCGGCATTTATAGTTTTAGCCGGGAATCTTCTGCACCTGGGATTTGATCTGATCGACAGTCAGGTCCATACTGACCACATGGAGAGTATGGGCGCCATCGAAATGGATCGGGGATTTTTTCTGGATCTGGTAAAAAAATCTGTCAGACGCGATACAATCAGAGGGAACTGGGGAGATAATCCTCTGTTTAAAACTGAAGTTGCATTATAAATAGTGTTTTGAATGGATGATTCTTGATTGAAAATGATATATAACACCGCAAATTTTCCGAACTCACCCCCGGCCCCTCTCTTTGAAAAGAAAGAGAGGGGAGTTTAAGACAGGAAATTTATTTTGTTTTCCAGAAGAATGTTTTGTTTTATGAAGCCCCTCTTTTTTTCATCAAAGAGAGGGGCGCGGCAATAGCCGGGGGTGAGTGTGAAAAGTTGTAATGAGAAATCATACAGTCACAACACTAGTTTAAAACATAATCTTCCTGGTATTCCCTGCCCAACATCATCCCTTAACTTCAAGATTTCTGAACATCCGGGAGAGTATAATATTCATATATCTGTGCATCTCCCCTGTGGTCTTCCCCGAAAGTATTATCACATGGCCGTTTTTTGCAATCATGTACGATTCCATAATTCCGTCATAACTGTTTTTTGAAGTTATTCTTATATAATCGGAGTTGTCTTTTTTACCCCAGTTTTTTTCTATCATGGAGAAACCGGATTTTTCGGGCCATGAAGAGACTAAATCCTGCAGAGTCTGCCCCTCTTTACTGATTGAAGTGATTTCAATCAGTCCCTTCATATCCGGGCTTGTAAAGGATATCTTTCTGTTATTTTCGGTATCGGTTATTTTACTCCATCCCGACGGGGGATTGAATACAATATTTAACGCCGCTTCATTGACTGATAGAATTAAAGGGGGGAGGTTTCTCCCGTCGCTGTTCCATGCATTTTTATTCATGAGTTTTTTCAGTTCGGCAGTAACATTAACATCGATCTGTCTGAAATTTTTTCCGTTCATCTTCCATGAAGATACAATTACTTCGGGAGATCTGCTGAATCGCTGTTTCATAAGTGCTATCTCTTCGGCGGTTGGAGAGAACTTAACCGGAATACCTTTTCGTTTATAATACTGGACAAGTGTAATTGAACCGCTCAGGGATGCCATCCCCTCTTTAGCAAGAATATCCCTTGTGGCGGTCTCACTCTCAATTGTTTCTGAATTAAATCCTTTGATAACTTTAAGCAGCGAATCAACGGAATCTGCTCCGGAAAAACCTGCAGGCTTATTACCTTTTCTGAGTTCCTCACTGATTCTGCTGTATTCGTCTTTGTAGCTGTTTAAAGCAGATTCGGTGTAGCGCATGTTTTCTATTGCTTCAGAACATTTTTTTGCAAAATTGAAAAGCCTGTCTGTTTCATCCTGTCCAATCTGAATCTCTGAATTCATTATGGATTCTTTATTTAATGCGGCTGCTCTGGAAAATCCTGCGATACTTTCATCGTAATTTTTACGGATTGATTTGAGAAGAATAGACCCTTTAGTTCGGAAATCGGCATTTACCGCGGCATAATCCTTTAAATGTTCACGTGTCAGGGTTCCCCTTACCTCTGCGGGAATGGCTGCCGGTTTAAGAAGATCCCTGCCGGAATCAAGCACGGCCGGAATTGTTCCCTTGTAAAACGATGACATCACAACAGTTCCTGATTCTGAAAGTGCAGCAGTATCTGCCGTAAGCTTTTCGGAGAAAGTGATGTAGAAAATATAGCGCTCAGTGCGGTATTTATGAAACTCTATATATTTTGCCGGATCGGTTTTTCCTGCGGAGTATAATGCTTCGATAAAATCAGCCGAGAGCCCGGCGTAACGGTATAATTCTTCACGGATTAAGTTAAAGTGATTGCGCGATGCTTTGAACATCTCTTCATTGTAAATAACTGTATCGCCCTTGATTTTTCTCAGTCTTTCAATCCGCATCTCTTCGTTTTTAAACTGTGCGTCAATACGGTTTATTCCCCTTGCGGCAATGCCTGTATTATTGCTTTTGAGTTTTTTGATAAAATCAGCGTTTTCATTTCCGGATATATTGTTAATCAGGGTTTTTCTGTACCGGTCAATTTCATCAATCGATACGGAGAGTTTATTCATGTCGGGGATTTCGTAGTATGGATTAGCGCCGGATGCTCCGCTCCCCGGTGTTGTGTTTTTAAGAAGATGGTAAAGTCTGCTTTTGGCTTTGGTGAAGATTTCATTTTCTGCGGTATTTACATCTTTAACACGGGCGCTGTTTTCCATATCTCCGCCGCCTGCTTTGACAAAATCCACTAAAGCCCTGTTTCTTTCTTCAATAATTCCCTGCCGCTGTATATAATATCTCCATAACGGGACATTTGAAATATAATTCTCATTGAAACCGCTATAGTCCTGAAACTTTCTGTCACTAAGCATATCCTCAGTTAATTTCTGAATCATTTTGGCAAAATCAGTCTCATTGGAGTTGTAATCGCTGCGGCTGAGTTCGTACTGGGCTTTACTTATCAGACCTGTTGTTGTTGTGTTTATTGCGGTATCAGATTCAGCAATTGCTTTTTCCAGAATATAATGTTCAGTCATTTCGTTCTTTTCAGCCGGGGTAAATATAACCGGCGAGTTAAACTTTTTTGAAGCATGGGATGTAATATCTCCTGCTATACTCTCTTTCAGCTGCCGGTTGTTCAGATTCTTATAAATATCGGACATGTAGTACAGCGAAATTGCCGGGAGAGATATCTCTTTAACCTTTTTCTCAATTTCCGGAATTGAATATTTTCTTGTTTCAGATTTAAGGGATCCGTCTTCACGTTTATAGCGGTTAAGGATGGAGAGGAATTCTTCTGACGATTTTATTTCAGATCCGGTTATTTCATTTAAAATAACTCTGTCGAACATCCCCGCTGCAGTCTCTTTCCGGATTTTTTTCATATTCTCGATTCTGGCATTCCATCTTTCGACTCTGGAATCGACGGCTGATGCTGTAATTGAAAAAAACAGTATTTTTTAAAAAGGTAACTCATAAGTAAGTCGCTCAATTTTATTGAATTGAGCACTTACATTTAAATTATTTCCCCGCCGCCAAAGGCGGCGGGGTTAGTAACTGCTCAAAAACATGTGGTATATTATCTCCGCCGCGGCGGAGAGCAGGTTTACCACTAATTTTTGAGCAGCCACTTAAAAAGCTTCTTTCAGGAGGGGATATTCAAAAAAAAACAAATGCCGGTTTTTAGTTGACTAAATAATCTTCTTAAGTATCAATTATACCATAATAAACCTGGTTTGATAAAATGAATAGTGAACAGAACAGAAAACGCCTTGAGAGACAGGCAAGATCCTTAATACTAACGAAGGATATATCACTTGAGGATAGAGATAAAATCAACTCCCTCATGAGAAATCAGAGTATTGACCATGAAGAGAGATATACAACTATTATTAATATTCTTAAAAGGTCACCTGATAAGGAGACTTCCGAGATTGAGGACGAGGAAGAGCCCGTTAATGACATAAAGGCCCCTGTAAGAGTGAAAAGAGATGCCACTTCCGCCTCTGTGAAAAAACAGGCCATATCGGGTTATACGGCAGCTCAGGCGAATGCCAGAAAGTTTCCCGATATAAACGGCCCTACTGAAACAAAGCTGTATATTAACGAAATATTTCTTAAATTCAAGAAGTATAAACTCTTTAAAAAAAAATATCTGATAAAAAGAGATAACAGAATCGGCTATGGCTGGAGCAAACGGCTTATCCCGTCGAAGAGATTTATTGCTCTTATGAATGATATACGTTTTTTTCAGGAGAGTATTCTATCACGGCTGCCGCAGATACTTGAACAGATATTAAAAGATGAATCAATTGAAACACCTCTGGAGTTTAATTATCTCCGGCAGCTGAGAAGATGGATGATAATTTCACCCTTTACATCTCTCCCTTATGAAAAGATAAAATGGATGCAGCAGTGGGATTTTGAACGGGAACTCAGGGCATACATTATTAATTTCCACTCATTCATCCGTATCGATACAGAACATCGTGAGCTGGTTCTTGCCATGGTTGAAAAATTTCTTCGCGAGGAGCCTGACCTGATTAAAGAGGAGATAGGCGAAAATGAAGAGCGGAGCATTTCAATCAGGAAAGAGAATGAGAATTACCGGAAGGAGAAGGCAATATTCGAGTATCTGGGAGCTTTACGTTCCTTCATGGCAATTCACGGCGAGTCCGACAGCTTTGTTGCGGCATTTTTAAAAAAGAAATACGATATATACACCCTTGAAGAGCTGCTTAATATAACACTTGAAGCCCTTGTCTTTCAGAGGCCCTTTACCTCGATGGAACTCCGGGAGTATTTTGAAATCAGGACTCTTACGGTAAGCGCTGAGTCATGGGACCTGAGCAGTGCGAGACTTAAAATTTACGGTAAGGATCCCGAATCGAAAAGAATAAAACAGGCTGAAAGACTGCAGAAGGAGCTGCTCTGGTATGATACTATTCACCAGATAGTCAAGGTCGACGATAACGGACAGAATATTCTTGTAAAATCCGTTGAGGAGCAGTGGAAGTATGTTGACCGGGTAAACAGAGACGCAGAGGATTCGTTAAAGAATAATTTTATCGTATTTCTTGAAGGGGTGACTCATTACTTCAAAAATTTAATGATGCCTGTTCTCAGCGGCAGACCTCTGATATTCGATTATTTCGGGGAGACTGTCGAGGGGGCTCTTTTTTCCCATGACTTTTTCTTTGAAGAGATACGAGACATAGAATCGCTTATTGCCGATATATACAATTTCAGAAATATAAATCCAACATTGAAAGTAACCGATGACGAGATAAAAAAGATCGTTGCCGGAAAAATTTCATCCATGAATCATGTGGAGGGTATTGTATTCAAAACCGGGAGTTCATTCTATGCCCTTGGTAAAAAACTTCATGAAGTATACCATAATCACATGAAAGCCTTTGAGAAGAATACAAAGACGCAGTTAAGAACCGCACCGCTTAATCCTGAAGATAGAGATAGTGAAGTCCTTATACCGTACAGTTCATGTCTTTTTAAGGGTTTCGAGCCGTCCACTCCTCTTCTCCGTAGGATTGCCGGCAGAAAGATTTTAAGCGATACCATGAAGGGCGGCATTGTAATCTTTATTATGGCATACTGTTATCAGACGGCAGCTCTCTGCGGATATCCGCAGATCCGCAACGATCTGGGGCGGAGAGACATTATCAGAAAAGAGATTAAAGACTTAAAAGGCGGCAGTGATGATACTAAAAGATAACCGGGTTAATCTTGACGGAAAGAACGGCCCCATTGAAATAAAAAGAAATGAACATGGAATACCTGAAATAATTGCCCGGTCATACAGAGATGCCTCTTATGCATTAGGATGGGTCCATGCAAATGACAGACAGCTGCAGATGATGGTGACAAAAATAATACTGGAGGGGCGCGCCTCTGAAAAAATTGCCGCATCTGCCGAACTGATAGAAGCAGATAAATTTATAAGATCACTGAATCTTTATCCCGATATTGCAGAACAGAAAAAACTTCTGGATAGAGACGTCCTTGAAGGGGTCGACGCTTACACCGCCGGTGTAAACAGATGTCTTGAAGATAGCGGAACTGTTTTTGAACTGAAATTTCTCGGGTGCAAATCTGAACCGTGGAAGATGGAAGATACAATGATGCTTGCAAAGGTTTTCACCTACTTCGGTTTAACCGATGTGCAGGGGAACATGGAAAAACTCATTGTTCAGATGGTGCAGAATAATATCGATGAAAAAAGAATAAGAGAACTCTTCCCCTATCTTACTGATGAAATAGATGTTGAACTTTTAAAAAAGGTAAAACTCAGTCCCCCTCTTGTGCCGGGAGCTGTGCAGTGGCTGTCTAGAATTCCCAGATTTATCGGAAGCAATAACTGGGCCGTGTCGGGTAAACACACTGAAAGCGGAATGCCCATACTCTGCGGTGACCCCCATCTTGAAGTGAACAGAATGCCCGCAATCTGGCACGAGGTTATTATACGTCTCCCCCAGGATACTCTTCTCGGATTTGCCCTCCCGGGGACACCATGCATTGTAATAGGAAGAAATAGAAATCTCGCATTCTCCCCCACGTATTCATTTATGGATATGATCGATTTCCGCATCGAAGAGTGCAGAGCCGGAAAATACAGACGCGGTACAACGTGGCATCTTTTTGATGTGCGCCGTGAAGTGATAAAGACAAAAAAAGGGGAAGAGATTAAAATTGATTTTTATGAGAATGAGCTTGGAATACTCGAAGGCGATCCATTTGTTGACGGGTTCTATCTTATACGCCAGTGGTCGGCAGACAAAGAGTGCGGAGCTCAGGAACT
>PGXT01000189.1:0-803 GCA_002839285.1 Spirochaetae bacterium HGW-Spirochaetae-5 | reverse complement strand
TCAAAGAACAGGCTCCCGTCACTTTACAATCCGAAAGAGGGGATAATAGTAACTGCAAATCAGGACCTGAATCACCTGGGAACATCGACGCCGATCAATCTTGCCATGGCTTCGTACCGTGCAGAGAGAATCGAACAGATGCTTAAGAAACGGAAAAAAGTCGGTACCGAATATATGAAAGAGATTCATTACGATCTCTATTCTATTCAGGCCGAGAAACTGATGAAAATAATACTTCCGCTCATTACAGATACAAAAAAAGGGAAGATTCTGAAAGAGTGGGATCTCCATTATAAATCCGATTCCGTTGGAGCGACACTCTTTGAAAATGTCTACAGATCGATGATCGAAACGGTATTTGGTGATTACGGATTCGGAAGGGATACTGTAAAGTATCTCTTTACTGAAACCAGTATATTTAACGATTACTACGGGAATTTTGATAATATACTTCTGAACAAAAAATCATGCTGGTTTAAATTCGGAACAAGGGACGATCTGCTCCGCGGAGTAATCACCGAGGGATTAAAAAAGAAGTCTCCGGAGTACGGGAAGACCAGGAAAATTTATTTTAAACATCTTCTTTTCGCCGATAAAATACCTTCTTTTTTCGGATTCGATTACGGCCCGGTGGAGCTTCCAGGATGCAGAGCCACGGTTCCACAGGGGCAGATATTCAAATCTGCAGGGCGCACAACCACATTCAGCCCTTCATGCAGGATAATAGCCGATATGGCCGATGAGTATCTTCATACAAACACAACCGGAGGGAACTGCGACCGGCCATTTTCAAAATGGTACAA
>PGXT01000188.1 GCA_002839285.1 Spirochaetae bacterium HGW-Spirochaetae-5 | reverse complement strand
CATTTGTAAAGGACATGTGGATGAAATACCGCAATCATCTGCCGCCGTCACCGGACGGAACCGTTACAAGAAAAGCTGAAGATACATGGAAATGACAATTTATTACTTCGGCAACTAAATAGTTAAACGATTGACACTGATTTGCCCTCCGCTCGCGGAGGTGGTGCGAAGCGCCTGAGGTGGTGTCGTTTAGAAATTGTAGGGATTGCTCCCCGGGCAATCCGAATCGACAAGTTTGGCAAATAGCCGGATGGTTACACCTCCCCCCACCCCCTCCAGAGGGGGACATGAAAAAGGAAGTCCCTCCATGAGGGGGATAACTGACTGATGGATTTTAAAAAAATATCAACCGTATTCAAATCAAACAGCCTGACTGCGAAATTCGCTAAAGGCGGCGGCATTCTTGCCGTTGGCAGCTTTGTAGAGAATCTGCTGCGGTTTGCGCGCAATATGATACTGGCCCGCATTCTGGCGCCGGAAGCCTTCGGCATCATGGCAACGGTAATTTCGTCTGTCTCGGTTTTGGAAGCACTGACCCAGGTTGGGTTGCGTCAGTCAACCATTCAAAATAAAAACAGCTCAAATGATCATTTTCTAAACGCGGTATGGTGGATATCATCTTTACGCGGCATAGTCATTTATCTGATGGCGTTTTTTGCGTCACCTTATATAAGTGCTTATTTCGGCCGGCCTGATGCCGCTAATATCCTGCGGATCGGTTTCCTTGTCTTCCTGTTCTATGGTTTTATCAGTCCCCGCATCCATATTCTGGAAAAGGAATTGCGATTTAAAAAATGGGTAATCATGATGCAGGGCGCCGGTATTATCGGTGTAATTGTGGCCATTGCCGCGGCATTCGTGCTTAAAAATGTTTGGGCATTATTATTAGGCTATCTTACTGAAGCGGTCCTGAGAACAATACTGTCTTTCATTTTATGTCCCATAAAACCAACACTAAAGCTGGATAAGTTTTATACAGCGGAAGTCATGAAATTTTCACGGCGGATGTTTGGCCTGCCGATCATCATGATGATTTATACGCAGATTGACATATTTATCATCGGCAAGATTCTATCCCTTAAAATATTGGGAACATACGTATTGGTCAAGCATCTGGCGGAAATGCCTATAGAGTTTTTTTCAAAAATTGTTCATCCGGTTACCCTGCCTGTATTTTCATCCATGCAGGAAGAAAAAACGAAACTCAACAATACGTTGATTTCCATAACCCGGATAACCGGGCTTTTTGGCATTCCACTTGTAGCTTTCTTTTTTTTATATGGAGAACCGATCCTGAACATCGTTTACGGCCCGGTCTACAGCAGGCTTGCCATCCCCTTCGGAATACTGAGTATTTCTGCAATGATCGTAATTATATCCTCGCTTATCGTACAAATGAATTTTGCCATTGGCCAGCCGAATCTGCACAGGACCGCTTCATTGGTACGCACCATCATATTCCTCATTCTGATTTATCCTGCCACGAAGTTTTTTGGCTTAACGGGCACCGCTTCTGCAGGACTCATTGCAGTTAATGCGATGATACTGATACAGTTATTCTATGCAAGAAAAGTTGTTCTTCTTCATATACATGAATATATTAAAAATTTATTACCGGGGGTACTGGCCTCCCTTATAATCATTGTGCCCAGCATTGTCATCAAAATATTTTTCATCAAAGAAGGAATTTATTCTTTATTAATCGGTATAGGCCTTTGCACAACAGCATGGTTGTATGGTATTCATAAAACTCTCAAGCATATTTAATAAGAAGATCTTGTTCGCTGAACATGAAATTCAGTTGGAAAGGTTACGGTGACTGGAATGACATTCAGGGATACAGCATGGCCGGATAAGCTATTATTCTGGCTTTACCATTTTCAGAATAAATATATCAGAAAAATCATCCGGTCTCTTTTATTGCGAAGGCCAGGCGCTGAGTTGTATTCTAAAACATTAAGAATGATCTACGACAAGTATCACGGTGTGAAAGTGGGCATGTATTCATACGGTGCATTTAATCCTGTTTTAGCACCTGGAACGATTATTGGCCGGTACACTTCAATAGCTCCAAAATTCTCTGTTATTAACGGCAGTCACCCTACAAATCATATGTCAAGCCATCCATTCTTTTACAATCCGGCCTTGGGATATGTTGACCAATTGATGATCGAGAGACGGACAAAACTGATCATCGGCAATGACGTATACATCGGTCTTGATGTGGCCATCATGCCGCAGGTAACAAACATTGGCGACGGATCTGTAATTGCCGCCGGAAGCGTTGTGGTAAAAGACGTACCACCTTTTGCGGTAGTTGGCGGCAATCCGGCAAAAATCATTAAATACCGGTTCTCACAACAGGTTATCGACCATATAACGAAATCAGTGTGGTGGGAAAAAGATATTGATGAGCTAAAGGCAGATGAAAAAGAATTTGCCAGGTTTCTGCAACCGCTGGAATGAACGGCAAACTAATTGGATTTGCCGTAATATATTTTATATCCCGCAACGTCCGGTTCAGTGTTAGCGCTCCAGCGTATTGTGACATCGCCTGTTGCTGCTGAGACAGTACCCGCCAACTCCCCGGAGAATATACTCTCAATGCCGTTGACATCGTATGTAGTTAATGAATAATAATATGTTCCGGCAGGCAGGTCGTAAATGGTGTACTCCGTCACGTTTCCGGCATCAATCACCACCCCATATCCGCAAAGACCACAGACGTTTGGATCATCACCTGTGCGAAATATTTTTGTGGCTGAAGAGGATGCGGGCGACGCTGCCGGCGCGGGCGATGGTACATATCCACTGGCACCTTCACCTCCCCCGCCGCCACATCCGATAATCACAGACAAGAACAAGCCAATCAAGACAAAGCATATAATTCTATTCTTTTGCTTCATGGTCAGCTCCGGTCAACACATTTTTATTTTAAATATTCGGTATTGTTGCATGATGTTTTGCCTTTTAATCTAATTTAAAATAATTGTCAACAATATTAAAGTGATTGTCATTGAATTTTTAAGTTGATTTCTTTATGTCAGCACTTGTTTTACAAACTGATGATGCTGTCACGCAGACTGCGCGCCTGCAATGACCTGGAGGGAACAAGGGATGGTTCCCTCCTTATATTTTGTCATTCCCGCGAAAGCGGGAATCCAGTATTAGCTTAGGTTCCTGGATTTACACTGAAGGGCACAAGCCGGGTCAAGCACGGAACGCGTGACCTGAAAGGTTATGACAGAAATGTATTCGTGATGCACCACGCTAGACGTCCATTTGTTGCGGCATCAACTCCCGCTTTGAATAATCGGCATAAACTTTTTCTTTGATAAAAAACTCGAACAAATCTTTGTCAATGTGATTGTCCCTGACCATTGACTCCATGATGTCGAAAGCCTCGGATAAAGTCATTGCTTTTCTATACGCACGGTCCCTGGCGGTTAGTGCTTCAAAAACATCGGCAATGGCAATGATTCTCGATTGCAGGGGAATCTCATCTCCTTTCAACCCGAAAGGATAACCGCTGCCATCAATGTTTTCATGATGGGCGGAGGC
>PGXT01000020.1:7216-32683 GCA_002839285.1 Spirochaetae bacterium HGW-Spirochaetae-5 | reverse complement strand
GAGGCGGCTGAGAGATCAGTAGTTGTTCATAAACCGGCGGCGAATCTGGTGCGTATGCTTCGCATACGCTATAGTGGGGGTTTACGGGGGCGCTGCCCCCGTAAACCCCCACTCCCGGCACAGCGCTACGCGCTGTGCCTCCAAAAAAATAAACTGCTGCCGGACAAACCTTTATTTTAAAATAAAAAATTATGCGGAAAAATTAACCTTTTGCTTTCTGACAATTGCTTAAAACTCTTTATTAATTCAACCATTAAATAACGCAAAAAAGATGCCCGAATAGAAATAATGGTGATGCCGCACAGTACGACATCACCATTATATTCAAACCAGGGGGAGACTTATATTTTTAATAACTGCCCGCAAAATTATTTTTATGAACTTTTATTGCTCCTTACCCAGAGGTTCATCTTCTGGGCCTCTTTAACAAGTTCATCTCTGAAATCGGGATGAGCTATCTCTATAAGAGATTCGGCTCTCTCCCATGTTGATTTACCCTTCATCATGGCAATACCGTATTCTGTTGCAACATAATGAACAATGGATCTTGGTGTTGTAACAACACTCCCGGAAGCGAGTGCAGGTACTATCCGTGATTTAACAACACCCTCTTTGTCAGTATATGTCGAACTTAAAGCGATAATCCCCTTACCTCCCGTTGAATTGAACGCGCCGAATATAAAATCCAGCTGCCCGCCGGTTCCGGAGATCTGCCTTGATCCTGTCGACTCTGAAGCCACCTGACTTAAAAGGTCGACTTCCATAGCATTGTTAATTGCAACCACTTTCGGATTAAGTGCAATTATACGGGGATCATTTATATAGTTTACAGGATAAGAGGCACATGTGGGATTCTGATGAAGAAAATCATATAGTTTCTGTGTGCCCAAAGCGAATGTGTATGCCATCTTGAAATGGTCCACCTGTTTTTTCCTTCCGGTTAGTTTGCCGGCTTCGTAAAGATCAACACAGGAATCTGTCATCATCTCGGAATGAAAACCAAGGTCTTTCAGGTCACTCTCTGCAATCATCTTAGCCACTAGATTCGGAAGACCGCCAATACCAAACTGCATTGTTGAACCATCCTGAATCTCTTTCATGATGTGGCCTGCAATTTTAACATCCACATCAGTTATTTTTGCATTGGGGACCTGAACCAGAGGCATATTTTTACCTTCAATAATCAGGTCGACATTTGATATATGAACTGACTCGAAATTCCCTCCGAGACAGTATGGAACATTTTCATTTACTTCAATTATAACTTTCTTCGCCTTACTCAAATACGATCCGCAGACTGAATTGGAAATACCAAAATTGAAATATCCGCTATTGTCCATAGGAGCAGCTGTTACAATAGCAACATCAGTAGTGTGGTACTTCCGGATAATTCTCGGTCCCTGATGATACGCAATGGGAATGTAACTTGCAAGCCCCATTGTGTGAAGCTTTCTTGAAGCAGGACCGAAGTGCCAGTCGTGCATTTTTATATGCTTTCTTTCGGGATCTTTCATTACCATTTTTGGAAGATTTGTATAGCTTGTACTTCTAAGATAGAGATCAAAGAGCTCATCCATTCTCAATGAGAGAGCCTCATCAAATGCCTCGGGAAAAAGTGAAAATTCACTATAATAGATAAAGTCACCTGATTTTACAACCTTTGCCGCCTCTTCAGGAGTAACCAGTTTTGCCTTGTAATCATCAAGAAAAGTCTTCATAACATTCCTCTCATCATTTATTTTAAATTGCTCAAAGTAAGTCGCGCAATTTTATTGAATCTAATACTAACTTTTTAATTATTTCTCCGCCGCCAAAAGCGCCGGGATCAGTAACTCATAAACCAGTGACTTTTATCTCCGCCGCGCCTGCGGCGCGGCGGAGATAAATTCTACCACAAGTTTATAAATACTTACATTTTTATTTTAAAACCACTGCGTTTAAAAAAAGTTCTTCTGTCATATTAATAACTGATTCAACATCGTAATTTGTGTTTCTTCTTCTGGACTTGCTGTCCTGAAGCTGAACCACTCCGAAAAAGGAACCTATAAGTATATCAACAAGCTTATAACGGTCAATATTTTTAATAAGCCCGCGGTTTACACCTGTATCAAAAAGGCTTCTCATCTCATCCATAACGGCCTTAGAAAGACCTGTGATTGAATCCTCAATATCCTTATCCAGATTCCAGAGCATTCCCGCCTGCTGATATATCTGTCCGATTCTGAAAATATCAGGCTCCGCCTTATACTTTTTAAAAAAAACATTAACGACAGCTCTGACAATATCAGCGCCCGAGCTGTACATATTCAATTGAAGCTGCATATTTATCTCCTCCATTTCATGGAGGCACTCATTTATAACCGGAACAACAAGAGAAAAGTAAAGGTCCTCTTTTGTAGGGAAAAACTTATAGATAGTCGGTTTACTTAAAGCTGCTTCGTAAGCTATCTCATCCATAGTTGTTTTAAGAAATCCCTTCTTAAAAAAAACTTTTTTTGCAGCCTTCAGAATATCATCAATCTTCTGCTGCTGCTCCCTGCTCTTGCGATCCCTTAATTTATTTCTTTTCTCTATCATAATTAAACAATTTTTTGCTACTGTCAGTAATATTTATACTGCTGGTATAAATATTACTATTAGTCTTGTTGTCAACAAAATTTACGTTTTTTTTAATATGTGCGGGATTTTTAATAGAAAGTGTATAAAAAGTAGATTTACAGCTGAACCTCTTCAGTTTTCGCTGAATACTATTTCAACAGAAACTCCCTCTCCATTTGAAAAGGTGATTCGACCTCTCAGCTGCTTGGCAAGTGCATCGATGAGCTGAAATCCAAGATGTCCCCCATGAGGATAAACTGCATCAGAAGGGAGCCCCATACCGTTATCCGATATTTTTAAAATAAACCGGTTTTTCAATTCCGCGTCTGGAGAGAGAGATATCTTAACAAGACCTTCATCCCCTTTTTTAAATGCATGCTTGAAAACATTAGATAAAACCTCATTTACAAGCTGTGCAAGGGGAATTGCAGTATTAAGATCAAAAAAAGTATCCAGCGCATCTATCTCCACCCTTATCTTTGACTTATCGACTCTGTAAGATGTGAGCAGCATGGGGACAAGGCTTTTTATATACGCATTGATATTAATCGAAGTGAAATTATCACTGCTGTACAGCTTTTCATGAACAAGTGCCATTGTGCGGACCCTGTTCTGAGTCTCATTCAATAAATCGCGGAGTTTTTCATCGCTCTGACGTGAAGCCTGAAGGCTTATAAGACTGATGATTACCTGCATGTTATTCTTTACTCTATGATGAACCTCTTTAAGGAGAAGCTCCTTCTCATGAATTATATTTTCAAGATTCAGTTCATATACAATCCGGTTAAGTGCTATTTCGATGCTTTCAACAATCCCCTGATAAAAAACAACAAGCTCCTCGGTAAAAAAATCTCCTCTTTTGTCCATGAGCATAAAATAACCGGTAATCTCATTCCCGTTTTTCAAAGGGATTACTGCGCATGATAGAAAATTTTTCAGAACAGGGGAGTCAGCATATCTGTCGATAGAACCGGCACAATGCTCTGCAAGATTATTAGTCCAGAATATCGAATCCCCTGCAATAACTCCGCAGAAAGATTCATCAAATCCGGAGATAAATGCCTTTTCAGCACCACCCCTCCCTGATTCTGAAACACTCCCGCCGGAAGAGTTCGTAAGGTTGTCAAAAAGACTCTTCGATGCGAATTTATAATACTGATCACCATTCTTGAGAGTTATTACTACCGCATCAATCCCGGTTTTACCGCGTATTAACGTAAGGATATCATCTATCAGACCGGAATCTGATTTTCTATTAATAAGCTCCAGAACCTCAATCGAAATTTTCTGTCTCTCCGATGCTTTTTTCTGAAGCATATCACTTCTTTTCTGTTCACTTATATCTCTGAAGCTTAATATAAGATTATTTATACCCGATTCGCTTTTAAGAGGGTAAAAACTTACCAGAAAATAGTTACCATCCCCTCCGTCCTGGTGTATATAAACTCCCATGAAAACACTCTCTCCGCAGAAACTCCGTAAAGCGTTCTCCTGAAACTCCTTCATTTTAAGGTCATTTTTAAGAAGCAGGTGAATATTGCTTATGCTGTCACCATTAGAATTAAAAACTCTCTTAAATGAATCATTTGTCAGAATTATATTGAATGACTTGTCAATTATTACAACGGCTTCCTGGATAGAATAGAGAATGTCTCTGTAGATTTTTAAATGAATCTGTCCCGTCTGCATATTCCTTAAGTATGAGATGGTTATTCCAACGGTAAAAAAGATAAAAGTTCTTATGAGGTCGCTATATATAAGGAAGGATTTACCTGATATATAATCCGCAGAGATCAGTAAAATCATAATCAGAAGTATAACCGGAATAACACGGTACTGCCACCAGAAAGCGGTCAATATTATCGGTATATAAAAAAAGTGGGTAAAAAACGAGTCGGTTCCCGGGGAGAATCTGAAATGATAAATCAGAAATCCCGAGAGTATAAAAACTGGCAATATTATCAGTATTTTTATTTTATTCATTTTTCATGCCGGTTAAAAACCGTTGCATGAAAGAACAGAAATGTCAATTAAAAGTTTGTTGTATATTTAAAATTAAAAAGCAACGGCAACGTTTGTTTTAGTTTCAAGAAGATCCATAGTCTCTTTAGGGATCCCTTTAAAGATTATTTTTTTATTATCAAGCATTGCAAACCGCTGAGCGATAGCTATAGTTTTTATGAGTCCCGGCTCAAATGTCTCCAATCTTGTAAAATCGAAAACCAGCTGACCATCGTTACAGCCTATACTTCTAACTCTTCTGAAAAACTCAGAACTATTATCAAATTCCACACTTTCAATCATTTCAGAACTCATAAATCCCCCCCTTTTTATGCTCTAATGAAGATTTTTATAATCTATTATAGTATTTGCAAGCTGCTCAAAATCATTAGACTTATCAAAAAAGTAATCGGCACCGTATTCTCTGCACTTATTTATGTAATAGTTATCAAAGTAATTACTAAGCATCGCCACGGGAAGAAGAGGACAGAGCTTCTTCATTTTTTTCAGAACGTCAACCCCGCTTCTTCTGCTGAGCTTTATATCCAGAATAACGAAATCAGGTTTTAATCCCCCGATAAGACTCCAGTCTTCATCACCTGTAATACCGAGTACACTAACACCTTCAAAAGATGAAAGCATCGACAGAATCCGTCCTCTTATTAGAGAGGAATCATCAACAACAAGCACTCTCATATTCTTTCCTGTTTCATCATGATGGAATTTTTATCACATATGCGAAAATAACTCAATCAGACAAAGACTAATTAATTCAGGGTATTTTGCTATTTTGAAGGTAAGACAGATTCTTTACAGCCGGCTGTTTTGTCCTACATACTGTAGGACAAAGGACTACAAGGGGGAATCTACATATCCAGAAGATTATTTTTTATTGCATAGTGTGTAAGTTCGGAGTTGTTCTTCATGTTCATTTTTTCAAGGATCCGCTGCCTGTAGGTGCTGATTGTTTTTACGCTCAAAAAAAGTTCGGCCCCTATCTCGGTCACTGTTTTACCCGATGCTATCATGCACATTACCTGAAACTCACGGTCTGCAAGTTTTTCGTGAGGAAGGTCGGCGCCGCCCCCTGCTATGCTGTCTGCAAGAGTCTCTGCGAGTGTGGGGCTGATATACTTTCCGCCGCCGACAACTCTCCGTACAGCAGTGACAAGATTCTCTGCAGCTGTCTCCTTCGTCAGATAACCGGAAGCTCCGGCTTTAATGGTACGTACTGCATACTGATCCTCGGCATGCATACTCAAAACAATAATCGGGAGATCGGGCTTGATTATTTTTATATGTTTAATTACATCGATACCGCTTATCCCCTGCATCTTCAGGTCCAGAAGAACAACATCATAATCATTTTTCTTAACAAGCTCAATGAGATTCTCCCCGTTGTTCGATTCACCGAGTACTTCCATGTCCTCATCATCAGAGATTATCTGCTTTAAACCTGCTCTTACTATTTCATGATCATCCGCTATTACAATTCTTATCATCACTCACTCCATTGATCAACGCGTTAATACTTTTCTGAAACTGCGCCGGATAAATCCCGGCTGCTGCCATCAGCGTGCCAGGTCGAATCTATATGCATAAATGAAGGTCCGTGCATTCGCGGTTACACGGATATTTATAATACACAAAAAACAGATACCGCTATACTAAAGCGGTATCTGCACGTGTACAGATACACCATCTTCACCACCGGAAATATTAAGTATTCCATTGAAAGATTTGACCCTCTCTCTCATCCCTATAATTCCGTATGAACCGCGATTGATAAGGTTTTCACTGCTGAAGCCCCGTCCGTTATCTTTTATAATAAGTTCAACATTATCACTTTTCCTGCAGAGAGATATCTCCACGCTGTCGGCATTTGAATGCTTGATGATATTGGTAAGTGACTCCTGGAAAATTCTAAAAAGAGCTACGGCTTTCTCTTCGGAGAGGTTTGGAATCTCTTCACAGTCGACACTGCATTTAAAACCTGTCCGCTTTCTGAACTCATCACTCTGCCACTCTATCGCGGCAGCAAGGCCCAGATCATCAAGAATCCCCGGACGCAGATTAGCACAGAGTCTCCGCACAGTAACTATAACGTCATTTATAAGACCGTCCATTACAGATGTTTTTTCAATCAGATCTATCTCTTCAGGATTAATTCTTTTTCTCATCCAGGATAGATCTATTTTTAGCGCGGTAAGGGACTGCCCGAGAACATCATGTATCTCTCTGGCAATATCAGTTCTCTCTTTCTCCCTGAGCGATTCTGTGTGAGATGTGAGATTACGGAGTTCCTGGCGCGATCTGATCAGCTCTTCGAAGTAAAGTTTATACTGGGTAATGTCGCGGATAATACCCTGATATCCACCGCCCTGCTCTTTCCCATAGTCATATTTTTTAAGTGTAATCTGCACATCCATTATTCTGCCCGATTTTGACTTCATTCGGCATTCAAAGTCACTAACTGCCCCCTGCTCTGCCGCAAGATAAATGAATGCTTCATATTCACTGTAATCATTAAAGAATTCCGAAGCACTATGCCCGAGCATACGCTTAAGGGGGTACTCAAAAAGATCGATCATCGCCTCATTAGCGTCGATTATCACAGCATTTTCATCGGCAATAAAAATCGGATCAAGAGACTGCTCAAAGAGTGTCCTGTATTTTATTTCACTTTTTTTAAGCTCTTTATCAATACTGAATCTGTGTAGAGCAATCTCTATTGCAGTATAAAGATCCCTCTCTTCAATAGGTTTAACGATGTAGCCGTATGGGCCGGTAAGATTCGCGCGCAGAAGGGAATTATCATCGGAATGAGCCGTGAGGTAGATTATCGGAACGTCAAAATCTTTATGGATAACTTCAGCTGCCGATATACCGTCTATACTCCCGGACAGCATAATATCCATCAGAATAAGGTCTGGTCTCTCTTTCTCAAAATAGAGAAAACATTCATCAGCGCTGCCGGCAATGCCGATGACTCCATAGCCCAGCACTTCCAATGTCTGTTTAAGATCCATTGCTATAATAAGCTGATCTTCAACGATGAGTATCTTTTTTTTACTGGTTTTTATTTTCATCCCGATCAGCTCAATTCCTGAAAAAATATTTATAACTACTCTAAAACAAAGATAATTACGTTTCCCTGCCGCCTTATGCTTCGAGAGATATAGAGCATAGAGAATTTTTTATTTTAAAAAAGTACCGGAATTATTACTGATTTTATTTTGATATACAATTGCAGGATTGTCAAGGTATTAATATTAATCCGGGGAGTCACTCATCAATGCGCATCTCGAGATAAAGTCTACCGGTTCCGCCTTGCGGTCTGGAAATGATGTAATATAGAAGAGTTAAATCCATATAAATAACCGCAATATAAGACAAAATTGATTCAAGCATATAAATTCTGTAGAAAGTGCTTAATAGAGTATCATTCAGTTTAATTATAATTCTATCAATGTATCTGATATTACGCGCACACTGATAATACACGGTTCCGCATGTATTGAGGGCTGTTTTATCCCCCATAAAAGATCTCAACAGCGCCTTCCCCCCCATGCCGCTTTCAAGATCAAGAGGGAGCTGTTTCGTAACCCCCCAGAGAAGCGCCTGGGCAAGTTCTCTGGTTTTTTCATCCATTGACGGATCTTTACTGATCGATGACAGATGGAATTTATGATAATCAACAGACCGTTTCAGGATTTTTCTCCATCTCCCCAGTCTTAATCTTCTATAGATAACAAGTGTAAATATGAAGGCCGCATATCCGCTCCACTCTTTTACAACAGGATTCCCCTTGAGAGAGTACAGTATCTGCTCAAAAAACTCCATCACCGCCCCCCGGCATTCATTTTCTGAAGAACTTTATGCAGATCATTCGTGGCTTTTTTAACATTTTCATCGGAACCGAACATCTGAATTTTAAAGAAGGCATCTCTCAGCCTTGGTTCAAGAACTTCCAGCATGGCGGACTCATTCAGCAGTTCTGCCGGAGGGGAGAGTTTGAACTTCTCCAGTTCGGGATACCTGCTGTTTATTCTCTTCATCTCCGGTAGAAGCTTATCCAGTTCTGAGGAGAAACTGTTTACCGTATTTGCCAATACCGCCGGGTCCTCGGTGGACTCAATTTTAAATATAAACTCTTCGTAAAGTTTAATGAGCTGCGCGAGAATTCTCTTCGCATCTCTGTATTTTATGCCGCTATTGATTACCTCGGAGTAGTAAACATCTTCACCATAAATCAGACGGTCCGCTCCTGCTTCATTATTTACCGAGCATTTCAGGTGTTCACCCTGAACATCAGTAATCCTAAGAACAATCTGTTTGTCCCCTCTTTTTATAACTAGAAGAACACCCTTATTAAGAAGGTACGCCTTCCCGGGAGAGGAGAGCGGAATTATTCCTTCGCTGCCGTTTTTATTAATAAACTCAACCTTACCGGCTATGAACTCATAATCAGCAGTCTCTTTTCCGTGAAGAACAGAAGACAGCAGAAGAAGAATAAATAAAACAGATACTTTTTTCAAATTAAACCTGATCACCGGAAACACTCCCGCAAAACCCCTCCCGCAAGGGGAGGGTCATTAAAATAAAACTCAGTCCATATCCTGTATTTTTCTGAGATCCGATCTTTTACCAAGAAACAACAGTACTGAATTTGCCGGGATAACTTCATTTGCAGTGGGTGCAATCCTCATGTTTTCCCATTCAGGTTTATCAGGGTTCCAGCTTTCATTCCCTTCAAGATACTTTATTCCAAGTATCTGACATTGGAATCTTGCCCCGATCTGTAAATCCCTTATGCTTACTCCGATAAAACTTTTCGGCGGTTTTACATTCATCACCACGTACTCCCCTGCAAGCGGAATATAATCGAGAACATTCTTCATGGAGAGTTTTTTCCCGAGCCATGCAGCCACATCTCTCTGAGGAAAAATTATCTCCTGCACGCCGATCTGTTCAATAATCTTATAATGATTTTCCGAGTATGCACAGACAATAATTTTCTGGATACCGAGTTTCTTTAAATTCAATGTTACAAGAATATTCAGACCAAGATCGGTTCCTGCGCTTACAAGAACTCCATCCATACTCTTAAGATTGAGAGACTCAAGAAAGCCGGTATCAGTAACATCACCTTTAACCGGATTTTTCAAAAACCTCCCGGCCTGCGACAATTTCGCACTGTCGATGTCAATCCCCGTAACCTCGCTTCCATATTCAGCCAGAGATTTAGCCATGTGCATCCCGAAGTTTCCAAGTCCTATTACAGCATATTTCTGCATAAAATTCTCCTTATGTTGTTTTCAGCGCTTTGCGCATACTCTGAAAATAATCCGCAACCTGAAATAACCACAGCACAGAGCCGTTAAAAAAAATCACTGCCGGTTTACAGGCGACAAGATAAGATTATGAATATCATATAAAAAAAATGCAAGTTCAATAATTTTTTACAATTGGAAATTATCGGATAGCAAATTATTTTCGAGGGGTGCGTATGCGAAGCGCTGTGCCCCCAAAAATAAACCGTTAGAATTTATCATTACTCATAAGTTAAATAAGCAAGAGGGAGTGTATGCGGATGAAACTGTATGCGATATTGACGTCTGCAGTATTCCGGTCTACAGAAATACTTAATTTATTTCTGCCGGATATACAATCCCGACATCCCTGAAATTTCACAACTGAGAGTGTCAGCATCGATAATTCTGAAAATCATCGGACCGATAAGAGGATCATTGACTCTGATAATATTACCTTCAACATCAACATCCATGCGTCCCTGCTTTATCTCAAGAAATGCATGGGTAAATCTGGCGCTTCCGTCGGCAAATTCCACTGACTTGATTCTGCTCTTCTCTTTCGGTACAAAGACTCCCGTTATCGAGGAATTACCGCAGGAGGATAATGTAATGATCAAAGAGAGAAGAGCTCCTGCTTTAAAAACAGTTTTATATAAATTCATATTTATTCTCAAGCTCTCCCCCTATTCAGGCTTTCCCGTGAAACCGGGAAAGCCGATCGATAAACTGTGCGGCTATTCTGAATATCATTTGTTAAGATCATTAACATATCTTGTCGGGAACGGCAGACGCTCATAAGGGAGATGATAATATTCAAGTGTCGTATGCGCCATAGTATATGCTGTATTTCTATATTTTTCAGACCATATTTCCGATAAAAGCTGAGCAGAGTTGATTGAAACTCCAATAAACAGATTACGCTCTTTTCCATCGGGGAATCTCCCCTCATCGTATTTAGTATAACCTTTTGTATACCAGCCCACATCAATACTTAATATTCTAAGTGCGAAAGGAACATCAAAACCGAGATTTTTAAAACCTGCCGGCTTAAAGTTTACAAGATACTGCATTCCGCTGTAATCATTTACAACATCAAGTGAATACTTAAGCAGCTCACCGCTTTCATATCCCGATCTGTAACCGGCGGAGGGGACATATCCGATACTTAACCCGATAAATCCGTCAAGCATTGGTGAGTAATCGAGAGCTGCACCGATAAGAATACCCGCGTAATCCACCACAAGATCCTCATATGAAAAACCGTATGCAGAAGTATAGGCGTCCCCCACTTCTATAAGTAGTCCCACTGCCATGGTTGTCCCTATGGAATAAGCCCACTTCTGACTTTGACCGTTCTCGGTCCAGTCAAAGATGTTATACACAGCCCTCTGCACCATATAATGAGCGTGCAAATGACCCGCTTTATCCGATCCGCCGAAACTTGTATCTTCGCCGAACCAGCCCTCTCTTTCCGACTTCGGGCTATGTCTGTTACCCCAGTCCCATGTTTTCAATCCGAAGAGAAATACAACAGGAACAGTACCACCCAGAATGGACCACCTGGTAATGTCCTTTGAAGTTATTCCATCATCAGATAAATCATCATCGATAGAAACCGCCTGATTCTCATTGACCGTTCCAGCCTCCTGAGCTGTCAGGACGGATGAGACGAATAGAGATATAAAAAATATTATAGCAATGAATAAACTTTTAAATTTAAAAAACGCGTTCATATATAAAACCCTTAAATATTAATATTAAGTACAAACGGGAGAATTATAGACATACAATCGGATAAAGGCGGTTACACATCAATTTATTCATCTGTTTATACTTCTGTGCTTATGAGAGATTCTGATAACCGCTATTAATAAAAACATATCTGTTTAAACGGTTAATCGAAGAGTCAGGTCAAAATAAATAGCAGAATGAAAACAGCAAGGATTTTTCAGATTTCCGCAATAATTCCCATTAAAAAACATATGCATAACTCTCATAACCCCGCCCCCGGACTGACTTGTACCAACTTCTAAATAACGACCTCAACTTGTCCAAACCCACAGCCCCCTAAATCCCCAGAAGGGGGACTTCAAGAAAAAGTCTTCAAAATTTTGCGTATTTATAATTATTTTTTTATTATCCACATCTTTTAAGTCCCCCTCCGGGGGATTTAGGGGGCTATTCAAGAATGATTTATGCCTCCACAGTAAAATGTGGGTACAAGTCAAACCCCCGGAGGGGGCTTTGCAGGATTCAAGGGACTGCATAAAAAGATGCGGATAACGATTAGCTGAAAGCACAGGGGAAGACATTTCACCAACAGTTTTTGAGTAAATACAGAATCTGCAGTATTTATCCGACATTTTTATAGACTCCCTTTAATATCGCATTATATTTATATAAAACTCTAATAGGAGGATTTGATATGAAGCAGAGAAAAAAGCTGAGCAGTACAACAAATCTCAAAAAAGATCCTAAAATCCGGGAATTTGACGATTCAAGCCGCGAGAAACTGATAAAAATCAGACGTACTGAAGAGAACAGTGAACAACAGCTTCGGGATGAAATAGTCAGAGATAAGCGTACCCGTGAAGACAATATCTCCGACAGAGAGAGACTTATCAAAATACGGCTGCTGGAGGAGAATGAAAAACATCTGCGTGACCGGATTATCGAAGAGAAACGGATGCATGAACTCGATGTAAGCGACAGAGACCGGCTGATTAAAATCAGGCTACTTGAAGAGGATGAAAAACAGATACGTCATCGGATAATCGAAGAAAAAAGAATGCATGAACTCGACCCATCCGACCGGGATATACTTATTAAAATCAGACGGATGGAGGAGGACGAGAAGAAGATACGCGACAACATCATCGAAGAGAAACGGATGCATGAACTCGACCCATCCGACCGGGACAGGCTTATTAAAATAAAACAGCTTGAAGAGGACGAGAAAAAAATCCGCGATGAAATTATTGAAGAGAGACGAAGATCGGAAACCGGTCCGGGAGACAGCAGCAGACTGGAGAGAACCAGAAATATGGAACAGTAAAATTACAGAATCTGATTGTTATCGTAATTTATATATGACATAATAACGTATTGGTATAGTTATATTTTTTCAGTAAAAATATTATATTTTATTGACTATCCGTATATCCTGTATTAGAGTGATCCCGTAGGGGACACTAAATACAGCAAAGGGGAAACCGGTGTTAGTTCTTCTCTATTCATGATATTAAACGGAGGTTTTATAATGAAACAGGCTGAGAGTCTTGAAAAGCTTGAGAAATCTCTTAAGAAAAAAGAGATGGAAGCAACCGAAGCAAAAACTAAAGGGCTCAATACTGCATACGGGAATCTGCTCCTTGAAATTAACCTGATAAAATCAAAAATGAAAAAGATGCAGATGGGCAGCAGATAAAAAACTGATCTTACATATTATTTCACCGGCATAAACCGCAGCTGACGGGAGATGCGGTATTGCCATCCCGATTCATGAATTCCTTGTTCCAGTGTAACTGGTCTTACCTGACCGGTCTTCGTAAATTATTCCGGTTTAACTCTCTTGATTGAATACAACCCAAGCAGCAGCAGAATAAATGAGAGCATAAGGAGTGACGACTCTATTCCGTAATTATCCGCCATATAACCGGCAACCGGAGCAATAATTGTTATCCCCAAAGTCTTTGTCTGCGATTCAATTGACAGAATCGTCGCCTGCTCTGAACTCTCTGCGTGATCATCATACTCCGCGACAAGTATCGGCCTCCAGAGATTCTGAATCAGATAATAAAGTATGTATGCGATAATTGCAACTACGAATAACTTCAGATAAATCCCCGCTGAGGATAAAAACACCAGAATAAATCCCGCAATAATCATAAAGACAACAGCACCCTGGGCGGATTTAAATTTTCCGGCAAAGATATGGGACCCCCTCGATGCTTCCGCAGAGATGATATGCAGTATAAAATATACCGCACCGATAATTAATGCCGTGCTCTCTTTTTCGGGAAACGTAAAATACACGGCAAGCACAAGTGCCTGAGCCTGAAGAATCGGCTGAAGATAATTTTTTGTTACCTCAAAAACTCCCTCAAATCCCATGCTCTGAACAACAAGTTTCCGCAGATACAGATTACCGAATGTGGTCTTCAAGCTCCTGAATGTATGACTGAATATCAGTTTTAAATCAGCTTTATCCGCCAGTTTTTTATTCAGATAATCCGGATAACATGCCAGGTTCCAAATCCCTATAACGTAGGGAATTATTGAAAATATAAACACCCATCTGTAACTCTCTGAAAAAATTACAATAACTGTCGCCACGGCAACTGAAAGCGCGCTCCCGTATTTAGACCATGATCTTGTGTAGCCGTAAACTTTAGTTCTTTCAGATAACCTGTCGTTAATCCTGAGCCAGTCAAAGATCATAGCCTTATGAGTTCCGGTGCGGAAAGCCTCCCCTATAGAGAAAAAGAAAACAGCAGCAAAGAGCGGAGGATATGAGCTGGAGAAAGCAAAAACAGCAAATGAGAGGATATAACTCCCCATTGAAACCAGCATGGAATTTTTTCTGCCGTATATGTCCGCAAGAGCTCCGCTCGGGATCTCCATAAAATTTATGCATATATTCAGAAAAGATACAAGTATACCTATCTGAAGAAAATTCATCCCGAGAGAGAGATAGAAGAGAATAAGAAAAGGTTCTGAAAAATTAAGATTTTTCAGAAATCCGTACATAGAGAACCGAGTCATCATTTTCATATTGGAATGCCCTGTTGTTCACTTTATGATTGAAAAAACAATGCTATTATACCGGAGTATTATGCTTATTCCAACATAAGATAAAGCGACCAGCAGAAGGCAACATATTTTTCAGATGGCCCGGCCAATTTACGGAGAGATCATAATTATCATCATATCCAATCCTTAAGTTAGATTAAACCTTCATGCCCAGCATATACTTTGCTGCCACTTTAATAAAACCGAATGTTCCTATTTTATTCCTGAGAATGTTTTTATAAAGTTCACCATGACTTTTTGCCGGAATTTTTATTTTTTCTTTATTATAAAGAGTAACCGCTTCCGAAGGACATTTTGAAGTGCATAAACCGCAGCCTATGCATCGGCCTGTATCAACGACAGCAATATTATCTTCAATTGTAATTGCATCCATCCGGCATCTACCGGCGCAGGTACTGCAGCCTGTACAGAGATCTTTATCTACTACTGCATAATAATTTGATGAATAGTATTCTGCCGGAACAGGGAATTTCTTTGCCATAGTAAGAACACCGCAGCAATCTCCGCAGCAGCTGCATATAAAGTGAGGGTTTTCATTATTCTCGGGCTGAAGCACAAAACCTGCATCATCAAACTTATCCAGCAGTTCCATTACTTCATCTTTGGATACAATTCGCCCCTTACCCATGTCTATACAACTCAAAGCAATATTTTTAAGAGCAATGCATGTTTCGCGAAGTTCAGAGGTTCTACACGGCTGTCCTGTCAGATCATGGGCCTCTCTGCAGACACAGTTCAATAGAACTATAGGGCCTTTTGTGTTTGAAATAATCTGACGCATATCTTCATAAGTGGCTGTATAGTTTTCCCGTTTGACGCTCTTCCCTATTGGAATCGTCCTCATCTGAACCGGAGTATCTTTTTTAAAAAACTCATCCTTGAAAGTTTCAAGACTGTAATCTAATATTTTTTTTGAAACATTCTGTTTAAGTATACTTTGCTGGAGTTCAAAAATCCCAACAGCGAACGGTGCGCTGCTGTATAATTTATTATTCGTATTCGACGACAAAAGTCTCCCTGCTGCTATCAGCCCCTTCCCGGACATCGTGTCAAGAATGCTACCCGCCTCATCTTTTGTATATCCCAGCTTCTTCAACCTCGGATATATACGATCAAGTGATTCAGGGAGCATACTGAGTTCAATAGCAATTTCAGCCTCTTTTTCCGTAAACAATTCTCTTAAAATTTCAATGTCCAACCCGGATCTGCTGACGGGAAAACCTACAGGCATATGATCCATATGTTCCTGTAATTTACGATAAACGACATTTTGTGATTCCATAAGCCTCCCCTCTATAATATAGATTTTTACAAAGCATTTTAATAAAATATATTATTTATATAAAACTCTAGAAAAGCGTTTTCAATATTTTTTGCAACATTTTACTGCGATTTAACTCATTTTTTTGTATAGTTAGTGCAAAAAATCTATATTTCTGCATACGCTTAGCAGGGTATAAAACATGCTTTATTAATAAATTATTGAAATGACATATTTAATGTCTTTCCGGGGCGGGTTAAGATGAAATTGAAAAACAGAATATATATAATAATGGCTGGAATGTTTATGACTACAACTCTTCTCTATGCGATGCATGATGATTCACTGGAAGAATTCAATGAAGCTCACTGGGAAAAAGCTATAAGTGAACTTGACAGATCACTTTTTTATGCGGAGCATGAAAAAGGGGGAAGGTTTTATAATCCATGGATGCCCATGCCGGAGAAGGGCTTCTCCAGAATGCTCAAGTGGCGTCTGGCTGATAAACCTGCATATGCTGAAGATGAATTAAATCACCTTCCCGACGTTGAAGCTCTCACTGCGGAATATATAAACAGTAACGACAACTTTATTACATGGCTTGGACATGCTTCGGTTCTCTTGAAAATATCAGGAAGAGTTTATATGTTTGATCCGGTTTTTGGAGAGATCCCTTTTGTGAAAAAAAGAAGAGTACAGTCCGCGCTCAGCTATGAAGAGGCCCTACTTATCAAAGGTGAAGTAACAGTTCTTCTCACTCACAATCACTACGATCATCTTGATACAACAAGTCTTGAGAACCTCCCCGCTGGAACAAAGTTTATTGTTCCCAAAGGTCTCGCCTCCACCATACTCGACATAAGAGAAGCTGAAGTTAGAGAGATGGACTGGTGGGAGGAGCTGAATATAAATGAAATTAAAATCGCCTTTCTCCCGTCACAGCACTGGTCTAAAAGAGGGCTCTTCGACACAAACAGATCTCTATGGGGTTCCTTCCTGATTGATACCGGAAGTAAAAAAATATTTATCTGCGGCGACACCGGATATACACCAATCTACAAAGAGATTGGACTCAGATACCCCGGTATCGATTACGCCTTCATGTCCACCGGTGCGTCACAGCCCAGATGGTTCATGTATTACGCTCATCAGAATGAGTCAGAGGCGATCCGCGGATTTAAAGAACTGGGCGCAAAGAAGATGATCCCTATTCACTGGGGTTCATTTGCACTGGGTGATGAGCCCACAGGATATGCGGCTATTCACACAAAGAATAAGTTTCCGGAAACGGTGGTACTGGATGGAGGGGAGATTATTAAGTTGTAGAGATCTGACGTCACGCCCTGGCCCGCCCCCTCTGCCCTATCGGGCATCTCCCCCATGAATGGGAGGAGAAAAGAGTCGAAATATTTTGTATTACCCTTTCTCCCATCCCATGGGCGACGAACAGGATGTTCTAGTGTCGAGTGCGTGCAGGATGCACAAATTGCACTCGACGAAAGGTGCCCGATAGGGCGGATAGGGGCGGAAATGAAGAAGTTTTTCTTACTCCACACACCTTACACAATTTCTTCCGCACTCCTTAGCCTTATACAGCGACTCATCTGCTTTCTGCTTAAACGTTGCCAGATCAGTTGCAGTATCGGGGAATGAACTTACTCCGATGCTCGTTGTTACAGCTATATCCTGACCGCCGAGATGCTTTGAAAAATCGAAAGTCTCGACACTATGACGGATCTGTTCTGCAATCTCCACAGCTGTATTTAAATCTGTTTCGGGGAGAAGAATTGAAAACTCATCTCCGCCGTAGCGGGCCATAATTCCATGCCTGCTTATAATTCTTCTTATTATACCGGCAAACTCAATAATAACACCATTCCCGGCGTCATGTCCTATGAGTTCATTTATTTTTCTGAAGTTATCGGTATCGAGCATAAGAAACGACACCGGCTTGTTATTGCTCTGCGATATATAAAAAAAGTTTTCAAGAGCGTCATCAAGAAAAGCCCTGTTGTATAAACCTGTAAGCTCATCGGTTATAACGCGTCTGCTGGCTTTCTCCCCCCACTCCACCACATCTGCAAGAAATCTGCTGGTTTTACGCAGCTGCATAATGGTATGGCTTAGAAGCTTTGAAATCAGTTTTATTGAGCATTCCGGCTCTGCCTCTATTAAATCCTGGAACTGCCTCTCTTCAATTACAATGAGCACACTGTTCTCTGATGCGGTGTAATTATCCACTTCCGGTTTTTTCCCGAAAACAGATAATTCACCGAAGGCGTCACCCATTGCGTACTCCACATGTTTGCGGTCAATACTTCCGGGGATCTTAAGAGTACTATAAATTTTTCCGCTGATAATTATATATAACTTAGACCCGGTATCACCTGCTTTAATTACAGGCTCGCCGGAACTGAACTTTTTCAGCTTAAAATATTTAGATAAAATTTCAAGTTCACTTTCATTATATCCGGAAAAGATATCGAGCTGTTTCAGTTTTTCTATCATACCCTGACCCGTTTATTTAATAATTTCATCTCCGCCGTTACCGCGGGCCTTCATCATCTTCTCGTGGGCAATTTTAACAAGGTCCGCGCTGCATTGAGTGTCTTCCGGGTACATTGCAATTCCAATGCTTACCGTAAGTTTTATATCTGCAGTTCCGGTAATGCCGCTCAAATCCATATTATAAAATGTGGAACGAAGCTCAATAGCTCTTATTAAAGCTTCATCTCTATCTGTATCAATAAGTACAGCAGCGTATTCATCACCTCTGAATCTTACACCGATGTCATTCTCCCTAAGCTCGGACTGGAGAAATATTGCCATAAGATTAAGCGCCTGATCCCCTGCCTCATGACCGAATCCGTCATTTATATCTTTAAAATTATCCGGCTTGATCATAAGCAGAGCCGCATTTTTGCCGATCTCCGGAAGCATATTTACAAAATCCTCTTTAAGAAAAACCTGATTATATAATCCGGTCATCTTATCGCATAACAGCTGTTTACGCAGATCCTGAAGCCAGTGAGTTTTATCGTAGAGCATTTTATTGACATTCCAGATTCTCTCCGAAACAACGCCGAGAAGACTATAGAGCAGTCTGGCAAATATTACAGGATGTTCATGAAATAATTCATCGGGAGAGTATTTGATAGCCGGAAATTTCAGCAGTACCGAATCCTCTTCGGCAAAGGCCGCCGCGCTTCTATTTATTCTTCCAAGGAAATCAAATTCACCAAATGATTCATCGGCAGTTATCTGGGCAATTCTTGCATCATCAATCTCGAAACTTATAATCCCTACCCGGCCTGAACCTACCACATACATTTCATGAGCAGGCGACCCCTGACTGAATATTGCCTGACCCTTTTTTATTTCAAAAAAATCACTGTAGTTTGCAATTACATCAAGTTCATATTCACGAAGCTGTGAAAAAAGATCAACTTTTCTAAGAAGTTCAACTTTCTCTTCTCTTAGTGCCATATATTTACCCGGTCAATCTTAAATCCGAAGAATTCATTCATATATTGTTCACCCGATCCGGTATAAAGTATCCTCATTTATATCAATTATTTTACCCTAAGTATGTTTAAAATGCAATAAATTTATTTTTAGAGATGCGTATGCTGCGCATACGTCTGGAAATGGGGTATTATGGGGGCGTTGCACCCGTAATACCCCATTTCCAGACGCAGCGCGTAGCGCGGTGCCTGAAAAAAAAAATTGCTGCCTCAGGAATAGTAACTGCTCAAAAACCGGTGGTATTTATCTCCTGCGCGACGGAGAGCAGTTTATGAGTAGATACCAGAAATCCTGGACAGAGAATTAAATTATTATTGATATAAATCCGCAATGAAGCCTTTATATCCTCATGATAACATTATCTGAAATATATAAAAGCTTCCCCGGGAAAAAAGAGATGGCCCTGTCGGATATATCTTTTTCTATCGGCAAGGGTGAAGCCATTGCCCTGGTGGGTGAAAATGGTGCGGGTAAAACAACACTGATCAGAATTTTATCTCTGATTCTGAAACCGGATAAAGGTTTTTTTTCTTTTGATAATATTAAATTCAGTGATAATCCCGATTATATAAAAAATAAAACCGGCACTCTCTTCTCCGGCGATGGATCACTCTATGACCGCCTTACGGCGGAGGAGAATATTAAGTACTACGCGCAGCTTAATGGTGTCGGTAAAAATGACTACAGAAAAAGAATCGGGCCTCTGATAGAAGACATGTCTCTATCCGCATTTATTAACGACAGAGTGTCCACATTCTCAAGGGGGATGAAACAGAGGACTGCAATTGCCAGAGCCCTTATTACAAATCCCGATTTTTTAATACTCGATGAACCATCAACCGGTCTCGACATAATTTCCGGAAACTCCGTAAAGAGAATAATTAACAGACTTAAGCAGGACGGAAAGACCATCCTATTTTCAAGCCACAACACTGATGAAATTTTCACATGCGCCGATAGAATAACAGTAATACATAAGGGAAAAATAAACTGTGATAAAACAGTCGAAGCGTACCGTACCGCACATGGCCAGGACCTGACTGTTTACATTAAAGAGTGATATGAAACTTCTGATTATATTAAAAAAAGAACTGACAGACCAGATCCGCGACAAACGGACAATTATAGCGGCAGTACTTATGCCTGCTCTTATTGTGCCGATGCTGCTTCTTCTGACAACACAAAATATCTCCGGAGATGAAGCCCACCCCGCCTCCAGGGTAATAATTATAAATAACGACAGCGGCATAAAAGAGATTATACTTAGAACATACAGCGATACTCAATTCATAACTTCCGGATCACCCCGGGATGCAATCATAAGAGGAGAGGCGGACATACTCGTTGACTTCACAAAATCCGGTGACAGTTATAATTCGTTCACCCTCTATTATGATTCAGCCGGAAAAAGTTCCATGCTGGCTTATCTTAAATTTTACGATCTGTTTGATTCCTCTTTTAACAGATCTGAAATCATTTCAGGTAATGTAAAGATAACATCTCTGACAATCCGCAGCGAGAAGGAGGGGAAAACACTTCTGACTCTCTCGATGCTGCTCCCTGTACTCCTTATGGTTTTCGCGGCTTCATCGGCCATGTCGGGAGCAGTTGACATGAGCGCCGGCGAGAAGGAACGGGCTACAATTGAAACACTCCTGAGCTGCAGTATATCTCATAGAGCAATCATACTCGGCAAAGTCCTTGCTTCGTCATCGATCGGATTTGCATCTATTTTATCTTTACTGGCCGGACTTGTTATATCTTCACATTTTTATCCGGCAATCACCGGTGGATTATCATTGCTGGAATTCTGCGGCTATAAAAATTTATGCCTGACATTATTCATCATTTCTATCGCAATTATCATGTTTTCTTCGGCAGGAATTGCAATCGGGCTCTATGCAAAATCTGTCAAGGAGGGTTCCATTCTGATTCTTCCTGTTATTATTTTAAGTTCGGCCTTATCCAGCGGACTTATTGCAGCAGACCCCTTCAATGTTAACAGACTCTTCAGCATGGTGCCGATATTAAACATTTCACACTTGATCCGTTCTGCAGTTTATAATAATTTTGAGCCGGTTTTTCTTATGATCTCCATTTTAACCAGCGTTGTCTTTACATCTGTTTTTTTAATCACAGGGACTTTGCTGTTAAAAAAAGAATCTGTAATTTTTAGAAGTTGACAAAATTTATTATTCTGATTTATTATTATTTACAGTAATTATTCCTGAACATAATTTTTGGTGTAAAAAATAAAAATTATTGTCCCCGCCGCCTTCGGTGGCGGGGGAAGTAGATTTTTTTACTTTCTAAAAGTTAAGAAATAAATACTGTATTATTTATCATATTCTGAAGGAGTATACCCATGGGAATTATCGGTCTGCTGGTAATTATAATTCTTATAATTGTAATAGTTAAACTGGTTTAACTATCGGATATCAATTTTAACGAATGAACCACCGCATGCGGTGGTTCATTCGTTAAAATTCAGGATTCTCTGCTACTTCATAAACATCGCCATATAAAATTTTACGCAATCAGTTATGTTTTCCATACTTATATGTTCATTGGTGCCATGCATCTGTTTCATTTCACTATTATCAAGGCGATATGGTGAAAAACGGTAAACAGAATCAGTGAGATCTTCATATTTTCTGGCGTCAGTTCCGCCCACAACAAGGTATGGAGAGATAACAGCTGACCGCCATAATGCGCGGATATTCTCTTTTACCGCTTTCATGCCGAAAGAATCTAAAGGTGAAATCTTCGAAGGTTCATATACCTGACTCATCTCAATAGAAACTGAACTGTCGGAAATCACTTTTTCAAGATAAGTTTTAAGCGAAGCAGAACTGTCGCCATGAAGAATCCGGGCGTTCACAACAGCAGAAGCATTCAGCGGAAGAACATTAGGAGCACCGCTCCCTTCAAGCATCGTTGGAGCCGTTGTTGTACGGAGGAAAGCCGCGCCTGAGGCGGTCTTCGAAAATATCTTTTTAAAAAGCGGCGCGAACAGCCACAGGTTTGACAGGAACAGCCGGTTTCCGAAACTCATTGCCGGAGCAAGCGATTTAAACATCTCCAGAACCGGCACTGTCAAAGTTAAAGGGAGAGGATTAGATTCAATACGAAACACTGCCCGTGCGATAAGACCGGCCGCCGTATGAGCCGGAGGCATAGATGAATGCCCCCCTTCCCCCTTCACGGATAGTCTTATATTCACAAAACCTTTTTCGGCAATGCCGATAAAAGCAATGGGACGGTTTATCCCTGCCACTGCGTTATCGATTACACACCCCCCTTCATCCAGAACATATTCAAATGATACACCTTTCTTTTTAAGATGATCAGCAATTTTATCAGCACCGTCATAGCGGCGTGTCTCTTCATCATGACCAAAGGCAAAATAGATATCGCGCTCAGGAACAAGCCCTTGAGAGATCATAGTTTCCGCAGCTTCTAAAAGTGTAATTACCTGTACTTTTATATCCTGAGTTCCCCTTCCCCAGACTGCACCCTCACTGACCGATCCCGAGTATGGAGGATATTTCCATTCACTATCAGTTCCCGGCTCTACCGGTACAACGTCAATATGCGCGCAGAAAAGCGCCGGTTTTTTATTGTCACTTTTCCCCTTCCAATGAAAAAGCAGACTGTAACCGTTGATAATCTCCCGCTTCATAAGCTGATGAACACGCGGATATGATTTTTCAAGATACAAAATAAATTCCAGGAAGGCGTTAAAGTCTGTCTTTGAGATGTCATCATATCCGATTGTCTGTATCTGTATCGCCCCTGAAAGCCGTTCTGCCGCTCCGGATGAATCAACCTGCAGCCCGGGTATAACCCCGGTATCCCCGGGTTTCTCCACACAGCGCAGAGCACGGAATACCAGAGTCAATATCAGAATAAACAATAATCCAACAGCTATAATAACTATATTCATCAGATTCCTCACTCCGCTGATATTTTATATTTACTCATTCCCGGCGTTTACAACCCAGCCCCTGTTATACATAAATCTCGCAGCTAGCACAGCAAGGAGTCCGCTCACCGGAATTAAAAGCCCTGCAGGAATCGATTTCCCCGTAAACATAGGAACAAGAATTGACACAAGAATTACAAAAGCAAGAGGTGTAACAGCCAGCTTCCACTGCCTCATAATCCAGTATACGCCAAGCGCTCCGAACAGGGCGGGGAGAATATTCTGAAAAGCCGGTTCAAGAATCTTTGACGTTAGAACCGGAGTTAGAGGAACAAGAGCAATAACACCTATTACAATTATAATTTCCGTTACAATGGTTGATGTAGCAATCGATAGTGTTGCGATAACATCACCTTCATCGGTAGAACCCTTTACCCCTGCGTTATCCATTGCCATAGCCGCGCATGGAATTTTAAGATTAGAGAGATTTCCCGAAATAAAACTGAGATAGGCACCGCTTATACCAACCATTGGGGTGTATGTAAGAACTTCGGCAATGCAGATAGGGAGATAGATCATCCAGACCATTGCAAGTCCCTTCAGAAAACCGCTCATTGTAGGAAAGATATTATAATGCAGACATACAATTGCCGGGACAGATATAAGCATAAGGATTACCAGAACTGCTGTAAGTCTTCCCGCAAAATGTATTTTTTTATTATATTCAGATTCAATAATTTTCATACTCATCACATTATCCTCGAATAGAATATCGCAAGCGCCATGGAGGCTATCATTGAGATGGAGAGGGAGAAATTCGCAAGCCAGCTGATTTCAAATTTTTTAACTGCTGCGGTAATTGCAAACATAATGGCTGCGCTTGTAAGTATAGTAGCAAGCTGAATACCGCCGTTTACAACAGGCTGACCGATAAATACCGATATCATCCCGAAGAAAAGAGAAGCGATAAGAATCTCGAGCCATTTCGAATCATTCTTCTTCATATTAGCCATCCCCGTCTGCAGACGTTTAGCAAATAGAAGAAAGATAACCGGTGACCAGAGGATACCCAATGACATTATCCACATTGAGTTAATGAAAACCTGCGCCGTATATCCGCTCTGCCCCAGACCCTGAACCCCCATGCTCTGAGCACCTATATTTGCTGCAAGGAGTTCATATGGAGCCGATCCGATAACCCCCAGTCTAAGCCAGGGGAAAGGGATCCCTAAAACCGGAACCATTGCAACTAAAGCAAGAAGTATAGGGAGAGACGGCACCACGGAAAAGATCGCGCTTGAACGAACAGCATCGAGCATTTTTCTTTTTGTCAGCCCCAGGGCAAGACCGCGTTTCCATGCAAGAATAAAAAAAACAACAGACTGAATAAAAACCACTGCGATAACAACTGCAACCATAAGATACATCAGATTACTATTTGCAATATTCAAATAATCCATAAAATACACCTCACTGCCGATATATCAGGATATCCCTGATCTGATTATTATTCCAATAGACTCTAATCATTTTAGACATTTAAATCATGAATGTCAATGAAATAATAATCAGGCAATTACAAGCACCTGAGGCAGAAATTTATTTTTGAGGGCACTGAGCTTCTGATCTGCCCCCGAAAATAATTCGCTGCCGATCAGAGTCATCGCCGGTTGTACATGAGTTCCAAATGCTTGATATTCTGAGTGATGGAAGTTTAGCGGAGTTAATGAATTTGTAATAATACCGTGACCGGATGATTTCTAATCAAATATTTTTTTATATAATACCGGCAAATCTCCCGGCCTATGGTTACCCTCTTTGATAAAGAGGGCTTAGACTTCAAGAATTTCGTAACCCCTTTATTAAAGGGGGATGTTGAGCGAAGCGAAACGGGGGGATTTCAATTTAATAGATGATAAATTATTTATAACACAACAATTTACATTTTTAATTATTGATGCATAATTACACGGTCACTGCACTGGTTCAAAACTATAATGATGCTTAGCCTGCGGAAGCATCACGAGAGG
>PGXT01000020.1:0-7178 GCA_002839285.1 Spirochaetae bacterium HGW-Spirochaetae-5 | reverse complement strand
AAAGTAATAAATCGTGATTCCGCATCGCTGAAAACAAAATCCTCACGAATAGAAGCAACATTCATAAACACTGTATCGTTAAGAGAACTTATCTGCCTCTTGCTTAAACCAAAAAATGAGGGAATATGAGTATGGCCGCATAGCCAGAGCTCAACCTTCTCTTTTTTTAAAACTTCAGTAAACCGCTCAGAACCCTGAACATTCCGGTATGATATTAAATTATATACAAAACCGCTTCCGCCGAGATGTGAATGTGTCATTGTAATTATATTTTTATCACGGTTCGTTTCCAAAATATTTTTCCACCAGAGAAACGCCCCATCGGAGATATCAGATCCGGAACTGTTCTTCTCATCAGAAAGAAGTATGATTATCAGATTGCCGTACTGCACCGAATAATGAAGAGGCTTACCGGAGGCTTTTAAATACGAATCAATATCCCGCGCATCATGATTACCTGCTATCTCAAAAATATCCTTTATTCCGGCCCTCTTATAAGTATTATAAAACCATTCAAATGATTCTGCCGGATTTTCACCTGTTTTATTCTGCACAATATCACCGACACAGAGAGACGCATCTACATTTTTCATCAATGAAACATCTTCAACAGAGAGTTCAAAAAATCCTCTGTCGGTCTGATTCCGCGGCTGAATATCCCCGAATGCCCATATTACCAGATCATCAGGATTAAATTCAACGACAGTTGACGGTTCTGCCGTTAACGCCGGACCGGAACTGACTAATAAAACAAGCAGCAAAAACACTGCCGGTATAAATTTATATCTTTTAATTCTCATTTTCATACTTTTATCCTTTAAAATTTAAACCAATGGATCTGAATAATAATCAGACTCATCGGAGATCACATCAATAATTAGTATTTATAATCCGGAAATTGTTTAAAAAAGATTACTATTTTATAAATTAAAAACTATTATCTCCGCTGTAACAGGCGGCGAAGATAATAGTATTTATTCATTTTAGCATTTAACGAATGAAATAGTACACTTCTGTCACTGCGAGGCATGAAATGCCGTGGCAGTCTGTTTATCAAAATTACGGTTTTTTTATTATAAAAATAATGTTTCCAAAACAGATTGCTTCACTTCGTTCGCAATGACCAGGGCTAATCAAATCGTGAACCGCTATAGTAAAATATAAAGAACTTCTCACTGCCGCCTTCGGCAGCGATGGAATATAATCCGTTATTTTTTCCAGAACACTGTTGTAAAAAGAATGAGAACAGTGTAAAGTTCAAGCCTTCCCGCAAGCATTGCAAAACTGAACCACCATTTAACATATGCAGGAAAAAAAGCGAAGTTATCGGTCGGCCCGACTTTACCGAAACCGGGACCGATGTTGCCCAGTGTTGCAAGAGCTGAAGTAAAGGATGTTTCAACATCTGCACCGGATGAAGCTGCTATAAATGTTGTTATAAGAAGCATTAATATGTATAGAAAAAAGAAACCCGATATGCCGTATACAATATCCTTCTTAACCGGACGGCGATTAATACGCAGAGTAAATACACCCCGTGGATGTATAAGATACTTCATCTCATTGATACCCTGTTTCAGAAGAGTTATCAGCCTGAGTACTTTTATACCTCCGCCGGTTGAACCTGAGCACCCGCCGACGAACATAAGTATAAACAGTACGGCCTGGCTCATGAATGGCCATTTCTCATAATCAGCAGTAGCAAACCCCGTAGTGGTCAGAATTGAAGCGACCTGAAATGATGCAAACCTGAAGGACTCACCTATTGAGTTATAGGTTGTACCGGAAACATTCCAGGTAATAATTAATGTCGATATACTGAATATGGCAAGATAACCTTTCAATTCAGAATCTTTCAGAAGATTTTCAAATTTACCCCGAAGCAGCCAGAAATGAAGACTGAAATTTATCCCGGCAAGCACCATAAAAAGCGTAATTACTCCATCGATATAAGCTGAATTATAATAGGCGACACTTGTATTCTTTGTGGAATATCCCCCCGTTGCCACTGTGCCGAATGTATGAGTCAGCGCATCAAACAGATTCATTCCGCCGAACATAAGAAGAATAGTTTCCAGAACAGTAAGTCCCAGATAAATAAACCAGAGAATTTTTGCAGTTTCGGCAATACGTGGTGTCAGTTTGTCAACTGTCGGACCCGGAGCCTCGGCATTAATAAGCTGCAGCCCGCCTATTCCAAGTGCCGGCAGTATGGCCACGGTAAGAACAACTATCCCCATCCCCCCGAGCCAGTGTGTAAGTGATCTCCAGAAAAGCAGCGACTGCGGAAGAATTTCAATCTGGGTCAATATTGATGCTCCGGTAGTTGTAAATCCGGACATTGTTTCAAAGTATGCGTCAGTAAAAGAGGGGATAGCGCCTGAAATATAATAAGGAAGAGCTCCGATCAGCGAGGCAGTTATCCAGCTTAAAGTTACAAAGAGAAATCCGTCCCTTGTTGAGAGAGTTTCCGAATCACTCCCCCTTGAAAAAAATTTGATAATAAAAAAAATAACAACGGCGATACCTGCCGATAAAACTATGGCAAAGAATTCATTTTTCTCACCATTTATAACTGCAATGGCCGCCGGCATAATCATGCAGCCTGCTATAATCAGAAGAATATATGAAAGCGTACGCAGGACTATTCCGGGATGCATATAATACCTGTATTAATCTGAAATTTCATTTACTGAAAAAAACCTGTTCAAGGGCACGGATAGATTCACGCTTAGCAATAGTTATAATCCTGTCTCCGCTGTTAACAACAAAGCTGCCGTCAGGAATTTCATTAACATTATTTCTCACAACCGTAAGAATAAGGGAGTTAGCAGGAATTTTTATATCTTTAAGCGCAAGGCCCGTAACCAGACTTTTATCCTTTACCGAAAATTCAATAACTTCAGCGCTATGACCAAAAAGGGTATGAACACTATTGATATCGCCTTTACGGATAAACTTCATAATCGCATTAACTGTACTGTTCCGCGGACTTACTGTAACGTCGATACCAAGCCTGTTGGAAATGGCCATGTAGTTGGGATGATTAACAACAGCCACAGCTCTGCTTATCCCCAGGCTCTTCGCATATGCCGCACTCAGAATATTCAATTCCTGATTTTCCGTGGCAGTAATAATAAGGTCATAATCATGAAGATTCTCCTCTTCAAAGATTGTTTCGTCTGATATATCGGCATTGATTATAAAAGCATCGGGAAATTTTTCCGAAAGCATTTTACAGCTGTCATAATTTGAATCAATTACAGCAATCTTTCTACCTGTCCGGATCAGATATCGCGCTACGAGATATCCGATTTTACCGCCCCCGGCGATAAGTATGCGGTCTATGCTCTCTCTCTTTTTCCCTGTTTCAATGAAGAGATTAGTAAGAGTTTTCTTTGAAGCAAGTATATATGCTATATCATTTTCCTGTATAACGGTAAGTCCCGACGGTATAATAAACTCATTATCTCTTATAATTCCGGCAATTAAAAACTTACCTCCGGCATTTATACTCTTTCTGATATCCATAACAGTTTTATTTTTGAAAAAAGATTTCGAATCTACCTGATAATTCCTTATCTGCATATCGGAATTTTCAAAAAGCATAACATCACTTGTTGCTCCAAGTGCTACACTGTTGGCTATAAGGCGCGCTGTTTCAACTTCGGGGTTTACTACAAAATCGATACCAAGAAAAGACTTTTCAAATATCCTCGCGCGGGAGTAATCGATGTTTCTTACCCGGGCAATTTTAATCGGGACATTAAATTCACTCTCAACTATTCCGCATGCGATCATGTTAACTTCATCGGAATCGACAACACTCAGAAAAAAATCAGCCTTTTCAATTCCGGCTTTTTTCAGAGTTTCAATGCTGTTCCCTTCATCATTGAGGACAATACAGTCAAGGTGACTATCCACATAACGGGCACGTTCGGCATTCTTTTCTATAATAACTGCATTGTGTCCTTCGCTGATCAGCTGTGAAGCAATCTGATAACCCACAACCCCTGCACCCAGAATTACAATATTCATCTGAATTGACTTTCCTTTTTATTTTCAGTAATAATTACGGGACTCTTTTATAATAAAAAAATTCTGTTTCTGCCGTCCCTGAAGATCAGGGAAAGAATCAATCCATGTTGTCCATACTGCTGTATAAAAGTCCAACAATTAACACAAAATAAAAACTTCAAAGCCGGGTCAATCAATTATTTAAAGTATAAATCATTCATCAATAAGGGTAGCGGTTTTTTTTAGAGGCACAGCGCTTGGCGCTGCGCCTGAGTTTGGGGATTACGGGGGCAGCGCCCCCGTAATCCCCAAACTCCCGGCGTATGCGGAGCATACGCACCCCCGAAAATAATCTGCTGCAGATTAATCTGACTAAAAATCAAAACAGGACAATTATATCTTCTTTATATATAAAAAAGTAACAAATTTTTCTGAATTAATCCTGATTACAGGTGATTTGAAAATCATAATCTGCCGTTAAGAATTTCAATATTAGCGGAAGTTAATCCATAAAAAACAGGAAAATATTATTCATGAAAAAAGTCTTTAAACTTGCTTCAATGACAGCACTTGTCTTTTTAGTTACAGCAGTAGTCTTTGAACCACTCTCCTATGCGCGCGCAGGGGGCGGAAGATCATTCGGCGGCGGTAAAAGCTTCGGAAGTTCACCATCAAGGCCTAACTCATTTTCACAGCAGAAAAGCAACCCATCCTCACAGACTCAGAATAAAGGTAGTCTTCTTAAAAGCATTGGCGGCGGTATTGTAGGTGGAATGCTGGGGAGCATGCTCTTCAGATCACTGGGTTTCGGAGGTGAAGGTGGAGCCATGGGGGGCATTCTCCAGTTACTGATATTTGCAGGTATTGGTTATCTGATTTTCAGATTTATCAGGTCACGGATGGGGGCATCGGCACCGCGGTCAAATTCTCCGAATGTACAAAGCGGAGGATTTTTCAAGGGCAATTCCGGTTCAATAGGGGTTTCTCAATCAGGTCTTTCAGATATAATTTCAAGCGACCCCTCGTTCAATGAACAGGATTTCAAGGATAATGTCATGGATATGTTTTTTAAAATCCAGGCGGCGTGGATGAACAGGGATCTCTCCACTGCATCACACCTTCTTGACGGGAAAATGAAAGATTATCTGCAGAGTGATATTGACGACCTTAAAGCTTCCGGAAAAATCAATAAACTGGAAAATATTGCAGTAAGAAATATCGAGATAGATGAGGCATGGCAGGAATCAGATTCCAATTGTATTACAGTACTGATTTACGCGAATATTCTCGATTACACCATAGATGAAAAATCCGGAAATATTATCGACGGGAGTAAAACAGACCCGGTAAAATTTGAGGAATACTGGACATTCTACAGAATAAACGGTACGGGTCAGTGGAAACTTTCGGCAATTAACCAGAAGTAGTTTTTACCGTTGCCATGACCGTTTAGTCATTAAGTTAAAAACAATATGTAGAACTGCAGACTTTTAAAACTCACCCGCGCCCTCTCTTATTAGAAATAAAGTCAGGGCGCGGCAGCAGCCGGGGTGAATTTACAAGTTTTGATGAAAATCAATCCGGTTAAAGGAATAAAAATACCTGTTCATCCCCTTCATCGTATTCACCGTCTGCATCATCTTCATCAGAAACGCCCATATCCTCCATTACTTTACTCAGCTTCTGAAGTGCTTTCTGTACTGCGGGATCTGAATAGTACTGCTGAATTTTCATAATACTGTCGCCGAAGTCGGCGCCGGACATCTGCTTAGACCACTCCTCCTGAATCGTTTCATAATCCTTCATTGCTGATGTCATATCATCAGCTGAGTCTGAATCTGCGTCAGAATCGTCATCCATATTCCCGTATTTTGCTTCAAGAGCCTTGATCTGAGGAGCAAGCTTCTCCATCTCTGATGAATATTTGTTAATGACAGCAGCAAGCTCTTTTGCGCTCTTTACTTTTCCGACAGACTTATAATAATTCACAGTAATTGTAGTTATTTTATCAGTTACAATCTTAACATCAGCGGGCATTTTCTCGGTGGAGAATGAGACTGCCGCTGAAATCATTATAATAAAAATAACTGTTAAGGCTTTTTTCATTTTATACCTCTTTAAAATATTAATATTTCCAGATAGATCCCCGCAGATATTTAAAAAATATCAACAATAATTTCAGAACTTCGCTATATAAAGATAACGATAGCACAGCTCTGCACACATACGCACCACAGAAAATAATTCGCCTCCATAGAAAACTAATTACTGCAGTCACAATACATCCGGTCTTCGATCATCCTTGACAAAAACAGATATGGATGAACCTGCTCTTTTCATAATCTGAAGGACTTGAAACCTGTTATGAAAAATAAAAAAGAAAATGACAACATCATCCGGCTTAATCCTGAATATCGTGCCAGGATAAACCGCGTACTCGATTATATAGAACAGAATATAGACAGAGAATTTACTCTTGATGAGCTTGCTCAGGTATCGTTCTTTTCCAAATATCATTTTCACCGGATCTTCTCTTCCATCATGAATGAAACACTTTTTGATTTTATTCAGAGAACCAGGGTCGAAAAAGCGGCCTATCTTCTATTATCAGACAGAGATAAACCTGTTACATCGATAACATACGACTGCGGCTTCTCAAGCCCTTCACTCTTTTCACGTACATTCAAAAAATATTTTTCAATGAGCCCCAGCGAGTGGCGGAGAGAAAAAAGCAACCGTAGTCAAGAGAATAGCAATTCAGATCAATCTATAAGCAATAACGGAAAAGCAAAGATTTTTTCACCGGTATATGTTGAGTATTCAGAAAATACAAATCGCTGGAGGTTTTCAATGAATACTCAACAACAGACTGTGGAAGTAAAAGATCTTCCGGAAATGACGCTTGCCTATGTGCGTCATATAGGGCCGTACAAAGGGGATGCCGCCCTGTTTGAAAAACTTTTCGGAAAATTGTGCGGATGGGCAGGCCCCCGGAATCTCATCGGCAAAGAGGCAAAATTTGTCGTGGTATATCACGACAATCCTGATATCACAGAAGACAACAGGCTGCGGATCAGCGTATCACTTGTGGTTCCGCCATCAACAGAAGTGAGCGGAGAAACAGGAAAAATGACAATCCCATCGGGGAAATATGCCGTGGC
>PGXT01000187.1 GCA_002839285.1 Spirochaetae bacterium HGW-Spirochaetae-5 | reverse complement strand
TATATCGATTTAGAGAGAAAGAAAATTCTCAGATATTTGAAAAAAGTGTAACCCATGCGCCCGGTCTAAAGTGTAACCTATGCGCCGTTTGTACACCCCAACCCCTCTCTTTAGAATGAAAGAGAGGGGAGATTATGGCAGCAAATTTATTCTGTTTTTAGCAAAATTTTATTTACGAAGCCCCTCTATTTTTCATCAAAGAGAGGGGCGCGGCAATAGCCGGGGGTGAGTTCAAAGAGTATTGACTGAAATTCATCCGGTCTAAGCACTAATCGCTTAGATCTGCATTATTAATTCAATTTCTGAAGTGGGGTATATTTCTCCATAAATACTCTTCGAGTTACTCCGAAACTTATGGTAAGTTTAATATTATCCCCTGTACCCTCGATGCTCACAATTCTGCCGGTTCCGAATTTCGGATGCATGATACTCTCTTTTACAGAAAATTTTGAACCGCTTTCATCACTTTCAATCTTTTTTTCAGCAAAGAGTTCATCCAGGTACGATTCCTTCGGTTTACTCTGGAACTGACTTTGACTTTGACTCTGAACCGGATTTCCGGTTCTATTTGCGACATATTGTCTGTTTTCATTATTGCTGTAACTGCTGCGGAAACTGCTCTCGCCGCCGCCATATCCCTGTGAAACATAGCTTACCCTGTTGATAAATTCCCATGGCATTTCATCGATAAAACGTGAGGGCATTTTATTTTCGGGACCCGCATAGCTTCTGCGGAGTTCTGCATTGGTGAGATAAATCCTGTCCATTGCTCTGGTTATTCCCACATAGCAGAGACGTCTCTCCTCTTCAATCCCCTGCTCTGTATCGAGTGAAAATTTATGAGGGATAGTCCCCTCCTCCATACCGGTTAGAAAAACTACAGGGAATTCAAGTCCCTTGGCATTATGCACAGTCATTAGAGTTATGCAGTCTGTCTTCTCATCAGGATTCTCCTCGGGGTTCTGTTCAGATGTATAGAGCGCGATATCCTGAATAAACTGTTCCGGTGTTGCATCAGGTTCGGACTGCTCGTAATCGAATATACTATTTATAAGTTCATCAATATTATCGATGCGGGAATTGCTCTCCATGGTATTCTCTTCACGGAGACTCTCGCGATAACCGGTAACATCTACAAGATTCTTCATAAATGCCGAGAGTTTAATCCTCGATGGAATCTGAACAGTCTCTTTCAGGAGCTTGTCAATTATCTTTCTGAAATCATCGAGACCCTTGGGAACACGGCCGGTCATAAGCTCATCCTGTATTACTTTCCATTCACTTATATTCTGTTCTTTGGCAATCTCGGATATTCTATCCTGAGACGCCTTACCTATTCCGCGCGCCGGTGTATTTATTATACGGAACAGCGCAATCGAGTCGGCTGGATTTACAAGAAATTTCAGGTACGCCAGAATATCTTTTATCTCTTTACGTTCATAGAACTTCTGCCCGCCGATGATCCGGTAAGGGAGTCTCTCTCTCCTTAAAAAATCTTCAAAAATTCTCGATTGTGCATTGGTTCTATAGAAGACCGCAAAGTCGTGATTCTTAAAATTCTCCTTCGATTTAAGAGAAACAATTGTGTTTACTACAAATTCACCCTCACCGTACTCATTGTTTGTTTTACACCATGTAAGGGGCTCGCCATCTCCGCGGAATGCCTTAATATCTTTCTCTTTTCTTGTTTCATTATGTTTGATTATCGAATGGGCAGCATCGAGAATCTGCTTCGTAGACCGGTAGTTCTCCTCAAGAGTAATTACTTTTGTTGTATCGTAATCCTTTTCGAAGTTGAGAATATTCCGTATGTCAGCGCCTCGCCATGAATATATGGACTGATCGTCATCCCCCACAACACAGATATTTTTTGTAGCCGACGAGAGATATTTAGCAATCAGGTACTGGGAGTAGTTTGTATCCTGATACTCATCTATCATAAAATAACGCCACATCCTCTGCATCTCCGCCAGAGCCGAGGGTGATTTTCTGACCAGATCAACTGTCTTGCAGAGAAGGTCGTTGAAATCCAGAGCATTATTCTCTGCCATCTTCTGCTGGTACTGGCTGAATATCTCGCTGAAATTAAAAGAGTAATTATCAGGAAGAAGTGAATTAACATCAACCCCTTCAAGATATGCCTCCTTATCCTTTATCTCGGATATTTTAGAAGAGATCATTGAGGGCTTAACCTTTTTCGGATCGAGTCTCATGGATATGAGTATCCTTTTGATTACATCCTCCTGATCTCCGCCGTCATAAATTGTAAAATTTCTTGTCAGACCGATATCTTCACCAAATCGTCTTAGTATATAAACGGCAGCTGAGTGAAATGTTTTAACAAAAACACTGCTCCCCTGAGGACCCACAATGGACATTACCCTGTTTCTCATCTCTTCTGCAGCTTTGTTTGTAAATGTAACCGCAAAGATATGGTAAGGCTTTACGCCATTTGCAATGAGATGGGCAATCCTGTGAGTGATTACCCGTGTTTTGCCGGAACCGGCTCCGGCCAGAATAAGGAGAGGCCCGTCTGTATGAAGTACTGCCTCTTTCTGATTATCATTAAGATTTTTTAGAAGATCCATTATTAATTCCTGAGTTATTTTAATCCAATTTCCGGAGAAACAAGGGCAGCGGTTTATTTTTGGAGGCACTGCGCTTCGCGCTGTGCTGAAAATGGGGGATTACGAGGGCGTCGCCCCCGTAATCCCCCATTTTCAGCGTATGCGAAGCATACGCCCCTCTAAAAAATAATTTCTACCGGAAACAGGTTTTGTAGAATATGAACATATTCTACGGAATAAGTTATTCAGGAAGTAAATCAGAGTGAGATAAAAATGGGCAAGTTATTATTTATAAAAAAACAAAAAAACTCCCCGAAGGGAGTTTTCAGAATATCATCAGAGTAAGTATTAGTTTACAGGGATAAAACCCGCCTCTTTTACAAGTTTCTGTCCATCTGCGCTTAGAATATAATCGATATATTTCTGAGCTTCAAGAGAGAGATGTTTTTCATCAACATACTTGAAAAGTTTTCTTGAAATTGGAAACTTGCCTGATTTTCCGTTTTCGATAGTCCCTTCAATTTTATCAACAGTTACCGCATGAACCGATGAATCGATATAACCGAAACCTACATAACCGAGAGCTTTTGGGTTGCCGGCTACTGCTGATACTATAGCTCCGTTTGAAGCCTGAAGCAGAGCGTCTTTTCTTACGTCAGTTTTATTCATTACTTTTTCGTGCCATACTTCATATGTACCTGAACTTGTATCACGTGATATTACAACGATATTCTCGTCTTTCCCGCCAAGCTGCTTCCAGTTTTTTATCGATCCGTCATAAACTGCCTTCAGCTGAGCAAGTGTAACATTCTTTACAGGGTTTGAAGGATGGACCACCGGTACTATCATGTCGTATGCAACGGTAATTTCTTTTATGGTCTTCCCCTTCTCTTCGGCGCTCTTAATCTCTTTTTCTGTCATTGAGCGGGATGAATTTGCAATATCACATGTTCCATCGATTATCGCCTTGATTCCATTTCCTGAACCGCTCCCTTCAAT
>PGXT01000019.1 GCA_002839285.1 Spirochaetae bacterium HGW-Spirochaetae-5 | reverse complement strand
AGGTCGATAGGATGGAAGTGTAAGAACAGAAATGTTTTCAGCTCACCATTACTAATCAGTCGTGAGGCTTGACCATATTATAAAAAACCCGAAGGGATTCCCCTTCGGGTTTTTTCATGCTCTTTTTTTGTCTGAATCACGGATTAAGCGGATTTCACGGATTGGGGTTGAGAAGGTTGTTTTTTTAACTTGAGTATCTGTGACGATAGGATATCTCTGGCTGAATCTCGTAGTAGCGGATTATTTACGCACTCTACTCTGGTATTCTTCGAATTTGTTAAAAATAGGAAAAAGTGTTAATTAAAAGCAGACATATCAATTTTAAGGAAAATATCAGTTTAAATTTCATTATTAAATATAATTTATTAGGTTCTTGACAAGTGGTATGAAAATGAGCCATGACAATTGTGTTTATTAAGGTAGTAATTTTAGAAGAAAATCAAATTTTTATAGGTGTATAATAATGGAATCATCTCTGATTATAAGCATTATTTTTAAAGTCATTGGCGGGTTAGCAATTTTTCTTCTCGGTATGAATTACATGTCTGCCGGAATTCAGGCTGTTGCAGGGAGTAAGCTCCGTCAGCTTATAAGTGCTGTTACTAATAACCGTCTTATGGCTGTAGGAGTGGGTTTTTCAGTTACAGCTTTAATTCAGTCTAGTTCTGCAACTTCAGTTATGGTGGTCGGATTTGTTAACTCTGGCGTTATGACTCTCGTGCAGGCTATCGGAGTTATACTTGGTGCTGATATCGGTACAACAGTTACCGGCTGGATTCTTGTTCTGAATATCGGAGAATTCGGTCTCCCCATAATAGGAGTATTTGGAATAATATATCTTTTTTCAAGAAAGGATAATACACGATATCTTGCCATGATGCTTATGGGGATAGGTATGGTTTTTTTTGGGCTGGAACTGATGAAATTGGGGTTCAAGCCATTAAAAGACGTAGAGGCTTTTCTTAATCTTTTTCTTGTCTACAAACCGGATACTTTTTCCGGTCTTATTGCATGTGCAATGACAGGTGCTTTGATAACCGGTATTGTTCAGTCTTCTTCTGCTTCTGTCGGTATTGTAATGGGAATGGCTTCTACCGGTATTATGACTTTTGATACATCCGTTGCTCTTGTAATGGGTATGAATGTCGGGACAACGGTAACAGCACTGCTTGCATCACTCGGTGCATCTGCAAATGCCAAAAGAGCTGCATATGCTCATACATTAATTAAAGTTATTGGTCTGGTATGGGTGCTTCCACTTTTTCCTTTTTTTCTTAAAGTAATTCCTGTGATAATGGGGCAGGACCCCAATACTATCCGGATTGTGAATGGAGTTGAATCGTTTCCCTTTATTATTCAGGGGATTGCTATTGCTCATACTATGTTTAACGTCATAAACGTTATTTTGCATTTTCCATTTGTTAATCATCTTGCAAGGTTTCTTGAAAAAATAGCCCCTGACAGTCCTGCAGAAGGGCATATAAAATTTACCAAACTGGATATACGAATGTTAAGTACTCCGGTTATTGTCATAGAACAGGCAAGGCGTGAAATTATTAATATGGGAAATATAGTTATCGAGATGATGGAAGATCTCAAATGTGTAATTATTGAAGGTTTCGATAATGAAAAGAGCATAAAATCTGTTTTTAAAAAAGAGGAGGATCTTGATATTATGCAGAAGGAGATATCTACTTTTCTGGTAGATATAATTTCTATGGATCTGCCGCATAATCAGATAATTGAAGCACAAGGTCAGTTGAGAATTGCCGATGAATATGAGTCTATGAGTGATTACATTGCTAATATAATGAAACTTCTCTTAAAGCTCCGGGATAATTCATTAAAGCTGAATGAAGAAAAAAAGAAGGAGATCACGGAGCTTCACGATCATATAACAGAGTATTTTAAACTTATTAATAATTCAATAAAATATAATACTAAACCGGATATTTCATATGTTTATTCAGAGGGTAAATCAATAACCCATCATTTTAGAGAACTTCGAACAAAGCATCTGCAGAGACTCTCTGCAAAAAAAGTCGATCCGCTAATGAGCGTGAGTTACATGAATATGCTTAACGGTTACAGGAGAATCAGAGATCATATACTTAATGTAGCAGAAGCAGTAATTGGTGATAAATAACTCCTTACGGGTGAATTATCAAAAATTTTTAAATTTATTTGTGCTGACTATTTACTTCAAAGTAACAGAACAGATTGAGTAAATAGTCAGCAGAGTCTGATTAAATCTTTCATTTAATTTCTGCTGATAATTAATAAAATAAATTAATACCACACAAAAATATAGTAATATTCTTGACAAAATTACCGATTAAATACTATACATAAATATAGCTTAAAACAATTGTTGCGGGTTGCTAATATTTAATTGCAAAATTAGTGAGCAATTATAATATAAAATGAATATGAATAAAAAATTATTTTAAAATAATTTTAATTCCATCGTATATATTATTGTGTATCTGCTGAAAAATTTTAATTATGTATTTTATGAAGCAGCTGCATGAATTTAAAATATCTGTTTAAAAAATAAGAGGTAATTATGAGTGTTCAGAGTCAGAAAGAACTTAACGTTAAAAATCAGGCATTAGACGCGGCAATGCTTCAAATTGAAAAACAGTTCGGGAAAGGATCTATAATGAGGCTTGGAGATAATCCTGCCAAGGCCCAGATACCGGCTATTTCAACCGGTTCACTTGAACTTGATATAGCCCTTGGAGTGGGCGGGGTGCCGAGAGGGAGAGTTGTAGAAATTTACGGTCCTGAATCATCGGGAAAAACAACAATGACTCTTCATATCATAGCCGAGGCACAGAAAACCGGCGGGTCAGTAGCTTTTATTGATGCTGAACATGCACTTGATCCTGCTTATGCCGCACGGCTTGGAGTTAAAACTGAAGATATGCTGGTGTCACAGCCTGATACAGGAGAGGAAGCTCTTGAAATTGTTGAAGCTCTTGTCAGGTCAGGAGCGCTTGATGTAATAGTAATAGATTCCGTTGCAGCTCTTGTGCCTAAAGCAGAGATTGATGGAGATATGGGAGATTCACATATGGGGCTTCAGGCAAGATTGATGAGCCAGGCCTTGAGAAAACTCACAGGTGTTATCGCAAAGTCTAATACCTGTGTAATTTTTATAAATCAGATCCGTATGAAAATTGGAGTTATGTTCGGTTCTCCTGAAACAACAACTGGAGGGAACGCTCTGAAGTTTTATTCTTCAGTACGACTTGATATCAGGAGAATTGAGACTTTAAAAAATGGCGATGACTCAATCGGCAGCAGAGTTAGAGTCAAGGTTGTAAAAAATAAAGTAGCTCCTCCTTTTAAACAGGCTGAATTTGATATAATGTATGATGCCGGGATTTCACGTGAAGGGGGAGTCCTTGATCTTGCTGTGAAATATGATATAATCAATAAAGCAGGGACATGGTACTCTTACGGAGAGGATAGAATAGGGCAGGGGCGTGAAAATGTCCGAAAATATCTTAGAGATAATCCGTCAATTAACAAAGAGATCGAAGCAAAGATAAAAAAAGAAGCGGGCTTAACAGATAATACTGCCGTTACAGAAAAACCGGCTGAAATAGCTAAGGCGCCATCTGCTAAAACTGAAACTGTATCAAAGCCTGATGCGGTTAAACCCGCAGCAGTTATTAATGCTGTAACTGAAGCAGCGGTAGAGTAATAAAGAAAGGATATTCTGGAATATAAAGAATGAATCGTGTAGTCCGCTTGAAAACTGAAGATGATATAAAGCGCATTAAAGAGAGCGGTGTTATAATATTCAGGTTATTTAAGATTATAGATTCAATGGATATTGCAGGGATGTCTACCTGGGAGCTTGATACTTTTATAGATGATTATATAATGAAGAGTAAGGCGAGGCCTGCATTTAAAACTGTGCGCGGGTATTCGTTTGCTTCATGTATATCTATTAATAATGTCGCTTCCCATGGGCTTCCTGCAAAAAAAATTAAGGTTTCCAGTGGAGATCTTGTAAAGATAGATACAGGAACGGTTATGAATGGTTATTTTGCTGATTCCTGTTTCACTTTCAAAATAGGCGAGGTTACCCCTGATGCTGAGCGTCTTGTTAACGCGGCATATGAAACAATGCAGAGAGGGATAACTGAAATTGAACCGGAAAAGTTCACCGGTGATATTGGATTTGCAGTTGAAAACTGCGTCCGGGAATACGGATATTCTGTTGTAAAAAATTTTACCGGCCATGGAGTAGGTTTTGCACTTCATGAGGCTCCGGTAATTCCTAATTACGGAGAACGGGGGAAGGGGACTATGCTCCGCCCAGGCATGGTTCTTACCGTTGAGCCTATTGTAAATCAGGGTTCTGACGAGCTTGTTGTCCAGGAAGATGGATGGACATCTATTACAAGTGACAATAAATTATCGGCTCAATTTGAACATACTCTTGCTGTAACAAAGACCGGTTCAATTATATTAACTGCTGAGTAAGATCTTAATTGTAAAAATACATATTTCATCCGATAATGAATCCGACTTTCTTATTTTCAGGTAACTGCTCTGAAACCGATGGTATTATTTTTAACCTTGCTGTAGGCTCTGATGAGAACAATTTTCCCGCCATTTTGCGGGTTTCTTGCAAGTTTTTGTATCTGCTCATAAACTGGTGGCGAAATTGATCTCTGCCGCGCTCGTGGTGCGGCGAAGTTAAAATACTTCCGGTTTTTGAGCAGTTCCATTTTTAGATGTAAAATAATTGTTGTTTTAGTTGACTAGGTATTGTATCTGTAAAATTTTGTAGTTATAATCAGTAATAATTCCTGAATTCTTTTGTAAAAAACTAATATCCTCTCCATCAGTGTCAGCGGAGACATGTGATTATCTATTTTTACACTGAAATATATTTTTGGAATTAACAATGAGTAAAATTACAGGATAAAACTATGAAAACAAATCAATTGAGAGATATACAATCTGAGCCGGATCACAGGAAGCTTCCTATCGATAAAGTTGGAGTAAAAGACATTAAATATCCGGTTGTTGTACTCGACAAGGACGAGGGGAGTCAGCATACAGTTGCTAAAGTTAATATGTATGTAAATCTACCTCATCAGTTTCGAGGCACACATATGAGCCGTTTTGTAGAGATCCTTAACCGGTATCGGAATGGAATTTCTACAAAAAATATCAGAGAGATACTTGAAGAGATGAGAACCCAGCTTGATTCTGAAACAGCTCACTTTGAAATTGAGTTCCCTTATTTTATAACCAAATCAGCTCCTGTATCCGGTGAAAAAGCTAAAATGGAGTATACATGCCGGCTTATAGCTAACTCGGATGTTGACTACTATATGATTGAGGTAAAGGTGCCGGTTCTATCTCTATGCCCCTGTTCAAAAGAGATTAGTGCTTTCGGAGCGCATAATCAGAGATCGATAATAACAATGCAGATCGAAGCAAAAGAAAAGATATGGATAGAAGATATTATTGCAATTGCTGAAAGTTCTGCAAGTTCTGAGATTTATTCAATTTTAAAAAGAGAAGATGAAAAGTATATAACAGAAAAATCTTATGAAAATCCTGTTTTTGTAGAGGATATAGTTCGAATTGCAGCTGAGAAATTGATTCAGACTAAAGGTGTTTTATGGTTTTCTGTTGAATCTGAGAATATGGAATCCATTCATAATCATTCAGCTTATGCCCAGATCTGCATGAGTTTGAAAGAAAATAAGGAATGAAATATTTTCATTCCTTATTAGAGAATTATAAAATATAATTCTCTACATCTTAAAAAAAGCTCTCAACAAAACGAGAGATGAAATTATTTAAAGTTTTTTAATTTTTAATGAAGGTATTTAATTAATTAAATTATTGTTCTGTAAAGTCTGACTTGTTAAGAGGTTTACTTCTACCCCTTCGAAAGATATATCTTTCAGAGGGTTAATTGTGATTCCAAGTTCTTTTGCCGAGTTTATATAAAAACTGATAACATCTCTGATTCTTCTTAGCGCCTCATTTCGATCTGATCCGTAACAGTTAATGTCAAGTTCCGGACAATTTGCTATATATTCCGACCCGTTATCTATGAGTTTAATTGAAATATTCATATCACTCCCCTATATTACGCAGTTGCTTACCAGATAATTATCGTCAGTGAGTTCCTATATCATTAGCTTCTGTAAATTAATTTTAAAACTGATTCAGAAATAACCAGTAAGAGGTGCTGAAGTAGTCAATGTGCTGCAAAATCTAGAATACTCATTAAATTTTTTTGAATGAATCGGATTTTTATAATTTATCTGTAATAATTCCAGAACATATATTTTAGTATCAATATTACATACCTCCACACCTGAATCGTCGAAGTTAATAGAAGATTTTCAAATACGATACGTTAAGGAATAAATAAAGATATTTAATATATGTCAGGTAATTACAGAAAAATAATAATATTTCTTGATTAATTCTTTATTACACATACAAAATGTTTAAAGATTTCAGAGGAGTTGAATGTGAGTAATAAAAAAAATTCCGGTCAGGTTGTTTTTGCAAATATAACAATCGGGCTGCAGCTTGCCATTACAATGCTGGTATTTGTTTATGGAGGGCACAGGCTTGATTTATATTTTGATAAATCACCCCTTTTTCTTGTTATCGGGACAGCTTCGGGGATGGTTTTAGGTTTTTATCATCTTCTGAAGGATCTTCAGGTTAATGATAAAAAAGATGCGGGTGGTAGTGGTGATGAAAAAACTGAGAAAAAAAGAATTAAATGGAATTAGCGCTGCTTTTCACATGATGGCTCCAGCAACTGTACAAATTGGGAATAAAACGGAGTTTATTTTAAAAAAATTTTTATAAAGTAAAAAAAAGATTTACAAAATATTTACGTTTGTTTATTAACTAAACGAACGAAATTCTAACTTTGAATTTCTGTCAAAAAGTATCACATAAAATAAATAAAAAGTCGTAATAGCCGGTTAATCCGCAATGGATTATATATATTGTACAAGATAGTAATAGATATTGCTGCATCGCGGCGGTGTCTTGCAACGTAAATAAATATATATACAAAATGAGGTTAAATCCGTATGGTTCGTTTTGTTCAATTCGTTAACTCCTTCGTTACATCAGCAGGTAATACAGCCTGTGGTGAAGATTCTATGTATGACATTGTAATCTCACACGTAACAGACAAGCCTTTTCATTATTTTGTTAATCCACATGGCATTTCTCAACTTTTTGGAAACATGATTTTTAAATTAAATACTTTTCTAGGATTTCACTCTGAAGGTTCTGCAGTTACGGAATGTCTTCATGGTCATCCTTATGAGATTATCGAAGCAACTCCGATTAAATTATTCGGTATATTTGATTTAAGAATTACGAAGTGGGTTTTAATGCTCTGGCTGGCATTATTTCTTTGTGCATTGGTTTTCATCCCTTTAGCAAGAAAAATCAAAAAATCCCCAATGGGATCCAGTTCAAGATGGGTTAACATGTGGGAAGCTTTAATCGGTTTTGTTCATGATGATATTGTTGAACCGAATTTCGAGCATGGATACGCAAAAAAAGCAATGCCGTATTTTCTAAGCGTATTTTTCTTTATTCTTTTTGCTAATTATCTTGGTCTTATTCCAGGGTTGGCAACATCAACCGGTAACCTTGCAGTTACAGGAGGTATGGCTCTCTTTACTCTTTTCGGGATGTTCGCTATCGGCACAATTATGCAGGGGCCTCTATGGATTTTTACAGGTATTGTTCCTAAGGGAGTTCCTTTCTTGATGTACTTTCTTTTATGGCCGATTGAGGTTATGGGGATGATAATTAAACCCTTTGCTCTTACTGTCCGACTTTTTGCAAATATGACGGCGGGTCACATTGTAATAATTATCTTCATTTATCTTGTTATGATGTTTCAGAGTTATCTCGTCGGAGTCGGTTCTGTATCACTTTCGTTGATCATTTATATGCTGGAATTGCTTGTTGCTTTTATTCAGGCATATATCTTTACGTCACTGTCGGCAATGTTTATTGGTTCATCTGTACATGCTCATTAAACCTGTATAAAGTACAGGGGAGATATAAGATTTGTTAATTAAATTTAATTTAGTTAATTAAATTTCAAAAAACACTAATTTTTCAGGAGGAATTTGATGGAATATTTAGGAATGTCGTATCTTGCAGCTGGTTTAGGAGCTGGTCTTATCGTTGTTGGTGCTGCGCTTGGTATTGGTAGACTTGCCGCTGGTGCTCTAGAAGGGATGGCTCGTCAGCCTGAAGTAAGTGGTGATTTAAGAACAGCGATGATTATTGCTGCTGCTCTTATCGAAGGTTTCACATTCTTCGCGCTTGTTGTTACTTTTATGCTTGCAACTCAGGCTCCAAAAGTTGCTCCAGTAGCTGAAAAAGCAGCTGTACCAGCAGTAGAAACTGTAAAAACTCCAGAAGCTGCTAAATAGTAGTTCTGGTAGCTATTGGTATTGAGTTATGGAAGTTATACAGGAAGGTTTACTAAAGGTTGAACCAGGCCTTCTTCTTTGGACAATAATAACATTTATCGTGTTATTATTGATCCTCTGGAAAGCTGCCTGGAAACCTCTTGTTGAGGCGCTTGACGCTAGAGCGGAAAAGGTACGCGGTGATATTGAAAATGCTGACAGATCAAGACAGGAAGCTGAAAAGCTTCTGGCACAGCATAAAATAATGATGGATAACGCAAGGAATGAAGCTGCAAAATTTATTGCAGATAGTAGAGCCGAAGCGGAAAAGCTGAAAAATGACATCATTGAAAAAGCTGGAGCCGATGCTGAGATGTTGGCAGATAGAGCCAGAAAAGAGATCAGTCTGGCTAAAGATAGGGCTCTTGGTGAAATTAAAGCAGAGATTGTTAATCTTTCAACTGATATTGCTGCTAAGATTATCAATAAGAACCTGAATCCTAATGATCAGAAAGCTCTTGTAGAAGAGACTCTTAATAAAGTCAGGACAGTTCAGTAATGAACTGTTCTGACTAATAAAAGAAAGAGAAAGGTAAACAACGTGGCTGTGAACGATGTAGCTAAAGTATATGCTAGTTCAATATTTGATATAGCAAAAGAGAAGAATATTCTTCCACAGATTGAAGAAGAACTGAAAGTTGTTTCCGATATTTTGAAAGAGGAAGATAGCTTTAAAAATTATCTGAATTCTCCTGGGATTAATATTAATTCTAAAAAGGAGTTTATTGATAAAGTTTTTGCCGGGAAAATATCTGAATATATAGTAAATTTATTAAAATTATTAATTGATAATGGTCGGCAGTCAGTAGTAAGTGAAATCTACAAAGCCTTTGTGGAATTGAATGATATAACTAATAATAGACAGAGAATTACAGTAATAACTCAATCAAATCTCGATAGTTCTTTGCTTGATAAGATTAAAGCTGATGTCGGAGCGAAGTTCGGAAAAGAAATAATTGTGACAGAGCAGGTTGACGAGTCGATATTAGGTGGAATTATTATTAAAATTGGCGACCTTGTTATAGATGGATCTTTAGCAAAGGGTTTAAAAAATATAAGACGTAATCTATTAAATAGTAAAGTCAGGAGTGAAATGGCTTATGAAGATTAAGACAGAGGAAATTAAGTCAATTATAAAGAAGGAAATTGAGACTTATAAGTCCGAGCTAGATGTAAGTGAAGTTGGTACTGTTATTCAGGTTGGTGATGGTATCGCAAGAATTCACGGTCTAAGCAATGCAATGTCCGGAGAGATGCTTGAGTTTGAAAATGGTGTTCAGGGAATGGTTCTTAATCTTGAAGAAGATTCCATAGGTTGCGCGGTTCTTGGTGATTATCTGAAAATTCAGGAAGGGGATTCTGTTAAGAGACTTAACAGAGTACTTGCTGTTCCGGTAGGTGAGGAGCTTTTAGGCCGTGTTGTTTCTCCTCTTGGGGAACCGTTGGACGGTAAAGGACCTATAAATACAACTAAATACAGACCTCTTGAATTTGTTGCTCCAGGTATTGCTGCGAGACAGTCAGTTTCTGAACCTATGCAGACTGGTATAAAGTCAATTGACTCAATGACACCGGTTGGTAGAGGACAGCGTGAGCTTATAATTGGAGATAGAAAAACCGGTAAAACAGCGATCGCAGTTGACACTATTATTAACCAGAAAGGGAAAGGTGTAATATGCGTTTATGTTGCTATTGGTCAGAAGGGTTCAACTGTAGCAGCTGTTGTTGAAAAACTTGTTGAGCATGGTGCAATGGAATATACCATTGTTGTAGCAGCAAATGCCTCAGATCCGGCTCCATCTCAGTATATAGCGCCATATGCAGGTTGTGCGATGGCTGAATATTTCATGTATGAGAAAAAGGGTCATACACTTTGTGTTTATGATGACCTTTCAAAACAGGCCAATGCATACAGAGAGCTTTCGCTTCTCTTAAGAAGACCTCCGGGACGTGAAGCGTATCCTGGTGATATATTTTATTGTCACTCAAGACTTCTTGAAAGAGCAGCGAAGTTATCTGATGAAATGGGTGGGGGTAGTTTGACTGCTCTACCGATTATTGAAACACAGGCTGGTGAGGTTTCTGCATATATTCCGACTAACGTAATTTCGATTACTGATGGTCAGATATATCTCCTTCCAAACCTTTTCGCATCAGGTGTAAGACCTGCTGTTGACGTAGGTATCTCTGTTTCCCGGGTTGGTGGTGCAGCGCAGATTAAAGCAATGAAGAAGTACGCCGGTTCACTAAGGCTGGACCTTGCTCAGTTCCGCGAACTTGAAGCATTTGCACAGATGGGGACTGAGCTTGATCCTGCCACTCAGAAGCAGATAGATCGAGGTGTACGTCTTGTTGAGATTCTAAAACAGGGACAGTACGAGCCGATGGATGTTGCTGATCAGGTTGCTATCATATATGCCGGAACTCAGGGTCTGATTGATAAAATTCCTGTAAATAAGGTTAAAGATTTTGAAGTGAAATTTCTCAAGCATTTGAAAGATTCTCACAGTCATATCATTAAACAGATTCATGAAACACGGGAATTGAAAGATGTTGATGCAATGAATAAGATTATTGCTGAATTTGTTGATAAGTATATCGATTCAATAAAATAAATAGTCGAGGATTGAATTGTGGCTAATCAAAGAGATATAAAAAGAAGAATTAAATCCGTCGGTAATACCAAAAAGATTACCAGTACGATGGAGATGGTTGCTACTTCAAAGATGAAGAAAGTTCAGGATCGTCTTAATCAGTCCAAGCCTTATGAATTGAAGGTTAATGAGATAATTAAAAATCTCATGGCTGCAGGATTTTCAACTATTCAACATCCTCTCTTCAGGGAAGTCGCTCAGCCTAACAGATGTCTTGTAGTTCAGATTACAGGTAATAGGGGTCTGTGCGGAAGTTATAATACAAGAGTTCTTGATAGAACAATGGAACTAAAAGAACAGCTTGAGTCTGAAGGTAAGGAAGTTTTATTATATGTAATCGGCAAAAAAGCAGCGACATTTTATAATTTTATAAAGATGCCGATGTTTAAAGTGGCGCAGAATAGTGAAGATAAATTTTCTTTTGACGAAGCAGCAAAATTGGGTGAAGAGCTGACAAAGATATTTGTCAGCGGTGAAATCCACGAAGTTTATGTGTCATATACAAAGGTTTACTCTTTTGCAAATCAGAAACCTGAGGTTGTTAAGTTACTTCCTATTTCACCGGAAATGGAAATTGACTATGATGCGTTACCTAGTGCGAATATGGATTATATTTTCGAACCGAATCCGGCGGATATATTTTCCTATATTTTGCCTCTTTATCTTAAAGTTAAATTATACACCTGTTTTCTTGAATCATCTTATTCTGAACAGTTTGCACGTCGCGTAGCGATGAAAAATGCAACTGATGCGGCAAAAGATATGATAAAGGAACTAACTGTTACCTATAACAGGGTACGACAGGATAAGATTACAACTGAAATTTCTGAAATTGTCGGTGGAGCTGCCGCTCTCGAATAATAAAAGGTTAATTTATATTAACGTAATTAAGGAGTTTTTTATGAGTGAAAATATTGGGAAAGTGGTACAGGTAATTGGTTCTACCCTGGATGCTGAATTCCCTGAAGGGAACCTGCCAGCGATTTATAACGCACTCATTATTGATACTGAAGTAATGGGTGAAAAATTCAGACTGGTGTCTGAAGTTCAGCAGCACCTTGGCGGGAATAGAGTCAGAGCTGTTGCACTTGCGTCTACAGATGGACTAAAGCGTGGACTTGCTATTACAGATACAGGCGCGCCGATTACAGTTCCTGTTGGACCTGAAACACTAGGAAGGATTTTCAACCTTCTTGGGGAGCCGATTGATAATGCAGGCCCTGTGAATGCTAAGGAATTCAGACCTATACATCAGGATCCGCCTCTTTTTGATCAGCTGGAGCCTAAATCTGAGCAGTTCGAAACCGGAATCAAAGTTATTGACCTTCTTGCTCCTTATATTAAAGGAGGGAAAACCGGTCTTTTCGGAGGAGCTGGAGTTGGTAAGACTGTTATCATCATGGAACTTATCAACAACGTTGCTCAGCAGCATGGTGGTTACTCAGTATTCGCCGGTGTTGGTGAGAGAACAAGGGAGGGTAATGACCTCTGGCAGGAGATGACTGAATCAGGCGTTATCAGTAAGGCTTGTCTCTGTTATGGTCAGATGAATGAGCCCCCTGGAGCGAGATTAAGAGTTGGACTCTCTGCTCTTACTATGTGTGAGTATTTTAGAGATCAGTCTGGAAGCGATGTTCTTCTATTTATTGATAATATATTCAGATTCTCTCAGGCAGGATCTGAAGTATCTGCTCTGCTCGGACGTATGCCGTCAGCTGTTGGTTATCAGCCGACTCTTGCTTCTGAAATGGGTAAACTTCAGGAGAGAATTACATCAACAAAAGGTGGTTCGATTACTTCTGTACAGGCTATTTATGTACCTGCGGATGACCTTACAGACCCTGCGCCTGCAACTGCATTTATTCACCTTGATGCACAGACAGTTCTTTCAAGACAGATTGCTGAGAAGGGTATCTATCCTGCAGTAGATCCTCTTGAGTCTTCATCAAGACTTCTTGCAGCAGAACTTGTTGGTATGGAACATTATACAGTTGCCATGGATGTAAAACGGATTCTCCAGAGATATAAGGATTTACAGGATATTATTGCGATTCTTGGTATGGATGAACTTTCTGAAGATGATAAGCTTTTAGTTCAGCGGGCCAGAAAAATAGAAAGATTTCTTTCTCAGCCTTTCTTTGTTGCAGAGCAGTTTACAGGAATGAGCGGGAAATATGTTAAGCTTGAAGAAACAATTAAGAGCTTCAAAGGTTTACTGAAGGGTGACTATGACGAACTCCCGGAACAGGCCTTTTACATGGTTGGTACTATAGAAGAAGCTATCGAGAAAGCTAAGAAACTTGCAGGTAAATAATAATGGAACGTGTAATAAATTGCAGCATATTAACTCCGGAAAGACTTATTTATGAAGGCGAAGTAGGATTTGCTGTTGTTCAGGCGCATGACGGAGAGATGGGTTTTCTTTATGGGCATTCACCTCTTATTTCAAGACTTGGTATCGGAGAGATTAGACTTAATAATCCCAAAAGTGTCGATTACCTTGTTGTTGAAGGTGGTGTTGTAGAGATTAAGAATAATAAACTCATTATACTTGCAGAAAAAGCTTTTAAGAAAAGTGACCTTAGCGCTTCAGAACTCGATTTGAAGATGAAAGATCTGGATAATCAGATGAATGAAATGCCTCAGTATTCAGAGGATAAGTTTATTCTGAAACTTGAAAAGGACAGATTAAAGGTCAGACTCAAAGTTGCTAGAAGATAGTAGTTAGAATATATTTATTAAATAAAAAAAGGAATGCTTTACGGCATTCCTTTTTTTATTTATAATTGCTTAATATGCCGATAATTAAATAATTGCATTTCTTATTAATTCTTTTATTAAGACAGTAATAGAGCTAAAAATACAAAGTGATGAATAATTATGGATTCTGCTGATAAAAAAATTATAAACAACAAATCGTCTTCAATTATGACGAGCGGCGAAGCTGTTGATTCAAGAAAACCGGATGCTTCTGCTAAATTTGATATGTCAATTCTCGGTAAAATTGATCTGATTGAAGCAGAGAAGATAGCCAGTGAAGAGGTATTATTCTTAAGTGAAGCAGATCTTATCGATGGTTTAGAGGATTTCGAACTGGTTCCAGTTAAAAATTACAGACAGGAAACGGAATCGCCAGTCACTTCTAAAAATATAGTTTTAAATGACGTTTTTATTGAGACCAAAGCTTCCAATGTCGAATCAGAACCGTTAATTTTATCCGAAATTTCAATTGAAAATGATTATTCCTCAGTAACTGAAACTCATTCTGATAAAAAAGAACAATTAAATGATTTTATTGTAAATACTGATCTTTCAAATAAAAATTCCGGTAGTGAAGATTTATTAATTGAAAAATCGATAACTGAGGATTCATCAATTGAAGATTCAGAAGTTGAAGATTCAGAAGTTGAAGATTTAGCAATAGATAAAACTTTTTCTAAATCCGGCAATAAGGAATTTGCTATTCAGAGTCAAAAGAATGATGTTTCATTGGATGATAAGTTAACTGATGAGGATACTCTTTTCACAGACAGTTCTGCAGGAATTGATGAAATCATTCGTTTAGATACAATTGAGTTTATTCCCGAATCTAATGATGCTATTCCGGATGCGAAAAAACTATTCAGTATAAAAATTAATGAAGAGACACTGGATGCTCAGCTGTTTTCAATATTAAATGATGCGGCTTTTGCAAAAATTGATGAGAAAGCTTTAGAAAAATATAGTGAAACAGATGCAGACTCAAAATGCAGATTCGCAGATGATCAGTTTTTGAATAAAAAAATACAGGAAGATACTGTTTCGTATAATGAAGATCTTTTAACTGAGCGTCTTGTTAAAATGATTGAAGTTGCAGACGGCAAAATGGAACTTCTTGAAATTACTGCAAAAGAGGGGGAGTATTCCAGTTATATTCTCGAAGATTATACTTTATACAGTTCTGAAAAATTTGATACTGTTTTCAAAGAAGAAGTTTTTTATAACGATTCTGATTTTGAGTTTATAGAGAATGCAATAATTCGTGATGATTTTACAAAATATATTCATGAAATAGATGATTATTTTGAGTCTGAAGATTCATTGATTCAGAGTGAAATTTCTGAAATATTGGGTCTTATACCTGACGAGAAAGAATATATAGAAGATAAGCTTTTCGGTGATTACTACAAAAAATTTGATCTGGATAATGAAATTGATTTTATTAAGCCGGAAATTGATTTTTTTAGAAGCAATTACTCCGGGACAAAGAATCTGAACTATTTTACTAAAAGTGAAAATAGTATTTCTGAAGATGAGAAAAAATCTATTGAAGAGGATATCTCCTCAGCTAATGCAATAGTGTTCGAAGAGGATATTGCTGAAATAGAGGAGATTCTATTTAGAGATTTCAATTATAAACCCGAAGATGCAATTGAAAAAGTTTTGACTAAAGATGTAACGCCATCCGTTGATGAATTACCTGATATAACCGATAAAATTATAATTTTAGAAGATAAAGAGAAATTATTTGAACTTGTTTCTGAATTCCCTGATAAACATGAAAATCTTATAAAATTGCTGTCCTATCTTGATGGTTTGTTTGAGAAATTACCTGAAGAAGTAATCCGCAAATTTGCTGAATCTGAATATTTTGATCTTTATTCAAAAGTACTAAAAGAGATTGGTGTTTAGAAATGGGTCTACTTGAACGTGCGTTACAATATAAACAGAAGATAAATGATACCGGGAAAACTACATTAATCGATCGGATAAAGGGTCCTGCTGAAACCGAAAAATCTCTTAATGTGGAAAAAGTCGATATTATAGAACTTGATCATACCGAAGAGCCTTTACTGCATTTAAATGCTGATCTGCTTGAAGAAATAAACGCCACAGAAGAAAGAGATATAGCTGTTCATGAAATTCATCAGGAGGAAGAAGAAATTCTTCTATTTGATGAAAGTTCTTATTATTCAGATGACTCGAAACATGATGATTTTAAAACACGTAAATCTGTTATTCCACCTGTAACTGAGTTTTCAGAATATGAAATTGAACCGGTAAAAAATTATGTAGAAGATGTTATTGATATTGAAAAATCGGATATAAAATATGTTAAAAACAGTGATGCTCCTGAAACTGAAATTGTTGAGAATACTGTAACTCAGGAGGTTAATAATTTTGAGATTCCTGAATTTAACGATTATGGCACTCTCTTTGAAATTCAGAAAGAGTTTATAAAAGCAGATACTGTAGAAGATGTATATTCAACTATTTTGTTTTCTATTATGGGTCAGCTGGGTGTGTCCTCCGTTTCTATTGTTGCTCCTTCTGTAGATGATGAGGTAAAATGGGTTATTACAGACACTCATGGTATTAAAATTTCAGACAGTGATATACATTGGGTTATTAGTGAAGGAATTCTTGAAATTTTAAGTACATATAAAGGTGTGCTTGATATTGAAGATATCAAAAATGATAACAATTTGAGAGATGACTATTATAAGTTTACATCTGTAGATGCACGGATTTTAACACCGCTTATAAAGAATGATAAACTTGCGGGTGTCATTCTGGTAGGTGAAAAAATAAATTCTGAAGATTTTACTGATATGGAAATTGAATTTCTGCAGGCTCTTTCTGATATCAGTTCATCCATTCTTGAATCATTATTTAAATATGAGAAAACCAGCACAGAACTTTACGCCTTAAGAATTGAAAAAGAAATCTTATCTGATGTGGAATTTTTTCAGGATTCTATTCTGAATGTTACATCTTTGGGTGATCTGGAAGAGGTTATACAGAAAAATTTTTATTCTCTTGGTCTTGAATGCTATACTCTATTTGTCAGGAATCAGGTTGATGGAGATTATTATCCAGCGTATAATGAACCTGACAATATTCTCGGTTTTTCAGATTCCGGCTTTAAAATTAAAAAAGATAATCGTCTGGTTTCATTTCTTATAAATAAAAAGTCTTCAATTATACTTGAGAATTTTAATGAATCGAATGTTATAATCGATACTTTTGGAAGAAATAGAATTGTAAAAATGGAATTATTTATCGCCTATCCATTTATTATTTCAGGACAGCTTTCAGGATTTATAACAATATTTAAAATAAATCCTGCAGTAGATATAGTTGATATAGATATACGTATTCAGAAAATAAATAGATTTTTGTTCCCGTATCTTCATCGGATGTACGAAATTGATCCGGAATTGAATAGATCGAGTGATTTAATCTCGATGTTTTATGAAAAAATTGAAAATGAAATGCAGCATGCAAGAGATTTAAATATTCCCATGAGTCTTGTGATGTTTAGCGTTAAGAATTATAAACGATTTTATGAACGATTCGGACGTATTGAACTTGAAAAACTTTACATGCAGATTGCTGAAATTATAAAGTCTAGATTAAGCCATGGCGATTTTTCAGCAAGGATTGATAGAAGCAAGTTTCTAGTTGTTCTGCCTGGAAAAGAAAAGAAATATTCAATGATGCTTGCTAATACTGTAAAAAATGAAGTCATCGAAAAATACAGCAGCAGCGATTTTAAACTTCTTATCACATCTTTGAATTCTGTTTTTCCTGAAGATGGGAAAGATCTGTTCACGATATTGGAAGTATTAGAATAGTACATGTTTGAGTTGGATGATTACATCTCCTTTCCCGGTGGATATTTTGATTTAGGCATTGATCCGGCCTCGGTAGATAGTATAGTTTCAATGATTGATGGCCGTAAGATAAAAAAGGAGTTTATAGCTGCATCATCCCCTCTTAAGAAAATTCAGTATAACCAATTTTGTATTAAAAAAAAGCTAATAACTGCTGCCGAATTTGAAAAATTCATCAGGGCCACATCTTACGTTACTGAATCTGAAAAGGAAGGGTGGGGTTGGGTCTGGAATACTAAATGGCAGAAAGAGAAAAATGTTTCATGGAAAACACCTTTTATTATTGAGAATACTCTTTCCTCTGGTTTTTATGATGAAAACTTTCCAGTTATGCAGGTGACCTGGAACGATGCGTTTGAATATACCAGATGGTTAAGTTTTGAAACCGGTGAGGAAGTAAGGTTGCCGCATGAGTATGAGTGGGAAATATTAGGAAATTTTGCAGGTCTTCCATCTATGAAAAATTTGTATTTGGATACCAATTCTAAAGTAAAATCAGATATTGATTTTATTGAAGCCCTAAAATTTAATATTGAAAATTCAGAATATCAATTGGGCCTACTCTGGGAATGGACTATGGATTGGTATGATGGGTATGATGCTAGTGTGTCTAATCGAGATTTCGGGAATATTTATAAAACTCTTCGAGGCGGATCGCTTTTAAGTGAAAATATTCAGAAATCCAGAGAATTCAGATTCAGGAGATGTCCTACTGCTCGAAGTCCCTATTATGGTTTTAGAGTTGTTATTGATAAAACTATGCAGTGATTTGTCTGATTTTTTTTTATTCCGGCCATAACTCTCCGCTTGATTTCATTGGATCTTCTTAAAAATATTATATTAAAAACGCATAAGATCGGACATAAATTTGAGATTTGCTCTAAATAGTTTGAATTTTTAACTTTTCGGACCAGCTGGACGGTTTTTTGTTGACATTGTTCGCAAAATAATTATGCTGTATTTATGATAGAGTTCAGGAGGATATTATGAATTTTAAAATTTATGCGGTTATCTTTTCTATATTATTAATCCCGTCCCTGGTGTTTGCTTCGGGCAGCACTCCTAAATGTGATACAAAGTTTCCGGTTGTCCTTGCCCATGGAATGGGTGCACAGGCTAAAATAGTAAATATTGTAGATTATTGGTGGGGAATAGAAGATGCTCTTGAAGATGAGGGAGCGGATGTATATATAACGTCAGTTAACGGAATGGATAGTACAGCTAATAAAGCTGCATCATTCAAACGTCAATTTTTAGATATTCTGGCGATTTCAGGTAAAGCTAAAGCTAATATAATTGGCCATTCTCATGGTACTATTTATACAAGATATGCCATTACAAATCTTGGATTATCAGGGAAAGTCGCTTCATATACAGGTCTTTCCGGTCCTCATAGAGGAAGTTCAGTTGCTGATATGGTCTTTAAAATTGTACCTAGCCAGGGTTGGGCCCTTGTCGGAGCTACAATGGATGTAGTTTATACATTTATATTCGGTGATAAAAACCCGAATTCACTTGATAATGGTCTTGAGATGACAAGACCGTACATGCAGAATACTTTTAATAAAAATTGTCCGAATATTGCAGGATTATACTATCAGAGCTATACTTCGAAAATTAAGTATGTTTCAAATAGTCTTATTCTTGAAATTCCCTGGTTAATAGCTCTTTATTATGAAGGTGATAATGATGGTTTAGTATCTGTTAATTCTGCGAAATGGGGTACATTTAGAGGAGTTATTGAAGGAGCATGGTGGGCAGGTGGAGTAGACCATTTGAATATAGTTAATCAGTTTTTTGGAATAACTCCTGGTTTTGATGCACCACAGTTTTATATTGACATGGTAAGTGATTTGAAGAATAAAGGTTTTTAATACATCGTACACATAATTATTTAAAAAATATCAGGCTGCAATTATGCAGCCTGATTTTATTTACGGGAGTGGGGTATATGTTTAAGCTGTCTAAGAAAAATTTGTTAACTTTTACTGTGATTATACTTATGGTTGTTATAGTAATTAATGTGGTTACTAATATTTTTTCATCGGATGATACGGATTATATTTCCGGAGGTTCTGAGGAACTGAGTTATTCTGATGTTCGTGATTATTTAAAAAAAGTTGATTTTAATGATACGAAAAACCGGGAATATTTCAAAGATAATCTGGTAAATAAATATACACTTAAATTTTTCAAATTTCTTCAGGAAACTTTCAAAGAGATGAATTATGATCAGCATCTGGAAGCGGTACGGAAATATCTTTATGACTCGATGGATAGTGAGAGAGCTGATAAATTGTTAGAAATATACAAAGTATTTCTTGAATATGAAAACAGACTTGCTTCCGAGCTTAACAATATGAAAGATTTAAATACTACCGAAGATTTTCTTGGAATTCTTTTAAAGATGAGAAAAATGCAGGTTGAAATGTTTGGAGAAAAAAATGCCGATATTATTTTCGGGGCTTCTCTGAAATCTCAGGAGTATCCTATCAGACGGGCAGGGATAATCAATGATCCGGCTCTTTATGGAAAAGAAAAAGAGGAAAAAATAAGGAAGCTTAATGCTGAGATGTGGGGAAAAGATGCTGATGATATAGAAAATAATAGAAAGCCCTATACCCGATATACTGAAAAGATTGAGGCCTATTCAAAAGATTTGAGTGAAATGAGTGAGAATGATAAAGCATCGAGAATAAAAGAATTTCGTGAAGAAGTTTTTTCTCCCGAAATTGTACAAAGACTTGAAGAAGTGGACAACCTGATGGATGCTGAAAAGCAGAAAGAGCTGTCATATATGTCTGCTTATAGTGATATTGAAAATAATAGTGAATTAAGTGATAAAGAAAAACAGGATATGATATTTAAACTTCAGAATAACACTTTCGGAGAAGAAGCAGATTCATTCCGTAGAAGGCTTGATATGGAAGCAGGTAAAAAAGAATTGATTAACAAATATAATAAAGACTGATCCTATTCGGTATTTCTTATATTAAAAATTAAAAAACCCATTATTATTGCTACAGCAGTAATGACGATCCAATCCCCGGTTTTAGAATAAAAAGATACGATTTTGACCGGTTTTATGGATGCTGTTATTCTGTCTCTTACATTTAAATCGAGGGACTTTATTATCTCTCCATCTGGAGAGATAATTGCCGATATCCCGCTGTTTGATGAACGGATAACATATATTCTGTTTTCAATTCCACGTACTATACTTGAATACATATGCATAAACGGCTCGTATGTATTTCCGAACCATGAGTCGTTCGATGTATTAATGAGCACTAAGGCTCCGGAGTTTTTTATTCTTCTGACGTACTCCGGGTATATCGATTCAAAACAGATAGTATATCCAATGTCAATTAAACCGGACTTATACACCGGCCTGATTATTCCCGGATTAAATATTGCGGGAGAGTCCATAAATTTACCTGAAGATAATCCGGCAAATGACGTTTCAGTAAAAGGGAAGAGTATTTTTTTGTCATAAATATAGCATAGACCGTTTTTATCGGCTGTTAATATCGAATTGAAAGTCCGGCTGTTTGAATCATTCCTTGTGGCTCCAGCTATGAATAACTGATTATCTTTTAAAACAGAGGATAAGCCTGTTATAACACTTAGATTATCTTTATCATTTGAATTGAGTACTGTTTCAGGCCAGACGATTATATCAGATTCGTCTATGACCTGTTTGCTCATGTTAATGTAAGTATTGAGGATAGCTGCAGTATTTTTAGAATTCCATTTTTCATTGGAATTGAAATTTCCCTGAATGACCGATGCTTTTATTGTTTTATTATTTGATGAATTTATTATTCCGGAAATATCATCTTTACGGTTATAACCATACAGTGTTAAAGAACAGGTGATTAAAATAATTATAAGGATATTTGTTTTTAAATATCTTTTTCTGTAAAAAAAGATAGAACATAAAGCAGAGTTTATTAAAATAATAAAAAATGTAACTCCATATATTCCGGTAATATCTGCTACTTGTATGAAGGGTGTAAAGGTCTGTGAGTAACCGTAAAAACTCCATGGTAAGAACACTGGTGTTATTGTCATCACGTAGTCTATAAGCATCCATAGAGAGGCTGAGATTACCGGAATATATACGGTATTTCTGATAAAGAAATATCTATATGAAATTCCGAAAATACCATAAATAACAGCATAGGGTATATAAACTGAAATTATTATTAGTAATGATGAAAAAAATATACTTAAATCATATTCTGTTACAAGTGCATTGTAAAGAGGAACGGATAGTATAATTGAAATAACTAAACCCCAGAACATGCCAAGTAAGACTGATTTTTTGAAAGTATTTGCTTTTGATAGAGCAAAAAGAAATGGTGTTAGTGAAATAAACGCTGAATAACCCTGGGTGTGAGGCGGGAAAGAAAAATAATAGAATATTGCAGATATCAGGGTTAAGAACAAACCCATCGGGTTACCATAAAAATTTAAACGGATTTAAAAGTTTCCCGTGACGTATAACGGTATAATGAAGATGGGAGCCTGTTGATCTTCCGGTGGAGCCGACTGCAGCAATCTTATCACCCTGGTTTACCCATTCCCCCTGTTTTACAAATAGCTTTGAACAGTGTGCATAGAAAGTGCCGTAGCCGTCTTCATGTTGTATTATAACAGTATAACCGAAACCTTCACGCCAACCGGCGAAAAAAACAAGTCCGCTTCTGACACTTTTTATAGGAGTGCCATTTCTTATTGCTATATCAACACCATTATGAAATTCTATATTTTCACCATATATAGGATTAACCCTGTCTCCATACATGGAAGTATAAAGACCTGAATCAAGAGGATCGGCAAATGTCATTTTATAAGTGTAAATTTTCTGTATATCATTGTTTACTACAAGAGGTTTTTCATTTTCAAAGAAAACAAGGCGTATATCGTCTGGTGATATTATGCGGAATATTTTAGGCCTGTAATCACCAAGAATCTCATTCTCCCCCCCCATTATTGAATGCATTCTTCCTACGTCGCGATAGTCATCGAACGTAAAGAGGGCTCCGTTTTTAGAGGGTATTATAATTGTTTTATTTTCAGATAGATCGAGACCTTTCAGGTGAGGATTGGCCGATATTAGCGTATCAATAGTGATGTTAAATTTTTTCCGTAATGACCAGAGTGTTTCACCAGGAGATGCTTTATAAATTGTAAGCTCAACACCAGGATTGAAGGGATAATTTTTTATGAATTCAATGTAATCTGTTTCAGATGTGAATATTGGAAAGCCATCTTTAAGAATGTATGCTTCAGGATTGATATTTATTTTTTTTGTAAAGAAGAAAGATATTATATTGCCGCTTAAAACTATCAGAAAAAGGGATATTAGTGTAAATATAAGAGCATGCTTTATCTGATTGAGCTGGTATATTGTTGGCATTTTCATCAGGGTTTATCCAGCTCCTTTGCTCTATTTGCGGCAGTCTCAATCGCATCAATTATTATGCCGCTAAAACCGGCTTTTTCCAGAATGTGTAATGCTGCTATAGTTGTCCCGCCTGGAGAAGTAACTTTATCTCTAAGCATTATAGGATTTTCTTTTTTGTCAAGAAACATTTTTGCTGAACCTAAAATAGTCTGACCGGCAAGTATAAGTGATTCCGCCCTTGGAATACCGAGTTTGACTCCGGCATCTGCCATGGCCTGGATAAATGTGAAAATATAGGCTGGTCCGCTCCCGGAGATAGCTGTAACAGCATTCATATGTTTTTCTTCCATAATAAGAACTTCACCGATTGATGAGAAAATAGATCTGACATATTGAATTTCATCTGTGGTTATATTGGAGGAGTGTGAAAGTACTGTCATCCCGCAGCCCGTTGTAACCGGAGTATTAGGCATTGCACGGACGATTTTTTTATCATCTCCGGCAGTCTTTGATATAGAGTTTATAGATATCCCGGCAGCAATTGAAATGATTACTCCGCTGAAATTTTTCAACAAAGATGAAACCTTTATTATAGTGTCAGGCTTAACTGCCAGAATGATAATATCTGATAATGCGATAAGCTCTTCAATTGTATCAGCGGCAGTAACACCTGTATCAGAGATGAAGGGGCTAATTTTTGATTTATCTGTATCGTATATTTTAATATCTGTATTTAATTTTGCGGCGGTGATACCCCTGATTATTGCGCCGCCCATATTGCCTGTTCCGATAATGCCAATCTGTTTTTTATCTGTTTTCATATATAATTCCTGTCTCCGAAAATTGCCGAGCCTATTCTTAGTATAGTTGCCCCTTCCTGTACGGCTATTTTGAAATCTCCCGACATCCCCATGGATAATCCGGTAAGATTAAGTTTGAGGTTTCTGTTTAAAATATCGAGTGTTTGAGCTGTTTCGATAAATGATTTTTGAATAAGCAGGGGATCTGTTGTATTGGGACCTATTGACATTAATCCTTCAATTTTAATATTTTTCATGGTGCAAATTGTTTCGGCTATTGTTATAATTTCACCGGAATCAGCACCATGCTTATTGATCTCATCAGTTGTTTTAAGTTGTAGATAAATTCTTTGAATTTTGCCTTTTTTTTCAGCTTCGGAATTCAGCTTTGAAGCAGTTGAGACCTTATCTATTGAATGTATTACATCGAACATATCGACAGCTTCGCGGGATTTATTTGATTGAAGATGTCCAATCATGTGCAGTTCATAGTTGCCGGTTACAAGCGGAAATTTTGAATAAGCCTCCTGAACTTTGCTTTCACCAAAAATTTTTATTCCGGAGTTAACCGCTTCCTGAATTTTTTCCACTGCAAAAGTTTTTGATACAGATATTATTTTTATATCATCGGGATTGCGTCCGCATTTCAGAGCGGTTTCAATTACTTCGTTTTTTATTCTTTTATAGTTATCAATTATCGTCATATTATTAATCAAGTCAGTATTAAATAGTGTTTTGTTTTTCATCTTAAGCAGAAATGAATAATTATATATCCTTGCAAACTTCGGAGGCAGGGATAATAGAGTTTTGTTTACTTCAGAAAAAATAAGTAATAGAAGTGATTATAATTAAAATCACATGTGGTACATGAATATAATAATTCATATATATAAATGCAGTCAAGGTTAAAATAGTATTGTTTTAATTAAATAGAGGAGCAGTCAAAGGGATTTTATATCATTTTTATTGTTTATTAAACCTGCGAGTCTGCTTATTTCCGGTTCAAAGGGATTAAGTTTTAAAGCTTTCGATATAGAAGTTTTAGCCCTGGAAATCTTACCGGATAAGTATTCTATCTGAGCCAGTCTCATCCATGAACCGTAATATGAAGGAACCAATTCTGTTGCTTTAACGAAATATTCTATTGCACGGATATCTGATTCTGCTGATAAAACTTCAGCCATTCTGAGATATCCCCAGATATTGTCGGGATAATTTTCAATCAGTTTAAGATATTGTAATGATGCTTTTTTAATATCTGATTTGGCGGAATAATGGTCACCTTCTATGATATAATTCATCCAGCAGTTATCACCTGTTAACTGGCGATGTATCTGGAAATCTATATTTCTGTCATTAGTACTCTGTTTATTGAGGTAGAGACCGTTCTCCTCGGAATTAAACCAGATGTTGTCGCTGATATTACCCTTTTTCATGGAAGTAGTATAAATTTTTGTACCTGGGTAATATGCTACTGGTGAAACTATAACGTCATGGGGTTTGGTCTGCTGAACAAGTTTTTTTGTATCTTCGATATCGTCAGTTGTTTCTCCAGTCATCCCCGTCATTAAATAGAAAGACAGGTATACTCCGACTTTGCGGGTAATGGCGGATGCTTTTCTGATTTTCTCAGGAGTTATATGTTTGTCATAAATTTTAAGTATTTTTTCGGAACCCGATTCCACTCCGAATTGAATATGCTCAAGTCCCGATTTTTTCATGGCTGTGAGCATCTCTTCATCGATTGTGTCGACTCTTGCCTGGCAATTCCACATCATGTATAATCTGCTTTCATCAAGCAGACGGCAGAATTCCAGTACACGTTTTTTATTGAGGGTAAAATTGTCGTCTCTTATTGAAAAATAGATAATGCCGAACTTTTCATTAATATGTTTGAGTTCGTTTACAATGTTTTCCGGACTCCGGTAAGTTACTTTTTTATTCCAGAAATTTGGAGAGGAGCAATATGTGCAGTTCGATGGGCATCCCCGGGAAGTTATAATATATTTGAACTGCTCATTCGGGTTTACACCTATTGTTTTACCGTTAAAAAGTGAGGGAAATCGTATAGTATCGAGATTCGTAATTCTTTCAGATGAAACAATTTTTTCATCATGTCTGAATGATTTATCTGCAAGTTGCTTTATGGAATATTCCCCCTCTCCCTTGACCAGAAAATCGATTTCGGGATAGTGAGATATTATCTGATCAGCAAGAAATGTCGGGTGCTGCCCTCCTGCCACTACTACAATATTTTTATCTCTTCTTTTTAATTCGCGTATATACTTGAAGGATTCTGTTCTGTTAAATGAAAATATTGAAACAGCAACTGCATAGGGTTTGCCGGCTATAGTCAATTCTACAGCTTTTAAATAGCCGTATGATGAAAAATTGGCAAGAGTAACTTCATGACCCTCCTGTTCAAGATATGCAGCTATGGTGGTTATTCCGTAAGGCATAAGAGAGAGGTAGTAGTCATTGCGGTCTTTGTAGTCGCAAAGGTAAACAGCGAAAATTTTCATTTACATTCCGGATTTATCGAGTTTACATATTCGGGTGAAAGATGTCCTGCTTTATCGGATCCTGAGAAAAGACCGGCACGTGTAAATTGATCGGGATTGTCTTTGTAAACTCTGTTCCAGTCATTTAAATATTGTGCTGAAAGGGGGAGGTACGACCAGTGCCATTTCTCCTCGTTGTATCCGGTTTCGCGTCCCTCTGTGTAGGGTTGACCAAAGCCGTAATTTGCCGCGTTTTTTTTGAGCCACTGATATATAATTTTACCGTCGCCATTTGAGTAATAGGCGTTATTGAGAGTATTTATGTCAAAGTCTGTTCCCCAGTGGTGACGCGATGTTCCGGGCATGGATGAGTAATCAAGAATCCGGAGAGCCCTTATTAGCGGATCGGTGATTTTCGTAATATCTTTTATTCCTGTTGTTGGTCTTTTGCCGTTCCATTTCCCTTCCCATATTGATTTCTGGGAGTTGTAATTCCGTGTTGCGCTCTGAATAATAATTTTAATTTTCGGGTGTTCTTTTTTAAAATCGTTAATAAGGATCTGCCACGCTTTAGCTGTTTCCTTGCGCAGATACATATCTCCGGAACATGGGATTGGTGTTTTTTTTATATTGATAAAATCTTCATGTTTGGATGGATCAAAACGGCCGGTTACATAATCAAAAACAGGAATCGCCTGGATTCCTGTTTCTTTACTGATCACATTTATTCTTAAAATTGAAATGATTGTGATCAAAAATGTTAATGTAATTAATTTTCTTAACAAATCTGCCCTTGACAAACCGGAATTAGTGTTCCATCTGGCTTGTTGCAGGGGGATAAGTTCCTTTTTTTCTTCTAAAAATAGCGATACCGAATCTGATACAGCCAGAGACTGATACGAATGCAATTATTATGCTGGCGATTACGATGGTGTTTCTAACGAGAAGATGATATTCTCTCATGAAATCTATGATTGCCTTATCCATTAAGTACCCCTTTGAGAATCTTAAATTTAATTATTTTTATCATTTCATGTATTAATGTCAATATTAATTCGTAATAATACTGAAAAATTAAAGTAACTGCTTATTTTTTGTGGTGATAATATTCACTCCACCCTCGCACCCTTCGTGGTATGGGAGCTTGCTCGATGAAGATTAGTATTTACCACCAGTTTATGAGCAATCATAAACCCCGGCGCATTTGGCGGCGGGGAAACAATTGATAAGAAAGTGCTGAATTCAGTAAAATCAAGTGACTTATTTATGAGTTACAAATTAGAACATTATTTTAGCATGTATTTAAGTCTCTCTGACTTATCAAGTTTTTCAATGGAATATCTCAGCATAGTTCTAGGCATGACTTTGTGATGTTTATCAAGAAAACCTCTCAGGACATTCAGATCCATTTTTCCTGCCTCCCGCAGCATCCAGCCTGAAGCTTTATGTATAAGATCGTGTTTATGTTCAAGAAGCATCTCTGAAAAAGCCAGAATTTCATTAAAATCGCTTTTCTTTATGAAATAGTATGTGCTTACAACGGCTATTCTCTGTTCCCATAGGCTGCTGCTTTTAACAAGCTGGTATAATTTGTCTCTCTTTCGGCTGTAATAAAAGTGTCCGATTATCTGCGGTGCTGACAAATCAACAAGATCCCAGTTATTTATTCTGGAAGATTTCTTCAGGTAGAAATTAACTATATTCTTCTGTTCTTCTTCACCAGCTTTTTTGTACAGCTCTATGAGAAGAAGGAGAGCTGTGAGCCTGAATTCATGTACCGGATCATCGATAAGTTTTTCTATTTCGGAGAGATCGGCAACCGGAAATTGTTTAGCAATTTTCCGCTGATGGGGAACCTGTATACCGATAAATACATCCCCCTCTCCATACTCCCCTTTACCTGTCTTGAAGAAACGTGACAGGTGTATTGCTTTTTCTTTGTCGGCAATTTTATTTAATTCATTTTTTATAGTTTCAGCATTGTACATCAGTTTTATCTGACCATCTCATCTATTATGTCTTTGACCGGTTTGATATCATGTATCAGAGCGCTCACCTGACCGGCACCTGCAGGAACAAGGTCGAAGTCGGCTGATTCCCATGCTTTGGAAGCATTTGCAAGTTTGAATTCTTTTTTTATGTCGAAGTCCGGAGAGTTGAGTCTCTCTCTTAATTCGGGTGTTATGATTGCTCTCATCATAAGATAATCAACGGGGAGAAGGTCAGTCCCTCCATCTTCACAGTTTACTATCTGGTCCTTCCATCTCTGCTGAGCCGGGCTCTCGGTGCATGCGAGGAATCTTGTTCCAATCTGTACACCCTGTGCTCCAAGTGCGAGAGCTGCTCTGTAGCCTCTTGAATCGGCTATTCCTCCTGCCGCGATAACAGGAATATTTACACTGTCTGCAATCATGGGAACAAGAACCATTGTTGATGATTCAGATCCCGTTGAGCGTAATCCGCCCGCTTCGGCACCGGCGGCAATAATTCCGTCAGCGCCGGCTTTTTCTGCACTGACTGCGTGCTTTACTGAGAGTAGTACATGGAGTCCCTTCATGCCCAGGTCGTGGAGCAGAGGATATATCTTTCCGGGGAATCCCACTGATGTTGTTACAGTTTTAATTCCCGATTCGGCAAGGAGCGGGAGAATCTGTTCATTGAGAGGATTGATGATCATTATATTCGCGCCGAATGGTTTGTCCGTGAGTTTTTTGACTTCAAGGATAAGACGCTTGATTTCCTCTATGTTTGAAGAGAATCCTAAGGCGAGCATACCGAATCCTCCGGCATTGCTGATTGCAGCAATAAGTTCCGGACTGTTCATTGCGCCAATCGGTCCCTGAATTATCGGGTATTTAGTCTGAAGCATTTCATTTAGGTTTGTCATTGTTTTCTCCGGGAGTTGTTTATTTCAATGCTGATTCTTTAACATATTTTTTAATGCAAAATAAATTGCTATCCCTCATTGGTGGAGAGAATAGATTATTTTTTATTTTAAAAAAGTTCAGAAATTATTACTTTAATTTCCATGGAATTAAAAATTTTGAGACCGCTTATGAATTTTTAAATAGCTGACTAATGGTATGCAACAAAGTTCATACAGGTCAACTGTTTTTTGTTTTTTTATATTATTTTAAAGTTATTGAGAAAAAGAGTCTTTAATTCCTTGACTTAAATTTTTATTCTATGATAGAGTAGTAAAACCTCAGAGAGCTGAATGCAATTATGCCCGGTGAGCTAAATATTATAAATGACATATCAGATTCAACGGATGATCTCTTCATGAAAGAAATCAGCTCCACTGCTTTGCGTATACGATTTTTGAAGAGAGAGATTGAGAAGTCACTGATAAGGAACCATGACTGCTGTAAAGATCAGCTGGATTTTTTACTGGGAAGATTATGAACGATTTTTTTATGATATTATTCAAGGCCGTGGTGTTCCTGGTATCATTCGCAATTATATCAAGAGTTGTATTGCGATTTATGCAGAGGCGGAATCCTTCTGCTAAGTTGTGGGATATAGAAATTATTGCTGTCTCCGCCGTATTCTCCGTTATTGTTACATCCATGGTTAAACATATTTTTAAAATTTTTATTTGATTTAAAATCAATTATAGTTATATTATTTAAGTAAATTGGAGGTGTATTATGGCTGTTCAGAATATTTCAGGCTCGGATATCGTTACAACACAATTTTCACCGGAATACACTCCAAAGAATGAGCAGATACCGACAGATCAGACTCGTGAACCGGAAAGAGAGCGTTCCGTTGATGAAAGCAAAGGAAAGACTATCGATGCTGTCGCGTGAGTGTGGTTTAAAACTGATTATCAGGGGATAGGCGGAATTTAATTTTTTTTATAGCCTGTCTCCTTTATGAATCGCGGCAGTTCATCGGTTCCGTTTCTGTAATATAATAGATGGAGTTCTTTTTTTGCCCTTGTTAACGCTACATAGAAAAGCCGCCGTTCCTCTTCCAGATCTGATGTTCTATCCGGTATGATTTTATCCGATATTCCTGCAATAATTACTGCATCAAATTCAAGACCTTTTGATCCGTGCATTGTCATGAATTCAACTTTTCTTCCGGAATTATCAGATTCTATTTTACTTTTCAGAAACACACCCTGGTAATTATTACGGTATAGAACGGCAATGGTAAAATTTTCCGGGACTTTACTGATAATTTTAATCAGGACCTGGGCTTCGTTTTCCATATCGTCAATATTGTAAAATCTGACTTTCCCCCCTTTCCCGTTGTGGGATGTTATTTTTTTTGATGTTCTGAATTTATTAAGGTTGATGAAGCGGTTTGATATTTTAATAATCTCTTTATGTGATCTGTAATTGATTGTTAATTTGTGAATTGAAATTCCGGGGAAAAATTTTTCTGCGTTGATAATGAATTCAACACGGCTGTGGCGGAATTTATAAATACTCTGAAAGTCATCACCAACCATGAACAGATTTCTGCTGCTTTCCGGTATGAGAAGAGAAAGCAGGCGGAAATTATTTTCTGACGTATCCTGGAACTCATCTACAAATATATATCTGTACTTTGATGTTACTCTTTCCCTCACATGAGGATATGTTTCGAGAAGTTCAGCGGTGTGATTTATCATATCTTCAAACTCAATGAGGAGTTTATCTTTTTTATAGTTTTCAAATTTATTTATAATGGCAGTGATTTCATCGAAGAGTGGACCGGATTTCAGTTTAAGAAGTATTTTATTGTCGAGATGATCTATATTTTCTGCCAGTTTGATTACAGTATTTGCCGGGAGTCCCAGAAATCTTTCAGGCTTCTCCATTATCAGTTCTTTCATTATACTCTCTTTTTCATCTTTCCCGATAACCGCAGGGAAGGAGTCTATCTTCCGGTGTTTAAGGTACTCATCTTTGTGATCTTTAAGAAGTTTGAGCGAGAAGGAGTGGAATGTTCCGGCAAAACCTGGCTCGCATTCAATCTTTAATTTTCCGGATAATCTTTCTTTAATTTCACCAGCGGCTTTTTTGCTGAATGTAAGAATCAGAATCTGGTCATGTCTTACTATAGAATGTTCGAGTATATTCTTAATTTTTGTGATCATTGTGCTTGTTTTACCGGTACCTGCACCGGCAATTACAAGGTTTATTCCGCTGTCTGGTTTTGATGCGGCGAGTTGCTGTGGATTTAAATTGCTCATAATATATATACGATGGAAAGTTGTAGCTTTTAAAAATTTTTTAAAAAAAAGATGAAATTTTACAGATTATCAATTTTTTTTAAGTTATCCGGCAGCAATTTATTTTTGCGAGCACAGCGCTTCGCGCTGTGCTGGAATGGGGAATTACGGGGACAACGACGGTAATTCCCCATTCTTAGCGTATGCGAAGCATACGCACCGCTGAAAATAATTGGCTGCCAGATAATCAAATACACTTTCTAAAATTTTTTTGTTGTTAAAAAAACAGCAAAACTTATTCTGTTCATCAAATCATAATTTATCTGTATCAAAGGGGCATTTCAATGGGATTTTTCAGAGCGAAGGGGATTAAAGAGTATGAGGCGATTGCTGCCAAAAATAATGGTAAAGTCGCCATACTTCTTGAAACCAGAAACGGTGATAAATCACCTGCAACGAAACTTGTGATGATGGTCGGCACTCCGCGTCAGTATTCTATTAAACTGAATGAACTGAAGGTTTTCTTTGAGAATGCCTTTGATGAAAAATTTCCTGTTAAAAACGAAACTACTTACTGCAGATATAGTCCTGTTGATGAAGAGTTTGAACTCACTGAAGATTTTATTAAACTTAAAAGTACCGGCGAAGAGATTGTAATTAAAAAAGTTCCCTATTACGCCGGTCTTCTTGACAGGTAGAGTTTTACAATCCTCTCATTTTATCGGATTTTATAAGTCTTTCATCTCTTGTTTCGAGTACATGATTTACTGTATCGAGCATCTTCTGTTTGTCGCGCTGAAGAGTCCCGTTCACAGGAAGGTAGTTTGAAGCGTGTACTCCTACGAATTTTAAATCATCGATTGTTATATTTTCAAAAATAATTTTCATCTCTTCAAGAGTTTCAAAGGGATCAAGTAATTGAAATTCACCTCTCTGCATCTGGTTGAAAAGTATTGTTCCCGGAACCGGTGTGACTGTTAACGCTGCGAGATATTTAGGCTTCATTTCGTTTGTAATTTTTGCAGTGGCCAGGGCATGTTCCCTGGATCGTTCACCTTTACCGGCAAGCCCAAGAAGCACCATTGATGATAGATTGAATCCGGCATTGTTTAAGTTAAGTCCTGCCTGAAGCATTTCATCGTAACCGACACCTTTATTGATTTCGCGAAGTAATCTGTCGTCACCCGTTTCAACTCCAAGATATGCTTTAGCCAGTCCTGCTGCTCTGAGTGCAGTTAGTTCCGACATGCTTTTCCTCAGGACGCTTCCGGGACCGACATATGTCCCAACATGGCGGAGTGACGGGAACGTTTTTTTAAGCTCTGCCAGTATTTCAAGAAGTATATCTGTATTGATATCAATTGCGTCACCATCGCAGAGAAAAACTTTTTCAAGATCTCCATAATGCGCCTTCGCCAGTCTGATATCCTCTTTTATATCTTCGAGGGATCTGACTTTGTATTTTTTATCTTTATACATCCCGCAGAATGTACATTTGTTATGAGAACATCCCACGGTGCACTGAAGCAGATAACTGTCTGCCTCGCTGAATGGTCTGAAAATATTACCTTCGTATCTCATAAAAACCTCAGGAGAATCGTATAAGGAAAACTCCTGAAATTATCAGAAGAATTCCGGCAATCTTGTATAAGTTTACAGGCTGGACTTTGTATCCTGCAAGTCCGTAATGGTCCAGTATCAGTGATGTTATCATCTGCCCGGCCATTATAAGTGCAAGCATAGATACAGCCCCGACTTTGTTTGCAAGTATTACGCATGATGCCACATAGAAAGCACCGAAAATTCCGCCAGTCCAGATCCACCATGGCGCTCCGGCAAATGCTCCTGCAGCGGGGAGGGGAGTTCTTGATATCAGCGCGAATACAATAAGAGTTACACTCCCGGTAAGGAACGAAATTATTGAAGCCATAACGGGGGATCCGCTGAAAAAGCTTAACCTTGAATTGATCCCGGCCTGAAGCGGAACCGTTGCTCCCGCAATGAATGCCATAACTAGATATATTAAAAAGTATTTTACCATTATTTTATTTTTATCTCTCTTCTCTGAAGTATGAAACTCCCAGACTTGCAGGTGCAGATCCTGAGTGTGATTTTCTGACCGAAACAAGTATAAGTATTACTATAGTTACAATGTATGGAAGCAGATCTATAATATACTGGGAGATATGAATATCAAATTTCTGTATTCTGAATCCGATGATATCCAGTCCTCCGAACAGGAAAGCTCCCATCATTACTCTATAGGGATTCCATTTGCAGAATATTACAAGTGCTACGGCAATCCAGCCTCTTCCGGCTGTTACATTCTCCTGCCATGAGGGGATGTATACAAGAGAAAGATATGCTCCGGCCAGACCGCAGAGTACTCCGCCGATTATTACGTGAACATATTTATATAATGAGACGTGTATTCCTGCAGCATCAGCAGCAGCTGTATTTTCACCAACAGCACGGAGGTTAAGGCCGATCTGAGTCCTGTAAATGTATAATCCCGCAATGATTGTAAGCAGGTATCCTGAATAAACCAGTATTCCCTGGTTGAAAAATATCTGTCCTAGAATCGGGATATCACCAAGAAAGGGAATTTTGAAATCGGCAAAGAAAAGCTTCATGTCCGGTGGAACAATTTCTCCCATGAGGCCCTGTCCCATGAAGCTTGCAAAGCCGGTGCCGAATATTGTTAATGTCAAACCCGATACAACCTGATTAGCCCTGAATGTTACAGTGAGTACCGCGTAAATAATAGCTCCAAATCCTCCAGCAGCCATTGCACCAAGTAGAGCAAGATAAGGATTACCTGTAATTATAGCCATCTTAAAGCCGATGACAGCACCCATGAGCATCATCCCTTCCACTCCCAGATTGAGCTGTCCCGATTTTTCCGTTATAAGCTCGCCGAGAATAGCGTAGAGAAGTGGTGTCCCTGCAACAACTGCAGCTGCGAAAAATGATATATCCATTACTGATTCGCCTCCGCTTTATTATCATTAATTATTGAGATTTTATACTTAATAAAAAACTCACTCCCCAGTACAAAGAATAATATCATCCCCTGGAGTATCTGTGCCGCCGATTGAGGTATCTGGAATGCCATCTGGATAAATGTTCCCCCCTGTATCATTGCTGCAAAGAGTATACATACTATTGCAATAACCGGCGCGCGGAGTGATGAGAGCCAGCTGGTTATAATCGCAGTATATCCCACACCGCGTGTTATCTCTACCGACAATGTTTTGTTTACACCAGATGCTTCTATCATACCGGCAAGTCCACATAATCCGCCGGAAAGAAAAATTGTATATATGATAATGAACTTAACATTCATTCCCGCGTAACGGCCGGTGTTTTCGCTCTCACCCACGACGTTTATTTCGTAACCCCGTTTTGTATGGTTAACGAATATATGCATAATAACAATAAGTAAAACTGCAATTATCCAGCCGATATGAAGACCGAAAAAAGCAGGGAGTACAGCATTTTCAGTAAAACCGGGAATTTTAGGAAAACCGAGTGCGCCGGGATCTTTCCATGGGCCGTACTGAAGGTAGGTCAGCCACTTGAGAGCTATATAATTCATCATAAGTGTAAATATTGTTTCGTTTGTGCGGAATTTCGCGCGAAAGTATGCTGGTATAGCTCCCCATATCCCTCCGCATATTATTGACGCGAGTCCCATTAATGGGAGCAGTATGACAGATGGGAGATTCTGGAAATTCAGAGCAAAGAAAGTCGCACCGAATGCTCCCATCATTATCTGTCCCTCGGCCCCAATATTCCAGAATTTGAGACGGAAAGCCAGTGATATTCCAAGGGAGGCAACTATCAGCGGTATCGCCTTTCGTATAGTTTCTGTTATACGGTAACCTGATCCGAAGGCGCCCTCGATCATTGACAGATAAACTGATAAGGGGTTGTGTCCCAGCAGCATTATAAAAACCGCAACGGCGCTGAGTGCCAGCAGAATAGCGGATGTTCTGATTATGACTGCTTCATTTCTGGAGCAGTCTGTTCTTGCGGACATTCTTAACATTCTTTACCTCCAAGCATCATAAATCCTATATCCTCTTTTGTAGCAGTGGAGGCATCCACTGTTCCGATTACTCTCCCTTCAAAGAGTACCATTATTCTGTCGCAGAGACTTAGAAGAACATTAAGATCTTCTCCTACATAAATTACTCCGACACCCTTCATCTTCTGTCTGTTAAGCTCGTCATAAATAAGATGTGATGAACCTATGTCGAGTCCCCTTGTCGGATATGCGGTTACAAGAAAGTCCGGGTTGGCGTCGATCTCTCTGCCCAGCAGAACTTTCTGTATATTACCGCCGGAAAGCTGGTTTACCGGATGATATATTCCAGGTGTATGTACATTCAGCATCTTTACAATATGTTCCGCTCTCTCCCTCGCCGGTTCTCTGTCAAGGAAAAGACTCTTCTGTAAATAGTAATCTTTCATTATAACATTATCGACTATATTCATAGTCGGTACAAGTCCCATGCCCAGGCGGTCTTCCGGAATAAAACTGATACGCAATCCTCTTTCAAAAATTGCACGGGGAGTAAGACGCGCTATATCCTCTCCTCTGAATAAAATCTCTCCGCGCTTCCGCCGTTCAAGGCCCTGTATGCTTTCACAAAGCTCTTTCTGTCCGCTCCCTGCAACACCGGCGATACCAAGTATCTCTCCGGCTTTAACATTAAAAGATACTCTATTAAGCTTTTTAATCCCGTCACGGTCAATCAGCGACAAATCTTTAACTTCGAGCATTACTTCATCTTTCAAAATGGCCGGGCGGTCAATTGACAGGTCAACAGCTTTGCCGACCATCATAGCCGTTAATTCCTTCGGATTGGTTTCACTGGTGTTTACAGTTCCCGCAACTTCACCGCGGCGGAGAACCGTAACCCGGTCGCTTATCTCCATAACCTCATGGAGCTTGTGAGTAATGATTATAACGGCACATCCCTGTTCTTTCATCTTTTTTAGTATTGTAAAAAGCTTCTCTGTCTCCTGCGGAGTCAGTACTGCTGTCGGTTCGTCAAGGATCAGAATGTCCGCTCCGCGGTAGAGAACTTTGAGAATCTCGACGCTCTGTTTCTCTCCCACGGACATGTCGTAAATATATTTATCAGGATCAGTTTTAAATCCGTATTTTTCAGAGATGGAATTAATTGTTTTTTTCAGTTTTTTACGGTGAATAATAAATGAACGTTTCTGTCCGATAATTATATTCTCTGCGGCAGTCATAATTTCTATAAGCTTAAAGTGCTGATGAATCATTCCTATACCTGAACCGATGGAATCTCCCGGGGATGAAAACCTGAGTTTTTTGTCATGTACATAGATTTCCCCGGAATCCGGAGTATAAACCCCGGATAGCATGTTCACCAGTGTACTCTTTCCGGCTCCGTTTTCACCAAGTAATGCATATATTTCGCCATAGTTAACACTGAATGTTATATTATCATTGGCCTTTATCTCGCCGAAAGATTTTGAGATATTAACCATTTTTACTGCTGTCTTGCCGTTAATGGTGGTTGCCTCTTCTATAAGATTTTTTAGTGATAGTAAACAGGATTTTATCTTTGTGCATATTGTAAATAAAAAAACCGGCGAAAAAATTTATTTTCGCCGGTTTTCTATATTTCATGGTAATTAACAGGTCAAGGGGGAAGTCCCTTTTAAAACCTGTGATGATTATTACTTACCTTTTGTTTTTCCAACTACACCTTCAACGAACCAGTCGCATGAAAGCTGATCTTTATCCGCAAGAGCCGAACCTGCAGGAACTTTTACTGTGCCTTTCTGGTCTTTAATCGGACCGGCGAAAACATCAAAAGTTCCATCAAGAATTTTCTTTTTAATATCATTCACTTTTGCTTCGGCGCCGTCAGGAGCATTTGCTGTAATAGGTGCAAGCTGAACTATATCATCTTTCATGCCGCCCCAGTAATCACTGGCTTTCCATGTACCCGCCAGAACTTTTTTAACTTCACCAACATAATACGGACCCCAGTTCCATACCGGAGCTGTCATGTATGCTTTTGGAGCCATCTTTGCCATGTCAGAGTTGTAACCAACTGAAAACATTCCACGTTCTTCTGCAGCCTGCTGAGGACCGGCTGTATCCTGATGCTGAGCTATGACGTCACATTTTTCATCAAGAAGCGCCTTTGCAGCCTCTTTCTCTTTAGCCGGATCGTACCATGTATGTGTCCATCTTACATGAACTTCAGCTTTCGGATTAACTGATCTTACACCAAGTGTAAATGCGTTTATACCCCTTACGACTTCAGGTATTTCAAAAGCAGCTACATAACCGATTTTGTTGGTTTTTGTTTTCATGCCTGCCACAATACCTGATAGATATCTCGGCTGCTCAATTCTTCCGAAATATGTGGAGAGGTTCTCACCCATTTTATATCCGGAACAGTGGAGAAACTTAATCGCAGGGAATTCTTTAGCAATTTCTGCAACGTAATCCATATATCCGAAACTTGTTGCAGCTATAATGGTCGCGCCCTGATCAATCATGCTTCTGATTACATCTTTAACTTCTGCGCCTTCAGGAACAGTCTCTTTGAATATTGTTCTGATTCCAGTCTCTTTCTCAACTGCTTTTCGACCCTGTTCATGCGCATAAGTCCAGCCGCCGTCACCTATAGGTCCTACATAAATAAAACCCATAACTACTTCTTTCCCGTCAATTGTTGTTTTATCTTTTTTTCCGCAGCCGCTGAATGCTATCAATGCAGACAAAACAAGAACTGAAAATAATGTTAACTTTTTCATGTAATCTTACCCTCTACTTTTTTTATTCGCAAATTTTTTAAGTACAGTTTAAACTGTTCATTTTACATCCTTTTCATCAGAACAGTCAGAGAGTTACAAGAACCTGATTCGTGTAACTCTCTCACCGGCGCACTTAATATGTGTGCAGCAGTCTTCAGTTTTTAATTCAGGTGTAATTTCCGGCTTTATATGAATTGAATCTTATTTCCCGACATGCTTTCAATTCTTGCAAGGGACTCTATTCTGTAACCCATCTCTCTAAGGAGTTTTCCGCCATTTTGAAAACTTTTTTCTATTACAATTCCTATGCCGCCGACTTTCGCTCCACCCTGTTCTGCAATACTGATAAGAGCACGCGCGGCGCTGCCGTTCGCAAGAAAATCATCAATGATTAATATGCGGTCCCCTTTCTTAATGAATTTTGAAGAGACCGATATTTCGTAATCACTATTCTTCGTATATGAATGTACCGTAGCTGTAAAAGCGTTTTCAATCATTGTTGAAGGTTTATTCTTTTTTGCGAAAACTACAGGGATTGAGAGTTTAAAACCTGTCATTACTGCAGGAGCAATACCCGAAGATTCAACGGTAAGTATTTTATTAAATATTTGATCTGAAAATCTGTAAGTGAAGGCAGATGATATTTCTTCTATCAGATAGGGGTCTATCTGATGATTCAGGAAAGAATCAACCTTTAAAATCCGGTCAGTGATTATTTCGCCATCTTTTAAAATTCTTTTTTTAAGAAGTTCCATTGATCACCACTGCATTTTATAATTATACGGGTTTCCGGAATCGGACTTCACTAAAATATTATACTGATTATTAATGTCAATTCTTAAAATTAGTTTTAAATTACTGCCAAAATATGTTGTAACTGCTCAAAACCCGGTGGTGAATACTAATCAAGCCCCCGCATCCCGGTCGTTGGTAAAGCAAAGTCATTGCCCCCTCCGGGGGTGCGGGGGCTTAGGTGGTGTGATTATCATTATTACCACTAAAAAATGGATACTTACAATATGTTAAGAATTCAACATTAAAAGTTGTTGATATATTTAAATATTGATTTTAAGATCATCAAATTAAAAACCGGAACGATTATGAATTTATCAAATAACAGCGTATTTTCAGTGTTGCACTGTGTCAGAAAGGGGGGAAATCTGATTCTCCGGAGCATGTTTGGAGAAGAGATGATATCTTTATCTGATCTAAAAACAGAGGAGATATGCGAAGGGGATATCGTTTTTATAAAAAGGCAGAATATTCCCCTATCCGGTTTTACTCTCTATAAAAAAAATTCTATTCTCAACAGATATTTTCTTGAGTTTGAGAGGACCGGGATACACCCTTTTTTTTCAAAAGATGTATTAAGAGAAGTTGAAATAATTACAGAAAATCCCGGTATTGATGATCCGCTGCTTACTGATTACTCCGCACTCCCTTTCGTTACAATTGATAATGACGGTTCAAAAGATCTCGACCAGGCTCTGTATGTAGAAAAAAATATCACCGGTTATACTATATATTACGCCATTGCCGATGCTTCATATTATGTTAAACCGGGTTCGGCTCTGTTTAAGGAGAGTCTCCGCCGCGGAGCAAGTTACTATCTCCCCGGTTTTTCTGTTCCCATGCTCCCTCGTGAGTTGTCCGAGGGGATTATATCCCTTAATGAAAATGTTCCCAGAAGAGCCCTGGTTTTTAAAATTCAGATTGATGTTGACGGCGGGATAGTTTCACGCGAAGTCATCAGGGGGAGAATTTTAAGCAGGGCAAAACTTTCCTATTCCGGTGTTCAGGATTTTTATAATTCCCTGGAGAACAGTGTGCTTAATAAAATGGAGTACGCATCTTCTCTTATTGCGCTTCAGGATGCGGGAAGAATTCTTGTCCGTAATGGGGAGATGAGAGGCGTAATAAATTTTGACCGGTTTGAAAATCTGATAAGCATAAGTGAAGATGGGAATAGTTTTGTTTTTACCGATAGCACAAGGGATGATACAGGGAGATGGAACGAACAGATATCACTTCTCTGCAATATGGCCGGAGCAGCTATGCTTGCACCTGAGGGTAACGGGAACGATCTTCATATACATCCGGTTTTCAGAGTTCACGAAGCCCCCGATGAATCCAGTCTCCATAGATTGGAGAGGGTGATTAATTCAATAGTACAGATACATTCACTGAACGAATGCTGGATCTGGAAGAGGGGGGAGGAGACTCCCAGCGAATATCTTTCCCGTCTTCCGCGAACCGGAAATGAAAAAAGAATTACAGAAACAATTGAACGGCAGATTTTAATTACCAATCAGAGATCCTTCTTCTCGGAAAATCCCGGCGGGCACTTTGCACTGAAGGTTGACCTGTACGGCCGATTTTCATCTCCTATGAGAGAAATAGTCGGAATTTACTCACATAGAGAATTGCTTGAAAAACTTGGGATTGAAAAACCGGATAGTGATGAAGATGAACTCCTGATAAGGGAGCAGATAATAAATTCGGCTAACAGAGCAAAAGAAACACAAAAATCCATAGACCGTTTTGTAAATGATCTGTTACTTCATTCAGTTTTCAACAGAGAACTCGATCTTGAACCTGACCAAAGGCCGGTTCATACCGGCACTATACTTGGAATGAAGGAGACACGGATGTATGTTCTTCTAGATTCACCTAAACTTGAAATTAAAGTTTATAGTGAGGATATTCAAAAAGCTGCAGGAGGGAAGCTTGAAAGGAATGATAACATTCTTGAGTTAGAGAGCGGCGATTCAGGTAAAATGACTTTTAAAGCGGGCGAGATTATTGAATTAAAGCTTTACTCTTTTGACGGCAAGGGGAAGTGGCATTTTGTCCCTGCAGGTATAAAATTTTAGAAATTATACCTGTAGTGTTACTATTGTAGAACCCCAGTTTGATGAATCGTCATGAAAAATTATCACCGAGGGGTGACTTTTGAGAATTTCATGGATCTGTTTTTTCTTTACAGATCTCCCTTTCCCGTGAATAATCTTTACAGTTTTATATTTATTGTTTACTGCGTTTTCAAGAAAATTCTCTATCAGCATAGCTGTATCCGACGGGTGGAAATGGTGAAGATCTATCTCTTTCCCGTTTAAAATATCATATAGATCAATATCATTGTTCAGCGAGACTAAATTTTTTAATCTGAAATCTCTCGCTTTTTCAGACCAGGGACTTTTACTATCCTTTTCAAGTTTTGAATATATACATCCGCAATAATTCTGTCTGTAGAAATTGTTCATCTTTGAAATCTCTACTGACTTTTTTACACCGTCATTTTTTTTAAAATCAGCAGAGTAAAATGCTATACCATATAGCTTTGAGAGCCTTTCACCGATCTCATTGATTTTTGAGGCATTTTTATGGGGAGATATAGATAGGGAAGTTGCTACAATATCAAAATTCATTTCAGCAGCTTTTTTAAAAGCATTTTCCAGTCTTATTTCGTAACACTTCCAACAGCGCTCCGAACCCTCTCCATGATATCTTAAATCTTTAATATCTTTAACCCACTGTTTTGTGTCGGGAACTTCTGTAATAAGCTGGAACCCCTTAAGCCTGCTGAATGTTTCCAGTTCGGTATACCGTATCCTGTAATAATTTTTTTGCAGTCACTCTTTATTTCAGATACTTATCAAGAAAATTTGAGAGCTCTCTGGCTTTTTTCGGTTCAGCTTTGCTGTCGAGCCATAATAAGAATTTAGGCTTAACCTGATTTCTTGTTTCAGAACAGTATTCATGATGCATAGTATATTTAGTTATGTCGTATTTAATGGTATTAAATACTTCCTCTGCTTTGCATAAATTTTCCGGTGTTGAACCAATTATCTGACAGATTTTAACAATAATCTCGTGTTTATCAATTTCTCTCAGTTCATCATGACAGCATTTTGAAAATAGTTCATTACATAATGAAATCTCATCTGTCAATTCAGGCATCATTGCCCTATCATTTTTGTTTCCCATCGGGAATCCTCCTGAATATTACGTGCTTCAAAAAATGGTCTAATTGAAACACTTCTTCAAATCTGTTTTAATAAGTAATCAACAATCGATAAAATGTCAAATTTATGTTAAAAAAAACAACAATTTTTTAACAAATTATGTGATTTTAATTACCAGAAGAGTAATATCTGAGCCTTGAAGGGCTATTCCCATAAAATTTTCATATGCTGTTTTTAAATTTTTTGCAATATCTGTCGGAAGCTTTGATTTATGCTCTTTTACAATATTTCTTAACCGCAAAAGTCCGAAGTTTTCATTTTCACTATTTTTAGAATTTATAAATGATTTAGAGTATATAACACATATGTCTCCGCTTTTTAATTCAGTACGTCCCTGTCCGAATTCAGCATTAAGCTTATAGCCAAGAGGAGACCCTTCTGTATCAAGTGAATCGAAGTCGTTTCTTTCAATCCGGAAAACCTCAGCAGGGGGAAATCCGGCATTTGAATAAAATAATCGTTTGGTTTCTGTATCGAAAAAAGCATAAAATGCCGTTACCAGCTCACCTTTACCTTTTGTATAGTCGTGCAGCACAAGGTTGATTCTTTTTATTATTATGTATGGGGACGCCGCTTCGTTTATGCATGAGTGGAAAACCGACCTGAGGAGAACTGAATAAAGAGCGTTGTTTATTCCAAGACCTGATACATCAGTAAATAGAATCCCAAGTGTATTTTTGGTGGGTTGGAGAAAATCGAAATAATCGACACCTCTTGAGTAACCAGGAGCAATGAGTGAACCGAATTTCATGTTCTTCATCTGAGGTAATGAATCAGCCGCAGAAGCGTGAAGTATACTCCCCGATAATCCTAAACTTCTTGATATGAACTGGTCCTGTTTTGCTTTATCATATGCAAGAGCTGTAATCATAAAATCATTGGATCTTATTCTGAATTCTTCAAGTTTTTGAAGTTCATCAGGGGTAAGAGATTTCATATCCGAGACAAAGCATTCCGTAAATTCTATTTTCATAGTAGAGCGGCAGAATTGAGCTGATGTCATATTTATTAAAAAAATTAGATACTTCATCCCTTATCGGTTTAAAAGACTGATCATCCATGTAAACCCTGTTAAGAGAGAGAATTTCCTGATTTCTGGCAAACCAGATAATGAGAGGGAAATGCCTGTCAATGATCATGTTTTCATCTGCTGATTGGGAAGTATCAAAACTTTTTTTAAATCCCCTTGAATCTTCATCATAAATAAAAAATATAGCTCTTGTGAGTCCCAGTCCCTGGTAAAGTTCCAGAGAGCTGGCCTCTATGAGCTCATCAAGTGTTTTTAATCTTGAAGCCTTCTGTATGTATCTGTTTGTAAGATATTCAATATCTGCAATTTTTCTTTTAAATGCCCTGTCTATTCCTGGCTGAAACAGGTAAACGAAGAGAACAAAAGCGATTACTGATGAGCCTGCGATAATTCCCGCAGGAAAGTGTACTATATCTTTAAAATACTCTGTAGAATATATAATTAAAAAAATCGGTATAAAGACCGTTGTGCTCAATACAAAATACATGGCAGTCTTATGAATAGCAGTTCTGATATCCATAATATTATAAGCGATAACCGAATAAAAGAGTGTGATTGTAGAAACTAATGATACACTGGAAGGGGCAATTGCATAAAATGTATAATTATTGTAAGCAAGAGGCATGAAAATTGATCCGATATATGTGAGAGTTATAAATACTGATGTACCGAGAACGACATATCGGATCTGAAGTCTATACGCTTCTACTTTTGTTTTAATATAGTTAATCAGGAAGATAATCCAGCTGATTACGAAATAGAGGAATGATATTGCACCATATATCGGATAAAGAATTCCCGCTTCACGTATAGGTTTCCAGTCTTCAAATCTTACACTTTTCATAGACAGGTCGGTAAAGAAGATGAGTCCGGATAAAACTAAAGCGGGTACTATTACAAGAAACGGAATATATAAAGGAACTTTTTTCTTTTTTGCAGGATAGGTGAGAGACAAATTCAAAACCGAAGCAGAGAAAAACAGAGTGAAAATCTGGCTTAATTTACTGTAAATAATCAGGTCCGGTGAATCATACATATAGTAGGTTAGAAAAATGCTTCCGGGAACACCTGCAGCAATAAAATTATATATAAAAAAGAAGTTCCATGCCTGGCTTTTGATAGTTCTGTTTTTAAATAGAACAAAAAAAGCAGTGAACAAAACAAGGATAGTGCTTATAAATGTTGCTATAAGATTCACTGTGTACATAGACATAACCTTCTGTATATTCTGGGATAAACCTGATTAATTATTATCTCAGGTATGATTACAAGTAAAAATTATTGACTAATGCTTAAAATCATATTAAAATTTAATTTAGAAACAGCTAAGTCACATCTCAAATCTTGAAATTTTACGGGAATTTTTTTCATCAGAATTGTATGTTAAATCAGTAAAATGACCCGCCTGAAAATAAGGAATATAGTGGTGCCGGTATGGAAGGTCTTGCTCTTGTAATTGTTGATATGCAGAAATACTATCTGGAAAGTAATTCGGTTTATTCGGAATATTTCAATTCCCTGTATCCGGGTTCTCTTACATATATCAGGGATCGTGCATATAATATTGTAATCCCGAATATTAAAAAAATACGAAAATCATTCAATATTCATAAACTCCCTGTTATTTATTTGAGACTATGCGGCAGTAATCCGGATCGAAGTGATCTCCACCGTTTTTTCAGAAAATCTTATGAGGATGGGGTGACCGCCGGGTTTGCAGGTGTATATCCATTGTCGTCTGAAATTCACGCGGATGTTATCGATGAATTAAAACCGGATGCTGGTGATATTATTATAAATAAAACCACATTCAGTCCTTTTTCTTCGTCAGACATTGATGCTGTATTAAGATCTATTAATATTACATCTCTGGTATTTACCGGCCTTGCCACAAGTCAGTGTGTAGAAACAACTGCCCGGGATGCTTCAGAAAGAGGGTATGAGGTCTATCAGATACATGATGCTCAGACGGATTATGATGACGTTACTCACGAGGCTTCTCTTTTCTCCTCGAGAGGGGTCTGCGGTGGTGCTATTTATGATACGGATACATTTCTTGAGATTGTTATGCACTCTATTTGAATATCCTCATTCTTACTTTGTCGCTTTCAATTGAGGCGTAGTTCTGATTTTCATCATTATTCAATGAAACAGAGGCACTTCCCAGAGTAAATCCCACATCTTCCATTCTTCCAGCTGCCGGATTCACAAGCATTCCTGAGTTAACAATAAATGCATGTTTTATTTTGTTTTTCTGAAGGACTCTCTTGATTGCAGCAACGGAATTTTTATCAAATTCGCCATCAATGTAAGCCTGGGTAATCTGGATTATCCTTCCATTTGAATTGCTTACAGTCTCAATTATTTTTTGAGTCTCATTATGACCTGTCAGATTTGCCGCGACGTAGGATCCTGACTCATTAAACAATCCGGTACGGATAAAACCGGCACCAAAAATTATAATTACCGAAGCCGCGATAGCCGGAACCGCTTTAAGGAATAAACGCTTTTTTTCGCGTGATCTGCATATCATTATCGTTCTTTCTGAGAAGTCGGGAATAACAATACATTCATTCTTAAGTGATGATAATAAGGTGAGACATTTTGAAAGTGAATCAAACTCCTGACCGCATACTTCACAAACAGTGATATGTGAAAGGCACTGCTCTTTCTCCTGATCTGAGAGTTCATTATCAAGAAGATCGGATATTTCTTCAAATTTCAGATGCTTAAGTGTCATATTAAACCTCTGGCATGTAATCGATTTTTCAAGTATTCTCGTCCTCTATGAATTCTAACCTTAACATTTGACAGGTTAATATCAAGTATTTCGGAAATTTCGTTATATGATAAACCGTCAATATCCCTTAAAGTAAGAATATCTTTAAAATCTTCGGGGAGCTTTGAAATCTCCTCTTTGATTATCCGGATGGAATCCTCATTTACTACTTTATCTTCAGGATTCTCTCTGTAGTCCTGAAGCTGAAGATCAACCTCATCCTCACCTTTCATGACTTTTAGAGAAACTGTGCTGTACCTGTTCATCTTTTTACGGTAGTTTTTACAATGGTTTACCATTATGCTGTAAAGCCACGTTGAAAACTTTGATTCCTGCCTGAATGATTGTAACGCTTCCATAACAGTTATAAATATGTCCTGCGTAATATCAAGTGCTTCATCATAGTTGTTGAATTGATAATAAACATATTTGAACACCATATTCTGGTATTTCTGAACAATCTGAGAGAATGCTTCTTTATCCCCTTCGATTACTCTGTTTATTATTTCTATATCATTTATAGGTGACATGATTGTCCTGTTATGGTTACAATAATTTTTTGCTATTTTTTAAAAACCGGTATAAATACTTCTCTATCGTCCTCTGTCCGGAAGAGAAGTAAATTGCCGTGTGTATCTGACTATTTTTAATTCTTTCAGGAAAACATTATTTTTACAAATTTTCTTTTTCCTACTTTAAGAATACCATCTGTTTTCGATAATTCAAAATCAGGATCGGATATTTTTTCATTTTCAAATGTAACTCCTCCCCCTGTAATAAGCCTTCTTGCTTCTCCGTTTGAGGCTGCAAGACCTGTTAATGTCATAACTTTAACTATCCAGATTTTATCGTCTTTCAGCTCACTCTTATCAATTGAAAACTCAGGTATTTCGTCCGGAGTGTCTTTATTTACAAAAATTCTGTAAAATTCCGCTTCAGCATCATCGGCAGTTTTCTGATCGTAAAATTGCGCACAAAGCTCTTTCGCAAGTCTTATCTTTATATCGCGCGGATGTGCTGTGCCTGCTTCCATGTCCTGCTTAAGTTTTTCCACTTCATCCATGGGAACATCTGTTCCGAGTTCATAGTAACGGAACATTATATCATCTGCTATAGACATGGTCTTACCGAATATCTCTTTCGGATGCTCATTTATACCTATGTAGTTGTTAAGTGACTTACTCATTTTCTGTACGCCGTCAAGACCAACCAGGAGCGGTACAGTTATTATTGCCTGAGGTTCCTGACCGTATTCTCTCTGAAGATCGCGACCCACAAGAAGATTGAATTTCTGGTCTGTCCCCCCCAGCTCGACATCTGCTTTCAGCGCTACCGAGTCATAGCCCTGTACAAGCGGATACATGAATTCAAGAATTGAGATCGGTTTCTGTGCTTTATATCTGTTGGAGAAGTCGTCTCTCTCGAGCATTCTTGCAACGTTATATCTGGCTGTAAGTTCAAGTACATCGCCGAAATTCATCGGGCTCAGCCATCTGGAGTTGAATTCTATTACTGTTTTCTTTTCATCAAGAATTTTAAAAACCTGTTTTTTATAGGTTTCGGCATTAGCAAGAACATCGTCACGTGTTAATCTTTTTCTTGTTTCAGATTTTCCCGAGGGGTCGCCGATCATTCCTGTGAAATCACCAATAAGAAATACCACCCGGTGTCCCATATCCTGAAAATGCTTCATTTTACGGAGCAACACAGCGTGTCCAAGGTGAATATCCGGTGCCGTAGGGTCAAATCCGGCTTTTATTGTAAGAGGGGAGTTTTCCTTCTCGGACTTTTCAAGTTTCTTTTTGAATTCGTCTATCGGGATAATCTCCTCGGTTCCTCTCTGGAGGAGTTCAAAATCGTTTTTTATCATATTATTCACCTTCTTCAGTGTTCGTTTCTTTATTTTTCAGAAAAATTTAATGTTCATTAATGTCATCGTCTTCATTTTTACCGAGAAGATCGGTTATTTCAAAATCGGGACCGAGCTCTTTTACATAATGATACTGCGCTATAATGGCAATAAGTTCTTCACGTGCTTCAAGTGCTTCCTCTTCTGTATCGAAACCGATTACAATCGGTTCTTCCATCCCGGATAGAAATACTTCAAAACCGGGTTTCCCATCCTCGGAAACAGTGCTCCCGACGGCTGTTACTTTAGGGACAACTATTGCAATGCTTCCGTAATCTACTATTGGCAACATTTTTTTCTCCAGTCAGACTTTTTGTTATATAACTCATAAGTAAGTCGCGTAATTTTATTAAATTCAGCACTTATTTGTTAACTATTTCCCCGCCGCTAAAGAAGGAGGGGTTTATTGCTGCTCAAGTTTAGATTTTACACTCATAATTAAGGCATTTATGAGGTTGTTTTGCTTAATCTATGAACAGATACTCTGCTTCACCGTAAATAAAATGCATGAATGGCTGGATATAGTATAATTGAGCCGATAAGAACATTCATTATTATGCGGTTTACTAAAAATATTACAATAAATATTTTTAAATCTATAAATGCAATAAGAAAACGCCCCGTCAGGGGCGTTTGTAAGGGCGAAAAATCTTTCGCCCCCTTTTTTAATGACAATACTCCACACTTAACAATATAGGGCGAAAGATTTTTCGCCCCGACTTAGCCTCAATAAAAATCATCTCCCGCGTGACCATCACCCGATAACTTTGCAAACTCTTTGAGAAGCTCTTTCTGTCTCGATGATAACTTCTTCGGAACCTGAATATTTATCTTAACCAGCTGATCCCCTTTACCGTAAGAACCAAGGTAGGGTATACCATTCCCTTTAAGGCGGAAAACCTGTCCATTTTCAGTTCCCGGAGGTAACTTCATTTTGACTTTATTGCCGTAGATTGTAGGAACCTCAATTTCGCCGCCGAGACAGACTGTGGGGTATGAAACATCAATTACGCTGAGTATGTCATTTCCGTGTCTGTCGAAGTTCGGGTGTTTTTTAATATGAAGAACAACATAAAGATCTCCGGTTATTCCGTCATTCGGAGCCTGTTCACCTTCACCTGATATTTTTAATCTCGATCCCGATTCCACTCCGGCCGGGATTTTGACGGTTATTGTTCTCTTTTTCTTTGTAAGTCCTGAACCGTTACATGTTTTACATGGTGACGTAACAATTTTCCCTTCACCGCGGCATCTGGGGCATGTCTGAGTTATAGAGAAAAATCCCTGAGTCTGTCTCACCTGTCCCATTCCGTTACATGTGGGGCATACTGCCGGTTTTGTTTTTGTAGAGGAGCCTGTTCCTCCGCATGTATCGCAGGCTTCACTTCGGGGAATTTCTATCTGAACTTCACTCCCTGAGGCTGCCTCTTCCAGCGTAATTGTCATATCATACTGGAGGTCAGATCCGCGTCTTGTTCTTTGCGATCTCCCTCTTCCGCCGGAAGAACCGAAAAATCCTTCAAATATATCACCAAGGTCAACATTGCCGAAAATATCTGAAAAATCGGAGTATGCTCCTTTTCCAAAATTATCGAATCCGCCCACACCTTCATGGCCGAATTTATCATAAGATGCGCGTTTTTTCGGGTCTCTGAGCACTTCATATGCTTCAGTAGCCTCTTTGAACATCTCTTCCGATTCTTTATTTCCTTTGTTCTTGTCAGGGTGATATTTCAGCGCGAGCTTCCTGTATGCCTGTTTTATCTCCTGGTCAGAAGCTGTCTTAATGACGCCAAGAACCTCGTAATAATCTCTTTTTGCCAATTTTATCCCCTCTCATTATAAAGGCTTAATGCCGCAGCCGGAAAATATGGCTGCGGCTCAATTTTACAAGGATTATTTCTCCTCGTCAACTACTTCATAATCCGCGTCATAAACTTTATCTTTACCTGTTGCAGAATCTGCGGCGTCATCACCTGCTGCAGGACCGGCGTTTTCAGCTCCGCCCGGCTGCTGAGCGGATGCGTCCTGGTATATTCTCTGTGCAAACTGATGTGAAGCCTGCTCAAGTTCGGTTTTTGCCAGTCTGATAGCTTCAACATTGCTCCCTTCCATGGCTGTTTTGAGCTTTGAAATTGCTGCATTTATTGCATCTTTTTCGCCGGGCTCAATTTTCGCCTCGTTATCTCTCATCATTTTTTCTATTGAATAGATCAGAGAGTCGGACTCATTTTTAGCTTCGATAACTTCTTTAACTTTTTTATCTTCGTCAGCGTGGAGTTCAGCCTCTTTTACCATCTTTTCGATGTCAGCTTCTGAAAGTCCGCTCGAAGATTCAATTTTTATTTTCTGCTCTTTTCCTGTCCCCAGATCCTTCGCAGAAACGTGTACAATACCATTTGCATCTATATCAAATGTAACTTCGATCTGAGGTACTCCCCTTGGTGCAGGGGGGATGTCTGAAAGATCGAATCTTCCAAGAGTTCTGTTCTGTGCCGCAAGTTCTCTCTCCCCCTGAAGTACATGGATTGAAACGGCAGGCTGATTGTCCGCTGCTGTAGAGAAGGTCTGGCTCTTTCTTGCAGGGATAGTTGTGTTTCTTTCAATGAGTTTTGTCATAACTCCGCCGAGAGTTTCAATTCCAAGGGATAGAGGAGTAACGTCAAGAAGAAGAACATCGTGAACATCTCCTGCAAGAACTCCGCCCTGAATAGCTGCACCGATAGCAACAACTTCGTCGGGGTTAACTCCCTTGTGAGGCTCTTTCGCGAATACTCTTTTTACAAGTTCCTGAACGGCAGGTATCCTTGTAGATCCTCCAACGAGAATAACCTCATCTATATCACCTGCTGTAAGTCCCGCATCTTCAAGGGCTTTCATACATGGTATTTTTGTAGACTCTACAAGATCCTCTACAAGCTGCTCAAATTTTGCACGGGTAAGAGTTGTAACAAGGTGCTTCGGTCCGTTCTGGTCAGCTGTAAGGAACGGAATATTAATCTCAGTCTGCATTTTTCCTGAAAGTTCAATTTTCGCTTTTTCAGCAGATTCTTTTAATCTCTGAAGAGCCATTTTATCTTTTGAAACGTCAATTCCTGTCTGTTTTTTGAATTCTGCAATAAGCCATTCCATAATTCTCTGGTCAAAGTCATCTCCGCCCAGATGTGTATTACCGTTTGTAGATTTAACCTCAAAAACTCCATCGCCAAGCTCGAGTATAGATACGTCGAAAGTACCGCCGCCAAGGTCATATACAGCAATCTTCTCGTTGTTTTTACCTTTATCGAGTCCATATGCAAGAGCTGCGGCAGTCGGTTCGTTTATGATCCGCTCTACTTCAAGTCCTGCAATTCTTCCCGCGTCTTTTGTTGCCTGTCTCTGTGAGTCGTTGAAGTATGCAGGAACCGTGATTACCGCTTTTGTAACGGTCTCTCCAAGGAAATCTTCAGCAGTCTGCTTCATTTTCTGAAGTATTCTCGCTGAAATTTCAGGAGGTGTAAACTCTCCTGAGACGGTATTGATTGTAACTCCGCCCTTGCTGTCGTCCTTTACGTTATATGCAACCATGGATATTTCGCCGGTTACTTCGCTGTACTTTCTCCCCATGAATCTTTTTACTGAACGGATTGTGTTTTCAGGGTTTGTAATAATCTGATTCTTTGCAATCTGTCCGACAAGACGTTCACCCTTATCTGTATATGCCACAATTGACGGAGTTGTTCTCTGTCCTTCGGCATTCTGGATTACAACGGGCTCCCCGCCTGACATTACAGATACGCATGAATTGGTGGTTCCAAGATCTATTCCTATTATTTTACTCATAGTCTTTACTCCTTATAAATTATATTATTCTTTTATCATTTTTATACAAAACTGCTGAATATCGTGTAATCAGCAGGATTTTCAGTTATCGTCAGCGCTCTCTGTTTTCTTAGGCGCCGGCTTTGAAACTCTGACCTTCGCGCTCCTTACAAGGTGTTCATCCAGTTTAAATCCTTTCTGGTAAACTTTTGTTACCGTCTCCTCTGTATGGTTTTCGCTGTTTTCAATTTCAAGCGCTTCGTGAAAGTTCGGATTAAAGGGTTTATTTTCCGCTTCAATCTCTTCTATCCCGTATTTGCTTAAAATCTCTTCAATTCTTTTTGATACAAGTTTTATCCCCTCTATAAACGAATCTTTTGCGTCTGCGCTCTCTTTTTCTGCAAGATTATCAGATGCTTCAATTGCACGGCTGATATCATCGTTTACATTGATGATATCAAAAGCAAAATCTTTTATAGCTAGTTTTCTGTAATCCTCCTGCAGCTTTGCAGTTCTTTTTCTGAAATTTTCAAAATCAGCCTGTCTTCTTTGAAGAAGATCTTTTAAAGTATCAACTTCTTTGTTCAGTCTGATGATCTCTTCGTCCTGATTCGATATTTCATTTTCGAGGCCTTTAACGTCTTCACAGCAGTTCTCTGTTTCGTTTACGTTATTTTCAGCCCCGTTTTTATTCTCTTTAGCTGTTGTTTCCTGGTTACCCATTTTACTTCTCCATCCTGAAATTACTGTTTAATCTTCAAATTTTTTACTTGGACATCTTGGTCAGAAGCCCCGATACTGCTTTCCCTGTGTAGTCTACAAGAGGTACAACTTTTTCATAATCCATCCGTGTGGGACCGAAAACACCTATTGCTCCCACTGGCTTGTTTCCTATTTTGTACGATGATGCCACCAGACTGCATCCGGTAACTCTGTCATTTTCAATCTCTTCACCGATCATTATTTTGACGCCGTCACTTTCGATCTGTGTTTCGAGGATGTTTTTAAGGATGTTCTTTTCCTCTATAATATTCAGCAGGCTGTTTAGTCTTTTCTCCTCAACCATTTCGGGGATACGGAGAAGGTTTTCGATACCGTCTATATTGATTGTTGAATCGGTAGTTTCATTAAATGCTATCTGTGCTATGTCGAGAGCCAGTTCGCGATTACTTGATAATAGTTTATCAAGGCGGAGATTTTCGAATATTCTCTCTTTTATATCGTGCAGTGAGTATCCGCAGAGTTCTCCCGTGAGAAATTTAGAGTACTCAAAGAGTTCATCCTGCGTGACGCGCACGGAAATTGCAACTTTTCGTGTGAGTATCATACCTGTTCTTGTAATTGCTATTAAAAGAACTTCGCTGCTTTCAAGCTGTATCAGCTCAATTAGTTTTACAACCGTAAAGTCCGGCCTGGGTGAGAGCATTACACCGGCATAGTTTGATGTTATAGAGAGCATTTTGGTAACAGATTCAAAAATTTTGTCCAGCTGTACTTCACGCTGGAAAATCTTCTCATCAATAACCATTTCATGAAAATTATAATTATCCAGGAGAGAATCCACGTAATACCTGTACCCTTTGTCGGTCGGAACCCTTCCCGATGATGTATGTGGCTGCATGAGGAAATTCATTCTCTCCAGGTCAAACATTATGTTTCTCATCGTAGCAGGAGAGAGGGAGAATGAGTATTTATGCACAAAAGAACGCGATCCTACAGGTTTTCCCGTGAGGATATATTCGTAAACGATAGCGTTGAGAATCGCAGATTCTCTTTCATCAAGTTTCCTATCCGGCTGCATTTCGTTTTTCAAGGTGATACCTTTTCTCATCCGTTTATTAGCACTCATGATTATTGAGTGCTAATAAACAATATAATATTATATCTGTAATCGTCAAGGAAAAATTTAAACTTTTTTAGTAAGTTTTATTACTTTTTTACAGGAGGCTTGGTTTTGCTTTTTTCATCACTCTCTTTCTTCTTGTCTCCAGCTTCAAGTGTGAATTTAGCAGCATCTATAGTAGTTTTTAATTTATCCGCTTCGCTGCTCTCACCAAGGGTAAAATGAATTTTCCGTAAGGCTTCGAGTATCTCTATGGATTTTTTTAAATCCTCTCTCGATTTGGAGGATAATTCGTACTTCGTTCTATACTGTTTTGCAGCTTCTTCAAGAGCATCTTTGGCCATACCCAAATGTTCATGTCTGTCGCGAAAATGAGGCTGTCTTGGATCTCTATATTTCAATATATCTGAAAAATTTATGAAATTTCTTATTATAACGGCAATTTTGGCCTGAAGTTCAACAAAGAGCCATTTCCATTTGGAATCATCACCCATATTGTTTTTCAGGTTAAAAAAGGTTGTATCGACTCTGATCAGAAAATCCAGTATCTGACGCGGATTCAGTTTGTCCAGTTTCTGGAGATATTCTTCATTCTCTTTGAGTGAATCCCTTTCGACTTCATCTCCCACAGTCTCTTTAAGGAGAAGGAGTACTTTTGAAAAATTTGACTTTGCTACATCGAGACTTTTATTATTCTTTATTCCAAGCATTGCTACGGAAAGGTCGTTCATCTTCATATATAATTCAATTGTGCTCAGCAGGTACGTAGCAATCTCCATATTATAGTACGGTTCGATATTAGGTTTGCTTTTCTTTTTTTGAAAGAGATCCCTTATTTTCTTTTCAAGCTCATCAGACTGAAGTTTGACTGCTTTTATGTCGTCATTGTAGGCTGCTTTCTGCACTTTTGATATGGCCATTTTTAATTACTCCCGAAAGATATCTTTCTCTAATTAAGTATAACTGAATAATTAGAATCTTTTTTCAACATTATTTTATCATAAGTTTCTTTTTTTATAGTAATTATTTTTTAATTTTTCTAAAGTAGGAATGCTCTGTTATCCCCGCCGCCGAAGGCGGCGGGGATATATAATTTTTTTCACTAAAAATTATTGGTTTTTATAAAGTATCAGTTACATTTCCGGGCAGCAAATTATTTTCGGGGGTGCGTATGCGGAACGCTGTGCCCCCGAAAATAAACCGCTACCCATTTCTGAAATGCTTGATGTAATTTATTTCCTTGACTTTTTACATCATGATAAATTCAATTTAAACATACTTAATATATTGAAAATCCCGCGCGGATTTATTAAACTAACAATAATTATAGATATAAATTAAAGGTTTTATGAATATAAAGAATGCGATTATAACAGCTGTCAGATCTCTAAGGCGTAATAAGCTAAGGTCTCTGCTGACAAGTATAGGTATTATCATAGGCGTTTCATCTGTAATTCTGATGATAGGACTTGGAAGCAGCGCCAGGATTGAAGTAAGAGATAAGGTAGCTAATTTTGGTGAAAACGGGATATCATTGGAAATGAAACCCTTCGGAAAGAGATTAACTACTAATGATTTAATTAATTTAAAAAATGAAATTTTTGAAATAGATAGAGTAAGTCCCATATGTTATATCCCTGAAAAGGGGGGGCTTTTGAATTATAGAGAAAATAGCACTCGTGCTAAAATGTGGGGTGTTAATGATGATTTTCTTAAAATTAAAGGCCGGAATGTTATCAGGGGGAGATCTTTTACCGAAGATGATATTAATTCTTTTGCTAAAGTAGTTATTATAGGCTTGACCACTAAAGAGGTTCTTTTTGGAAACCGGAATCCAATAGGGGAGCAGATTCTTTTTAACGGGGTTCCGCTTCAGGTGATTGGAGTTCTTAATGCCGCAGGTATTGCTTTTTCCGGGAATGATTTTGATAATGAAATAATTGTTCCCCATACAACTGCAAACGTCCGATTTTTCGGCAGAAGGGATATTTATAATGAGATTATACTTTCAACAAAAGAAGAGAGTATGCTGGAAAATGCTGAACGTAAAATAATAAAATATATCAGAACTGTTCATAATTTAAGAGATGGTTCAGAGGACACTTTCTGGATTAAAACAAGTAAAGAGAAACTCAAAATGACAGAGGATATAACAAGAGCACTTTCATTTCTGCTTGCCGGTATTGCATCTATCTCTCTATTTGTCGGCGGTGTCGGGATTATGAACATTATGCTTGTTTCGGTAACCGAGCGTACCAGGGAGATAGGGATTAGAATGGCAATCGGTGCAAAGAGAAGGGATGTTCTTTTTCAGTTTTTAATTGAAGCCGTGACCCTTACATCGGCAGGGGGTGCCATAGGGATAATGCTTGGCCTGTTGGTGTATCTTATTATTGTAATTGCACTCAAATGGGTTTTTGTTTTTTCTCTTATTTCGGTATTGTTATCTTTTATTTTTTCTACTGCCGTAGGCGTCTTTTTCGGATATTATCCCGCACGGAAAGCCTCAAATCTTAAGCCTATTGAAGCCTTGAAATTTGAATAAACAGCTGGTTTTAACACTTGGAAAAGACGGATTGTTTCTCTCTGATTTTGAAACAATCCATTTCTTTTTTTACATTTAGTGGGGATGTTTCCGTGTTATTCCGTTAATTTACTTTTTTATTCGGCTGATCAGCCAGAGAAGAAGAAGAGCTCCTGTAAGTGCCGAGATAATCTGGGCGATAATACCATACATTCTGAATCCTGCGAGATTAAAGAGGAATCCTCCAATTAAAGCTCCGCAAATCCCAAGAAGAAGATTCCCTATGAATCCGAATCCTCTTCCTTTCCAGATTAATCCCGAGAGATACCCTGCTGAAACACCAACAATTATCATGATTATTATTTTCATTTCTTTTATCCTTTCTTTTATTATCTGATGCCTTTTCCAGTAACTTCTTAAAATCTAGCGGCAAAATTGCTCTTCGCCGCGCCACAGGCGCAGTGGAAATAAATTACCACCTGTTTTTAAGCAGTTATCTTTTTCCGGCATCTTTAATGCGTTATACGTTAATCTTCTGTTTTCTGTAGTGACTTGGTGACTCTCCGGCAATTTTTGAAAATACAGTACAGAATGTCGTATTTGAATTAAATCCTACTGCAATTCCCACGGACAGAATAGATCTCTGAGGTTCATCTACGAGCATTGCTTTTGCTTCGGCCACTCTGTATTCATTTACAAATGTATTGAAATTCTTTTTTATTTTTTCGTTAAGAATTTCCGAGAGCTGGTGAGCGCTGATTCCAAGTTCGCTTGCTAAATCGCGCAGTGATAACTCTTCGTCGGCAAAAACTTTTTCGTCACGCATGAGTTCATGGAGCCTTGTACATATTACATTGACATCGAGTCCTGAAATTCTTGATTTTTCGTAATTGGCTTTTCGTGTTTCGCTTCTGAGAAGTCTATGGTAATCGGGGTGTCTCTGAGTTACAAGATATACATAGATTGTAGCGGCATTTGCAAGCAGCAGGGATATTATAACAAGATCTAAAGAATATATATACCCCATGAGACACATAATATTTGAAACAACTATAGAGAGTGCCGAGATGTAACCCATCCGTGCAGGTTTGGAAATTCTGTTGCTGCTGTCCCGTCTCCATACCGGAAGCATCTGTATAAGAACAGGTGTCATGAGTAACGAAACGTAAAGATTAGGAATAATTGCTGTGATATATGTGATTTTAAAGTATAACGGGAGTCTTGTAAAATTTTCACTCATAATGGGGAGTCCGGGATAATATCCGGACATCTTTTCGTGTCCTGAAAAAGGGAAGTAGAGCAAAATACCGAATGCTATAATTGAAGGGATTATAAGGAAAATATGAATTCTTGTCAGTTTGAAGGTACTGGCGAGGACCCATCTGTATCTTAAAACCATTATCGGCGGAATAATATAGATAAGGGGAACCGGAATAAATGTGAGATACCAGGCGTACTCCCAGTTGTTAATCATGTCTGTGCTGAAAAGCGCAATCTGAAACATCCATACCGACATTCCGAAGAATGAGAGTGCAAAAAGGTAATCTATAAGATCCTTTTTTGCCTGGACCATAAGCCCAATTGAGATAATAAGAGCAAAAGCCGGTCCGAAAAACATGATAAAATATAGAATCGTATGTGACATAAATTATTTACCATTTTTTTTTAAGTCTATGAATACATGAAATTACTGTCAATCATTAACTGCATGTTTGAACTTTGATTTATACGATTTCATGATTTTCATGATTGCGGGATGTTGACTTTTTCAATTCATGTTAGTCCTTTAATCCTCGAAATCAGGATTCAGACAGGTTCAGAAAACTTTCAGAATTATAATTTATGAAAATCCACGATTTTATAAGTTATAAATCGGCAAGACAGCTTTATTCTAATGTGATAGAATCTTCCAGACGGTTCAAAATAAAAAGGGTTCATATTGGAGGCTGCTTAATGAGTAATGTCAATTATGAAAAAGAGTTTCAGGATTTTCTGGCAAAAGATGATCATCTTGGTAAAATGGTTCACAAACGTGCCGAGAAATACGGAAACAAAAAAGTTGCAGTAAGACATAAGGCTTTTGGAGAGTGGGAGGAGTTCAGCTGGGCAAAATTTGTGGATCTTATTGATGCATGTGCACTTGGACTTCTTGAGTATGGAGTTAAAGAGAGAGAATTCGTAGGCATTTTTTCAAACAACAGAGTCGAACTGGCTGTTGCGGATTTCGGATGTTTTTCAATCCGTGCATGTTCTGTTCCGATCTATCAGTCAAACTCTGCTGAAGAATTGAAATATATAGTTAATGACTGCGGAATAAGAATTCTCTTTGTCGAAAAGCAGGAGCATTATGATAAAGCTGTCGCTATTATGAAAGATACAAAAATAGAGAAGCTTATAGTTATCGATCACAGAATTAATTACGATAAAAATAACAGCAAAGTTATTCTATATAAAGATTTTATTGAAATGGGGAAAAAATCTTCGAAGAAGGGCGAGCTTGAGAAAAAACTTGCCGCATCCACAAGCGAAGACCTCTCAACACTTATTTATACATCAGGTACAACGGGCGAGCCTAAAGGTGTAATGCTTACTCACAAGAATTGGCTTGCGATGCTTTTTGCAACAGGATACTATATTCCAATTGTTGAATCAGATGTAAACCTTGCATTCCTCCCTCTTGCACATGTATTTGAAAGAGCATGGAGTTATTTTATCCTCTGCTGTAACGCACGTGTTGATTATTGTCACGAAGCAAAACCTGAAGTCCTTCTCGAGTTCCTTCTTGAGTCTAAGCCTCATTATATGTGCAGCGTTCCAAGATTATGGGAAAAAGTTTACGGAAAAGTAATGGATGGAGTAAGTCAGGCTCCCGAAAAGAAACAGAAGCTTTTCAAATGGGCAATCAATACAGGTAAAGAAGTTGCATATCTTAAGAAGGAGATGAAGCCAATACCTTTCGGATTGAAATTTAAATTTAAAATTGCAGATACACTTGTACTTAAAAAAGTAAGAAACATATTCGGCGGAAGAAACAAAGTGTACAACTGCGGAGGTTCAGCATTCTCCGGTGAAATCGGTGAATTCTTCTTCAGCTGCGGAGTCCTTTTACTTCAGGGATATGGGATGACAGAGTGTTTCGTAATAAGCGTTTCTAATCCTCAGCGTAACAAGTTCGGCACATGCGGACCGGTTGTTCCTCTTATGCAGGTTAGGATATCCCCCGAGGGTGAAATTCAGGCGAAGAGCCCCAGTCAGACTCCGGGATACTGGAACAAGCCTCAGCTTACAAAGGATCTTTTCACTGAAGACGGATGGGTTAGAACAGGTGATATAGGGCACATTGACGAAGATGGTTATGTAGTTATCACCGACAGGCTAAAAGATATGTTCAAAACTTCAGGCGGAAAATATATTGCTCCTCAGCAGATTGAGGGACTTCTTAAAGAGGATATCTTCTTTGAGCAGGCCGCTGCAATTGGTGATGGTCTTAAATATGTGTCTGCTCTTGTTGTTCCGAACTTTATTCAGCTTGAAGCGTACTGCGAGAAGAATGGAATAACATTCTCTTCAAGGGAAGAGCTTATCAAAAAGCCTGAAATTATTCAGCTTTACAGAGATAGAATAAATGCAAGAACAGCTGCTCTTGGACAGGTTGAGCAGGTTAAAAAGTTTACTCTTCTTGCAAATGAGTTTGCACAGGAGACTGGTGAGCTTACACCGACCTTTAAGCTTAAGAGAAAAGTTGTTTCAGCCAAGTTTAAGGATGTAATCGATTCAATGTATAAAGACTGATGTTCAGCCTTCAAAACTTTTAAGCCCCCCAAACCCCCCGGAGGTGGGCTTAAAAGAAGGTGGTACTAAAATATATTTGTCTTTAGAGAATATCATCTTCAAGGTTTCAAAGGAGTTAGGGGGCTTTGCCGGATGATTGGTCAGATGGCAACAGATGTCGCTTCATGAAGCCGGTAAAGATTAAGTAGTATGAGCAGTTATTGAGAGATATAAAGATTCAGCACTAGGGCGGCGTTTGATAGCGCCGCCCTTTCTGTTTTAAAAAGGTTTAATTATATCTTTAATCTTTCCGCTCGACACGGCATCTATAAACTCTGCACCAACAATTGAACTTTTACTTATAACTTCGTTCCAGTATTTAAGCCTCTCATCATCGCGGCCGAAAAAAGTTTTAAAATCTGTTCTGTCGGGAATCTT
>PGXT01000186.1 GCA_002839285.1 Spirochaetae bacterium HGW-Spirochaetae-5 | reverse complement strand
TAATAGGAGCCTGTTCGACAATGATCATGTATTCATTATAAGATAGCTTTTCCTTTTTCATCTTCCTCTTCCTGCTTGTAGTGGTCTATCATTTCTCAACCTTGCCAACTGATTTGCCTCTTTAAGCACAACGAAAAGCTTAGCCGGAGCGTAGCGATCGGCTGTATTGATTTTGTTGTGCCTTTTTTATAAATATTACTTACATCAATAGCTCATAATACGGTAAACAAACAATTGGCTCAAATCCGAGTTTAATAGCCAAATTATATGAACCTTGATTGCCGCGCCTGCAAGACCAGACAGGTTCTAATCCCTTTTCTATGCAATATTCGATTAATTTAGCGGTGACAATACTTGCAAAGCCTCTTTTGCGGGACTCTGATTTTGTTTCCATTCCTAACTCCAGCATATCGTCATGCATAAAAGCGGAAAATGCAACAGCAATTGCCCGACCTTCAACCATTAAAGCAATACCGACACCTTGCTTCAGAAATTCAGAAGCGTTATTCCAAAAATTGTTGGGGACGACACTACCGTTAGTCTCATTGAATAGATTTTTATCAACATTACAAAAGCTGTAATCATTAAGATTGATCCTTTGTCTAAACTGACCGAATTTCTGATGGTTGAATTTAAAGTTAACACGCTGGTGCTTAACAACAGAACTGCCAGAATTGTCTTGATCTTGAGCACTATCAAAGATTCGCATCTTATCTCCTATAATGTTATCAATTTTATCTTCGAGATCAGATGGGAAAACCTGCAGCCACTCACTTTTTTTTCTACCATTGCACCCTAATAAATGATCTTTTACCGCATAATGAAAAAAATCATCACTAACATTCCCATAGAGCAAGGACATGCCATATGGATGGATAACGTAGAAGGCTTTTGGATGTATAAGATTGTCTGTATAAACCTTTCCATCAACATGCTGCTCAACAACAGATCTGGCAAAAAGATTGTTAAAGCTAACTTCTTTTAGCAGAGGAATTGCAAGCATATAATCATTTCGGGGCAATAATTTCATTTATTGTTCTCAATAGATGCAGGGGTGATACTTATGCGCAACGAAAAAATCAGCCGGAGCATAGCGATCGGCTTGAGCGATTTTGTTATAAGCTCTTTTCAAATAATTCTATTGCGCTACCTGATGTATAATTTCAGAAATGTATGACTGATACTTTACCCCCAACTTATTTGCTTTATTTTTAATTTTTTCAATGTCATCACTATTAACCCGAATGGTCATGGTTACATCTTTCTTCCTTGCTCTGAGGGCGTTTTCTATTTTTTCCAGTTCCTTTCCTTTTAGAGGCTTGAATTGACCTTTTAGCAAGGCAGTTTCAATTTCCTTCTCTTCTTTTGATAATTTTGTTCTTTTCATTTTGCACCTTCCTTGCTTTTAAGCATCTTCGTATATTTCCTGCTCGGAAACATGGTTTTTAGAAAATAATATTTTTCATCAACAACACAGGGGACCACCCAAACATATTTTTCATGCTCGAATAACAAAACAATCTGATTTTTTCTTGTCTGATGTTTTTCAGCTCCTAAAAACGTAGAATTTAATATTTCTTCAAAGGATACTCCTCTTTCCTTTTTCAATAACTTATTCTTTTCTTCGTCCCACTTGAAGTTTTTTATCTTCATGATTTCTTTATATCACAAATGTATTGACAATACAATTGTATTTACACTTATAACGAAAAGCTCAGCCGGAGCCGCGAAGCGGCGATCGGCTTTAGCGCCTTGTTAAAGCTTTTTTGTTCCATTTAATTCTTTATTTGATGGCTTTATTCGTAGAATCAGCTTATGAAGTGGAATCACAATTACTAAGACCACTGCCAATAAAATTACAGATTCTATTATATTTTGCCGTGAAAATATTTGATCTAATGCAAAAGGTTCAGCATTCTTAAAAAGAGTGCCAATAAAGACGATGGCAATAACTGATGCAAAGATTAAAACATCTATGATAATTCTTGTCTTCATAATTCCATAGCTTTAACGAAAAAATCAGCCGGAGCGTTAGCGATCGGCTGTATTGTCGGGTTAGGTTTATTTATACGTTAGCCCTAAAAAATGTCGCCATCGTGCAACATGCATTGCTATACCCTTCTCAACAAGAATCGAAATATATGTGTTTCCTTTTTTAATTGCTATGTATGCACTTCGATAAGTTTCTTTTGCAGATCTATTACGATTAACGTCATCTTGATAAGCATGCACTATCAACTCTGATATTTTTGATTCGTAATTTTTTTATTCACTTCTTTCTCAAATCTTTCCGCCAATTCAATATTCCAGTAATTTGAATATCTAGGGTCCAAATCCTCCCAATCAAGCATTTCTTTTTCAGTATCAGACAAGCTTACGTTTTCCTTCTCAGCTTGTCCTAAGACTTTCTTAATAAAGAAGGTCTTAGCTTCATGTGGTTCATTCCTTAGAATATAGTTATCCATCATATAATTTGATCAACCTAACGAATAAATCAGCCGGAGCGCAGCGATCGGCTGTATTGATTTTGTTATGCATTTCCTCTTCTTGTGTGAAATTTTGTCAATGGCCACAACAGGTAACCTATTCCAAGCAAAATAGGTATGGTGACTGTAAAGTAAATAATACTATCAGCAGTTACCCAGCGTTTAGTTTCTTCCATGTAAATTGCAAAGCCACCATACATGATACCCAGTGGAAAACTTAAGATAGTGGCAATCTTGCTAATTCGCGTCATTTCGAGCGGCGAACCACAAAAAGGACAAATTATACGCCATGGATTCCACATACGTAATCCCTTAATAAAAGAAATTTGTGAGTCACATTCAGGGCATTTTGGATTGTTTCGATTAATATTCATTGAAATATTTAAATCATTACTCTTTCATATCCACAGATCGTTTACATTTTTATGCATAACGAAAAGCTAAGCCGGAGCCGCGAAGCGGCGATCGGCTTTAGCGCCGGGTTATGCGCTTTTCATAATCAATTTTACAACCGGCCCAACAACGTAAATAAAAAAACCTAAAAAGAACAAAGAACCATACAGCCAAGTAAAGAACTGATATAGAATAACCAGAAAAAAGGAGAAAAGAATTCCTTTGATTACATCAATAATTCTTATTTTTTCTATGATCTTTGTTTCATTAGTTTGCGCCGCTTCTTTCTTCCGGTTTCCAAATAGCATAAATAAGAATTGATTTGGTGACACCGGCGATGCTGCACGCCCCACACCATAGACACCGAGGAATGGACTAATGATAAAGCAGCATACTATTAACAAAAGCACTCTCCAAAATATTTCCCCAAGAAAATAATAGAAAGTAATCATGGGGGCTAGAATGAGGAAGATAAATGCGATTGCGGCAATTATGTTACTTGCCGAATTTAAATATAAATCATTCTCCTTGATCACCGCATACTTGCTTAATGACATCAGCCCTCATTTATCATGCATAACGAAAAAATCAGCCGGAGCGTTAGCGATCGGCTGTATTGTCTGGTTAAGTTGATTTAAAAACATTTCTAATTTTTGGATGTCGGAAATAGTAAATTATTGCTCCGAAAACGCTGCCATAAATTACGTACCGTAATATTTT
>PGXT01000018.1:59454-88321 GCA_002839285.1 Spirochaetae bacterium HGW-Spirochaetae-5 | reverse complement strand
AACCTGCATATCCTGTTCAAGAGTTTCCTGAGGCTGCAGGTCGGGAATTGACATTGAGAGCAGTTCCTCCTGTGAATAACCTGTTATTGATGATGCCGCAGGATTGACTTCAAGGTAGTGCCCTTCGTTATCAGTGATAAAAACACCATCAGGCGCATTGTCAATATAGCTTCGGAATTTGCTTTCACTCTGTTTAAGCATCTCCTCTCTTTCGAGAATATCCCTTGTGGCATGTTTAACTTTTATTCTAAGCAGAATTGTAAATAATCCGAACAGCAGGGCAATTAATCCGAGAGCGGCTGCAGAATATCTTATCCATTGCGGTATAATTTCAATTTTTCCGACATTTCCGTATGACCATTTCTGGCGGGATCTGTTATATACAGAGGATTCCTGATGTTTCCATTTTATAAGATAACTGTCCAAAAGTTCCAGAAGTTCACTGTTTTTCCCCTTTGCAGCAGCAAAAAAAATATCAAATGGATTAAATACAATTCCGGTAGAGCGAATGCCGTAATCCCTCTGTTTCGAGACTCCGAAAGTGCAGTTGACAACTCCTGCATCAACTTTTCCTTTAGATACGGCTTTAAATACCTCATCGAAAGAAGCTACCTCAACTGTTTCAACGGTAATATGAAATTTACTTACCCTTTCTATAAAATTACGGGCATTGAAATCTCCTTTCATAACTGCGACTCTTTTCCGTTCCATATCTGTAATATTGTCGATTTCAGACTTCAGTGGAACATAGAGCTCACTCCATACGGTGAGAAGGGGAGTTTTGCCGTAATCCATGTAAAGAGCCCGTTCTGGAGTATACGCGGCACTTGTTATTATATCCACCTCGCCCGATTTTATCCGTTCCAGGCCTTCATTCCATGAACCCCATACATATTCAAACCGGATATTTTCATTTTGTGCAATCTCTGCAAGCGCATCTACGTAAAATCCTTTTATTGTACCATCGCTATCCTTAAATATTCCTGGATAAAAATTGAAAGCACCAACGCGGACAATGCGAGGTTCAGCTGCGTGGGCAGGTCCGTATATGATAAAAATTAAAATTATTATAAAGAGAGATTTTTTCATTTATGACAATATCCAAGTGTGCCTGATGAAAAAGCATGAATTTCTGTTATGTGACAAAAAAGTTATTTGGGTGTATAAAATTTTCATATTTTATAATATAAGATCATTCGCGCTAAATTGCAACAATAATATTTTTTACACTCCATATCTATCGGCGGTTAATTGTTTGATGAAAATCAAACTATAGTAGTTTTCGAATGAATCAGTACATAGTCACTGCGAGGCGCTATAGTTATTGACATTTTCGTGAATGAGTTTTATAGAAATGTTTATGAAAACAATAATTCACGTGATAGCTGTTATTTCAGCTGCAGCAATTTACATGTCATGTTCTGCTGCCCGTCACCTCGATTCATATGTCAATAGAACTATTAATCCCCCCGATAATAAAATTTCAGAAGAGACTATAGCTTTTCACAATAATCTTCTGATTGTTGATCTGCATTCCGATGCTCTTCTCTGGGAGAGAGATATCTTTGTTAAAAGTGAGAGAGGTCATGTAGACTTTCCGCGGATGATTGAGGGTAATGTTGCAATACAGGCCTTCACTATTGTTTCGATACTCCCGTTTATGATGAATAACAGCTATAATCTGGCATGGACAGATAGTTACTGCTGTCTTTCATTCTTTCAGGGATGGCCTGCAGGGACTTTGTTCAGCTTCAGGGATAGAGCAATATATCAGATCAATAAACTTCATGATGCGGAGATCCGTTCCGGGGGAAAATTTACAATAATACGGACAAAGTCCGATCTTGACAGTTATCTGAAGAGACGCAGAACCGATAAAAGTCTTACCGCAGGATTTATCGGTCTTGAAGGAGCTTATCCGCTGGAGGGGAGTGCTGAAAATATAAACGCAATGTTTGAAGCCGGCGTCCGCATGCTGGGTATGACTCATTTTGCTGATTCAGATATGGCCGGATCTGCTCACGGATTCGGGAAAAACGGCCTCACTAAAAAAGGGAGAGAGCTTGTTGAACTTATGAACAGGAAGGGGATTATTATTGATCTTTCACATGCCTCGAGAGAATCGATTAAGGATATTCTGGCAATTTCAACAAAACCGGTAATCTTCTCCCATACCGGAGTTGCCGGTGTATGCAATAACAACCGGAATATAACAGATGAGGAGATTCTGGGCGTTGCGAAATCCGGCGGTGTTATAGGCGCGGCTTTTTTCAGCAAAGCAACCTGCAGTGATAATGTCGATGGTATTGTCAATACCATCGAATATATTGTAAAACTTGCAGGGATAGATCATGCTGCTCTCGGCTCGGACTTTGATGGAGCTGTGTCTGTGCCGGTTGATTCAGCACGGATGATATATATTACAGATGCACTGCTTAAACGAGGATTCACTGAATCTGACATCAGAAAAATTATGGGTGAGAATACAATCCGGGTTATGAGAGAAGTTCTCCCTTAGGTCTTGCGCCGGGCTGTTTACGTTAAATATGTAGTTTGAGTAAAGGAATGACTTGTAATTCAGGCGAGAGTCATGATGTTCTATAAAAATATAAATCTCCGTTTTCGCGGGGATCTATATTTTTGAATTATACCTGTAAGGGAAACGGTTCTATTTTATCCCTTTCTTCGAGAAGAAATCCACATACTCCTTATCGCTTGCCATTATATGATTTACAAGCCACTCCTTCAGAAATGCGATAAGGCTTAATGAGATTGATGTCTTACCGGACTTTACCTGATCGCTGAAATCCTGAACTTTTGCTATGAGCGCATCGTGCTCTTTTTTGTGCTTCTCGTAGGCCGGGTATGCGTACTGAAGCATCATCCCCTCTTCGTGGCCGAAATGGAATATTGTATATTTTACAAGTTCGTTAAGAATCGGAGCAAGTACAGCCTGCTGTGACCCCACTGTTATACTGTCGTGAAGTCTGTTGGCAATAGATACAAGTTCTTTATGATCATCGTCGAAGAGTTTAACCCCTACACTTAATGAATCGGACCAGTTTATGAATGCCATTATTTTTCTCCTGCCTGTTTATGATATGAAAATTATATAGCTTTGTTGTTTTGTCAATCTATTAAGATGAGGGAGAGAGAAAACCGCCGGTTTTGGGCAGATACTTTCGATGGATTGTCAAATATCTGTTTTTTTTTGTAAAAATGGTGTCACTTCTGCTGCTTTATATCCGTTATATAAACCGGTGCAGGTTGTTTTTTAATTGGATGTTTTATGCAGGGAGTATATATTTATTAAATGATATCTTTAAAAGAAATTGAGAATGCATACTCCATATATTCAAAGGAAATATTCTCATATATAATCAGGTCTGCTTATGATCATGATATGGCCGAGGATATACTCCAGGATGTATTTGTCAAACTTATGAAATATTCCCTTAAGAGCAATGTTGATGGAAGCAATATCCGTGCGCTTCTCTATTCAATTGCACGGAGTGTCTGCATTGACTCGGCGCGTAAAATTTCCAGGGTCAGGTTTGAGCAGAGTGATGTTTCAGCTCTGGCTGATCTTCATGCAGGCGGGGATAGTGATTCCACAGCTGTGATGATGGATGCTTTGAAAAATCAGATTGATTCTCTAGGTGAACCTGAAAAAAGCATTATTCTATATAAACGTAACGGTCTGACTTATCCCGAAATCGCTGTAATATTGAAAATTTCTGAAAGAACACTTAAGCGTAAGGTTAAAAGTGTTGTGTCGCAATTGAGAATAAAACTGCGCAGTGAAGGTTTTTTTATACCAGATGACGCTCACCGCAGTGATGGATCGTTTAATGAATGAGGGGATTATGTTATGAAAACCCATCTGACAAATAGAGAGATTGATGACTTTGTTTCAGGTCTATCTTCTGCAGAAGGCGAGGGGAGAGTCCGGGAGCACATTGCCCTCTGTCCTCAATGCCGGGCGTTGACATCAACGCTTTCTGCAGCAGTTACAGGGGAGCCTTCAGCTGAATTACCCGGCGATCATGTCCGGGAGAGTGTAATCTCTGAATGGTATAGAATGCATGAAATTGAAGTTCTGAAAAAGGATATAGCAAAGCCGCGTTTCAGCAGGCTGGTCGCCGGACTGGCAACCGCAGCTTCCGCAGTGATAGCAGTCTCTGTATATTTTATAATCAGCACTATGACGGTTAATGGAGCATACCCCCTTGAAGTGTCTGAGGTATCTGGACGTGCATATATCAACTCATCGATGCCGGCAATTAATCAGAAACTTTCACCGGGAGATATAATTGTTACCGGGAGGGATTCTTCACTTTCAGCTTCTGTTTCCGGTTATGAAATTTTTCTCGGGAGATCATCATCAGTTGAGATTGTTCATAACAGTATTGACCGGGGGCTCCGTTTTATGCTTCGTCACGGTTCAGTTGTTTCGAGATCTTCAGGATCTGTTGAATACAGTTTTGAATGCGGAGGCTACAGCATCGTCCCGGCAGGAACTGAGTTTATGCTGAGTTATTCAGACGGCAGACTCTTCGCGGCTGTTTCACAGGGTAAAGTAGTCATTGCTGATTCAGAATTTAGAATTGAAATATCTGCCGGTGAAAAATGGTCTTCAGATAACCGGGAGAGTCTTGAACATCTTGATAAAGAGACAGAACAGTTGTTGAAATCTCCATCTGGTGGTGTATGGCCCTCCGAAGCATATCTGAAAAACAGGGGAGCAATTATTAACGAACCGGCTAACAGGAGCTTGTCCGGTGAAGAACCGGTTATTAAAACAGCCGAAGAGAACAATGAAGAATCTGTTAGTTCCGTTAAAGATCTGAGAGAGAAGCAGGAGAATATCCGGGCGAACAGAGAACTTCGTGAAGATATGAACAGTATAAAGAAAGAGCAGAGAGATGGGAAACGTTTAAGGAACAGGGAGTAGTCTGTCAGTACTTTGAACGTATGATTTTAAAACAATAATTTATCAGCTATAAACTTGAAATCCCCCCGTTTCGCATCGCTCAACATCCCCCTTTAATAAAGGGGGTTATGAAATCATGAAAGTTTAAACCCTCTTAATCAAAGAGGGTGGCCGTCAGGCCGGGAGATTTTCGGTCTTATAAGAGAACTTTTTAATGAAAATCTATCCGTTCACGGCACTAGAAATACAGTGAAACCGCCACATTCCCTGTATGTGTAATTTCAGTATCTGTAGACTTAGAGCTTGAACTGCTCCGTCTGCCGCCCGATGATGAAATTGATTCAGAACTGATAAAATCAGCTGAAAACATATAGGCTGCAGATAACTTAACATGTTCAAAAAGTTTCACTGTCAGTCCGGCGTCAAATGAGGTTGATGATATTTTATCAGAGTCTCTCCCTCCCGACGCACCGAAGATCATAAAAAGATTATTAACAGGTACTGTTACAATGCCGGCTCTAATGCTGTTTTTTGTATATGTATATCCGTAAGTTATATAATCTGTATACTCGTAGAGGCAGCCGAGATCCCATGAAAAACTGTCTGTAATGTTAAAGCTGATCTCTCCACCTGCTGTAACTGCCGAGCTTTCAATCGTACCGTTGAAATTATACTCTGTATTTTTAACTGATGAATCTGCCGATATGTCAATATTATCAAGATAAAGAACTATATCCCCGCTGAATTTGTGAGCTGAATAAGAGGCATCTCCCGACATATAGGAATATCCCCCGGAGAGACTGAGCAGATCCCCTGTTGTAAAGTTCATCTGATATTGAATAAGAAATCCATCTGTTGTAAGAGGCGGATAGATCTATCAGGTCATTCTGCCAGCCCATGGAGGTAAAAGCTTTGTAGTAATTCTGAGATACATCTTCATCTTCGGAATAGATTGCCCTTAATCCTGCAGAACCGTAGATCCCCTCCTCGGCGTAAGTCCATGCTGATGAGATTAAAATAAGTATTGCAGTAATGGTGTATTTTATTGTCAGTTTCAAAATATCCTCCAAAGTTTTGAAGATCAGTTTTTTCAATAAAACAGGTATCCCTCTATTGTCATATGACAGAAGAGGGATACCTGTTTGAATATTTTAAGTACAAGTTCTGCTATTGAGCAGATTTCCCCCCTTTATTCATATCTTCAATAACCTTTTTGTTTTCTCTCATCTCTTTTTTCTGTGTTTTAGATTCTTTTTTGATCGATTTTTTTTCACGATTTTTGTTCCGTTTTTCAGCTTTCACTTTTTTTGCATCACCACTGTTTTTTAAAGCAGATTTATCTTTTTCGCCATCTTTAAGCTGTTCCTGCTCTTTCAGTCTCAACTGCTCTTGTGTCATGGTTTTTTCACCGTCTTTGATCTGGACTTCATCTTTCAGTTTAAGCTGATCTTTTGAAGCAGTTTTGTCACCGGCTTTTACCTGATTCTGCTCTTTCAGATTAATCTGACTCTTTGTCTGTTCTTTTAATTTTAATTCCTCTGAAATTTTGAGCTGTTCTTTTGTCATTACCGGTTCATCCTGTGCAAATGCTATCGATCCGGCTATGAAGATTAAAAATGTTATAATGCTTAATGTCTTTTTCATATTTTCACCTCTTTTAATTTATTCATAAATGTAAACGGATTGGAATTTTATAAAGTGCCACGATGATGAAAATTTTTATTAAAATAAAAAAAACAAAAAAATAATTGACAATTTCTACTATGTTTCTATATATAGAAACATAGTAGAAAAGAGTAGAAAAGGAATTAAATTATGAAAAAAATACAGCTTACTTTTTTTGGATGGCGTCTTATTATTAAATAATCCTTTTTCATGGCCAATAAAGCCTGAAAGAGGGATTCCCGCTTTCAGGCAGAAGTATAGATTCAAGCTGCGGAGGCAAACCGCAGCTTTTTTATTTTAAGGAGAATTAACATGAACTATTATAAATCGGGCATAGAAGCACTTGCGGCAGAGTATAACAGAATTCCGCTCTTCAGAGAGCTGAACATAAGCTCATTCGATTTCCTTTCGCTCCTCAAGGCGATGAGGGATGATGAGCATTTCATTTTTCTGGAGAGTGCAGGGAAGACTAAGACAAAGGGGCGGTTCTCCTATCTCTGCTTTAATCCTTCGGTTGTTATAACAGCCTACAGTAATCATATTATACAGCAGAAGAATGGTGTTTCTACGAGAATCGAAAAATCGGTATTTGAATTTCTCGATGAAGAACTTAAAAAATACAACTCACCCGACACCGATCAGTTCGGAGACTTTAACGGCGGTTATGCAGGATACATAGGGTATGAGGCAATAAACAAAACAGGGGTGCTGCGACGGGATGTTAAGTTTGACGACAGTCACCCCATGGCGGAACTTCTTCTGGTGGATGAGTTTATTGTTTACGATAATTATACAGAAAAATTCTATGTGTCGGCATCGATCTACACATTGGAAGGTGAGATACATCATCTGGTTCAGAAAACAAACGAAAGACTTGCCGGGCTTGAGGCGTATATACTTAAGATAATTACAAGTGAAAAGATAAGTTATCTCCCGTCAAGACCTGTCGATGTAACCATGGAGTACATGGAGAGCGATACGGACTTCATAAAAAAAGTTAAAGATGTGAAAGAGCTTATAGCAGGCGGCGAGATTATACAGGCAGTTCTCAGCAGAAGGATGGAGGTGAAAGATAAAATTACACCTTATAACTTTTATCTTAAAATACGAAGCGTAAATCCATCTCCATATATGTATATGCTTAAGATGGGGAAACGCTACATCACCGGCTGCTCTCCCGAGACTCATCTTAAGATTAGAAAAAATATGATGTACCTTAAACCGATTGCCGGGACTGCACCTATTCCAGAATCCCCGAAGGATAAGAAGAGTGTAAGAAAAGATCTTCTTCTCGACAGAAAAGAGATGGCGGAACATCTTATGCTTGTGGATCTTGCACGTAACGATCTCAGCAGAATAGCCGAGAGGGGGAGTGTTTCAGTTACAAAATTCATGAAGGTCGAGGATTATTCACACGTTATGCATATAGTTTCTGATGTAAGAGGTGTAATGAAAAACGGCTCGTCAATAGTTGATGCATTCAGATACAGTTTTCCTGCAGGTACAGTCACCGGAGCACCGAAGGTCCGCGCGGTGGAGATTATAAATGAAGTGGAGGCTCTCCCGCGCGAAGCATATGCAGGAGCAGTGGGATACTTCGGTTTTAATAAAACAAGCGACACATGTATTACAATACGGAGCGCGTTTTTTGATGAGGATGGAGTTCATCTCCAGGCCGGAGCGGGTATTGTCTACGACAGTATTCCAGAAAAGGAATCTGCAGAGATAGATAATAAACTTAGAGCACTGACCGTGAGTCTGGGGTATGCGGTATAAGCTTTCAGCCCTTGCACCCCGGTCGTTGGCAAGGCTTTAAATTGAAATAGTTATATTAAATAAACAGTACTTTAGTCCCCCTCCGGGGGGTTGGGGGGCTGTTTTTACAGGAGAAATTTATGATACTGATGATTGATAATTACGATTCCTTTTCATATAACATTGTTCACTGTTTTGAATCCATGGGATATGACGTTGAAGTGATAATGAATGACCATGATATAGAAGCAGTTGATTTTTCAAAATATACTTCAATTGTAATATCACCCGGGCCTTCAAATCCCGATAACGCAGGGATAACACTTGAAGTAATAAGACGGAATCCCGGTCTTCCGCTTCTGGGGATATGCCTGGGTATGCAGGCAATAGTGCAGGAGTACGGCGGACGAATCGTCAGGGCTCCCGGAATTGTGCACGGAAAACAGGATGTGATAAGTCACACCGGCGAGAACATTTTCCGTGACCTGCCGCAGAGATTTAAAGCTGTACGGTATCACTCTCTCTGCGCCGAAAAGAATACATTCCCGGAATCGCTGGAGATAGAAGCATACTCATCCGATGGAGTAATACAGGGTGTTAGTCATAAAGAACTTCCGGTATACGGAATACAGTTCCATCCCGAATCGTATATGACCGAGCATGGAATAAGACTTTTACAGAATTTTGTAGAGTCTGGAGCCTGATTGAGTAATTTGAATTTCAGAATAGGATTTCAGTTCTAATTATTATCCGCCTCTCAATAGCCAGTGCCATGACTCAATGATTATTAGTTAAAACTCTCCACACTCACCCCCGGCTATGCCGCGCCCCTCTCTTTGATAAAAAAAAGAGGGGCTTCGTAAAACAATACATTCTTCTGAAAAAAACAATAAATTCTCTGTCTTAAACTCCCCTCTCTTTCTTTCCAGAGAGAGGGGCCGGGGGTGAGTTCGGAAAGTTTGCGGTGTTATATATCATTTTTTAATTATTAATCATCCGGTCTAAGCACTACAGAGGCAGATCATTATATGACAGATGTTAAAACCGGCCCTCTTTATAGGTGTATCGCTTTTTAATTTATACTTGATTTTTTAAATATGGTTATTTCTTTAACTGAAGATTATTTGCTGCATGAATAATTGTTTATGTAATCAGTCAGCAGATGGGAATATTTTCAGGAGAAATTAAATGACCAGATTTAAAATTGCTTTTATGATTCTTGTACTTTTTATCTGTACAAATTCTTTTTCGCAGGGTAAGGCGCCTGCAGATACTGAGGGCGGTGTAACAATTGAAGGTGATTCGGCAGAGAGTGCAGCTTTCGACTATATGATGGGTGGAGTTTTCGGTGCTATCACAATTGACGGAAAAAACTATCAGCAGATAGGACTTCGTCCCGAACTGAAACTCTGGAAATTCGGAATCGGACTCGATATAAACGTACTCCTTGATGAAGACGGGAAAGTCCGTGAAGAGGACTGGGATGAAGCTAAAGACTATATAGATAAAATATACTATATCAGCTTCGGAAAGAAAGGGGAGCCGTTTTATTTTAAGTACGGCGGACTGCAGTCAACAACTCTTGGTTATGGGACTTTGATCAGCGGATATACAAATCTTCTGGAGTATCCCACATATAAAAGACAGGGTATTGATATCTCAATCGACACAAAGTATGCGGGTATGGAGGCTGTCGTAGGAAATTTTAAAAATCTTGCCGGAAAAAACAAGGCGATTATGGGGGGAGGAAGAATCTACGTCAAACCTTTCAGAAGGCTGCAGATCGGGGGTTCCTATGCCGGTGATATGAATGAGTACAAGGGGCTGCGCGACACCGATGATGACGGATATCCCGATGAAGTGGATATGTACCCGGAAGATGACAGATATGTTACGGAAATAGATTACTGGAGAGGTCAGGGAGTCCCTGAGCCTGTGATTTCAAGTATGACAAGTTATGGTGTTATCTCATCACTTGAAAGAAGTCAGTTGAAAAGTTATTCAGATGAAAGATCAAGAACAGGTTTCTGGGCAGCAGATGCTGGTTTAAGACTTATCAATGCGGAATACTTTAAGATTGATATCTATACCCAGTTTTCTCAGTCTGTAAATACCGGCGGTTGGGGGTACACTGCGCCGGGTGTGCGTATAACCGGCGGCAGGCTTTTCGAAATTTACGGTGATTACAGGCAGCAGTCTGATGACTTCATATTCGGTTATTACAACGATACATACGATCTTGAACGGGCAAAGTATGTAAAAGATGCTGCAGGTGATCTGCATGTTGAAACCAAGAAGGATAAACTGAATGAAGCTATTTCATCAAAGGGATATCTTGCCGGTCTTAAATTAAACTTTTTCGACGTTATTACAGGAAAAGCCGAGTATCAGGATATGAGATGGGGCAGAGATGGAGAAATAAAAGATAAATCTCTAAAGGGGGAGCTAGCTCTGAATAAGTATTTGTTTCCGCTCATCTCCATGGCAAAGGTTTACTATGTACAGAACAATGTTGAAAAGATTCAATGGAAAACAGAGAGCACAGTAATCGGCGGAGTTCTCGGTCTTGGTGTTGCCGAGGGTGTAACTGTTGAATTTAATTATTTAATAACATATCAGGATGTAAACGGTGACGGTGAGATCGAAGGTGAAGATGAAGAGATTAGAAACATCAGTCTCTCTACAACATCAAGGTTTTAATATCATCAGATTAAAATAATAAACAGCAATCGGGAATTGAATTTATCCCATCCCGTAAACGGGATGGGATAAAATGCAGATTGGTTTAATTAAAACTTGGTTCTGCCTGAAATGGTTTCAGCTATGCTGTAGGCATGATCCCCGATCTTCTCGAAGCATGAGACCATATCTATAAAAATTATACCCTGGTCAACATTGCAGTCGTTGGCGTTAAGTCTTTTAATATGCTGGTTTCGGAGTTCACGTTTAAGTTCATCAACTCTGTTCTCAATGATTTCCGCTTGGAGCATAATATCCGTATTATTCGAAACAATGTGCTGCGATATAAGATCTAAAAATTCCTGAACTTTGTCAGCAGTTTCGATTATCTCTTTTGTCCCTTCTTCTGAAAATTCAAGTTTATAATCGTATTTTCTTCTTATCAGTTTCATTATTGATTCACACTCGTCACCAATGCTTTCAAGATCACTCACTTTCTGAAGCATTGAGTTCAGTTCGTTACTCTGATCTTTTGAAAGATGGTCCCTCGATACTTTTACAAGAAATGTTGATATCTCTCTTTCAAGAAGATCTATCTGATTTTCAAGAGTCTGTATCTCTTCAATTTTTTTACCGAGTTTTTTGTCAGGACTTTTTATAACTTCAACCACAAGATTGTACATGGTATTAACAAAATCTTTCATTCTTTCAACTTCAAGACTTGCCTGATTAAGATTGATCGAAGGTATTGCTACAATATTTGTTGTAATATACATAAGATGGGCTTCTGTTTTTTTATCTTCGCCAGGAACCATCCAAGTGGCAAGCATTGCCAGTTGCTTAACAAATGGAAGAAATACTATTGTATTAATCAGATTAAATCCCGTATGAAAAGCGGCCATGTGTGTTGCAATAGCAACCGATCTGACAGCGAGATCGGGTGAAAATGGATCACCCGGTATAAGCCAGTCTATAGCAGGTACAAAGAAGGATTTGAAAATAATCAGTATCCACAATACACCCAGAAAATTAAAAAGAAAGTGTACCCTTGCCGTTCTTCTTGCATTTATCGGGGAGCCTATGGCTGCAATATTTGCAGTTATGGTTGTTCCTATGTTCTCACCCAGTATAAGCGCTGCTGCTGTATAAAAGTCAATAAATCCGTTAAAAGCCAGAGTCATAGTCATTGCCATCGTGGCGCTTGATGACTGAATAACCATTGTAATTACCGTACCTATTATAACAACCAGCAGGGTAGACCATATGCTGGTAGCTTTGTATGTTGCCATAAATGAAGTAATAAGTTCTGACCCTCTTAAGTCTTTAACAGAATCGCTCATGATACCAAGACCAAGGAAGAGTATACCGAAGCCGAGCATAAAATCACCCCAGCTCTTTATTTTATCGTTATCTACAAAACGGATAAAGAATCCAAGTGCAATTGCCGGGAGAGAGAGCATATTGATTTTAAACTTAAATCCGACAATCGCTACAATCCATCCGGTAACAGATGTTCCGATGTTTGCACCGAAAACTATTCCTGTTGCCTGTGTGAGGCCAATCAATCCTGCGCTTACGAAGCTGACAAGCATAACCGTTGTAGCGCTTGATGACTGAATAACTGCTGTTATTCCAAATCCTGTTAATACGCCTTTAAACCTGTTGTTGGTAGCTTTCCATAGAATGTTTTTTAATCCTTCACCAGTGGCGGACTGAAGCCCTTCACTCATGATTTTCATACCGTAAAGAAATAGTCCTAATCCGCCTAGAACAGAAAAAGTAATGTTCATCATTATAGTTTAAATCTCCTGATTGTTGTTTTAATAGGGTTAATTAAAACAAATTTGTAGTATTTAATATGGTAGAATACATAAATCTTTAATATAGTAATCATTGTAAAATAGTATAAAGATTTTGTAAAGATTTTTCAATATTTTAAAATATTTACTTATTATTGTTAAATATTTGTAAAGAAATGTAAGCATATCTATTACTTCATTATTTTAAAAATCGCCGGCTATAAAGAATAACTGGAAATCAGGACTGGTCTTATTTTTCACCACGTCAGGTGAGTGTAAAATAAGAACCAGTCTACTTAATTCAGATACAGTTTGAAAATGTATTAAAACTTGGTTTTACCTGAAATGGTTTCAGCTATGCTGTAGGCATGATCCCCGATCTTCTCGAAGCATGAGACCATATCTATAAAAATTATACCCTGATCAACATTGCAGTAGTTGGCGTTAAGTCTTTTAATATGCTGGTTTCTCAGCTCTCTCTTCAGCTCGTCAACTCTGTTTTCAATAACTTCAGCCTGCAGCATAATGTCAGTGTTATTGGAAATGATATGAGGGGAAATAAGGTTAAGGAACTCCTGTACTTTGTCGGCAGCTTCAATTATCTCTTTTGTTGCCTCTTCTGAAAATTCAAGTTTGAAATCGTATTTCCTTCTTATTAGCTTCATTATTGATTCACATTCATCGCCGATACTTTCAAGGTCTCCTATTTTGTGGAGCATCGCGTTAAGCTCATTGCTCTGGTCTTTTGAAAGATGATCTCTCGATACCTTAACAAGAAAAGTTGATATATCTCTCTCAAGAAGATCTATCTGATTTTCAAGAGTCTGTATCTTCTCAATCTCTTTACCAAGCTTCTTGTCAGGATTTTTAATTACTTCAACAACAAGACTATACATTGTATTTACCAGATTTTTCATTCTCTCAATTTCAAGTCTCGCCTGGTTCAGGTTGATAGAAGGGATGGCGACAATATTGGTTGTTATGTACATGAGGTGTGATTCAGTTTTCTTTTTGTCATCGGGAACCAGCCATGTGGCAATCATTGCAAGCTGTTTAACGAAGGGAAGAAATATTACCGCGTTAATCAGATTAAATCCGGTATGAAAAGCGGCCATATGTGTCGCAATAGCAGCTGATCTGATGTTTATATCCGGAGAGAACGGATCGCCAGGTACAAGCCAGTCTATTACGGGTATAAAAAAAGATTTGAAAACAATAAGAATCCATAGCACTCCGATGAAATTGAATAGAAAGTGCACCCTGGCTGTTCTTCTTGCATCTATAGGAGAACCGACGGCCGCGATATTTGCAGTGATAGTTGTTCCAATATTCTCTCCAAGTATTAAAGCTGCGGCTGTATAGAAATCGATAAATCCGCTGAAAGCAAGTGTCATTGTCATTGCCATTGTCGCGCTTGAGGACTGGATGATCATGGTAACAGCAGCACCAATAAAGATTACAATAAGGGTCGACAACAATCCGCTTGCTTTATATGTTGCCATGAAGGTTGTAATAACTTCAGATCCCCGAAGGTCTTTCACTGAATCACTCATTATCCCCAGACCAAGGAAAAGTATCCCGAATCCGAGCAGGAAATCACCCCAGTTTCTCATCTTGTCATTGTCAATAAAGCGGATAAAAAATCCGAATGCTATTGCGGGGAGCGATAGTGCATTAATCTTAAATTTAAATCCTATAATTGCCACAATCCAGCCTGTGACAGATGTACCGATATTTGCTCCGAATACAATTCCTGTTGCCTGTGTAAGATTTATTAAACCGGCACTGACAAAACTAACCAGCATTACTGTAGTGGCGCTCGATGACTGGATAACAGCGGTTATCCCGAAACCTGTTATTAAACCTTTAAATCTGTTGTTGGTGGCTTTCCAGAGAATGTTTTTTAAACCTTCACCTGTTGCTGACTGAAGCCCTTCACTCATGATTTTCATACCGTAAAGAAAAAGACCTAATCCGCCTAAGACTGAAAAAGTGATGTTCATCATTATAATTTTAATCTCCTGGTTGCTGTTTTAATAGAGTCCAACTCAAATAAAATTGTAGTATTTAAAAGATGGAATAAATATGTAATACATGGTTCATAATTGAAAAGTATAAAGATTTTGTAAAGATTTTTCAATATTTTAAATTTTTTACTCATCGATGTTAAGATTTTGTATGGATATATGTGTATTACACTCAGTATTATGCTCTTAAAAATGACGAATACAATAATTTATTGGAAAAAATGCCTTATTCTCACCGGCATAGGGATTTGTATAAAGATACAATTATCAAATTTTACACAAAAGTATATGTTATAATGAGTGAACTGTGATAATTTTTATTTTTATCTTCAAAAAAAATGTTTGTCTTCAGGAGCACTACATCAGAATGTTAATTTAATAAAAAATAATAGTATTCAGCAGAGGGAAACGTGCAGCTGCGCGACCCCGTTTACGGGGAGTGAGGAAAGTCCGGACATCAAAGGGCAGGATGCCGGGTAATACCCGGGCGCCGTGAGGCGATGGAAAGTGCAACAGAAAATATTCCGCCCCCTCATCTTTTGGTGAGGAGGTAAGGGTGAAATGGCGAGGTAAGAGCTCACCGCATTCTCCGTGAGGAGAATGGCAGTGTAAACCGGGTAGGCTGCAAAGATGCGTATGGCAACATACGCGCAAGATAAATAGCTGCTTAAACAGAATCCGGCTTATGTTTCCCTCTGCTGAACATTGTTATTAATGAGTGCCCGGCGAATCGCGCCGGGCAGGGATGTGTGACCTCAGGGTTGCTGCTCCCGTGGTCACACATCCCTCGCCTATGCGCAGCATAGGCGTTTCTGGAGAAATTGCTGCTTTAAAGGGGGTAGCAAATTATTTTTCGGGGGTGCGTATGCTCCGCATACGCTGGGAGTGGGGGGATTACGGGGGCATCGCCCCCGTAATCCCCCCACTCCCAGGCACAGCGCGAAGCGCTGTGCCCCAAAAAAACTGCTGCCTTTCAAGGGCAGTGAATCGAATTGTGAAATGAGTTGATTTTAAAAAGACTTCTGATTAGAGTAGATGAAATTATACTAGAAATCAGCAGTTATTTCTAATATAATTTTTTATTGTAAAAACAGAAATTATATATCCCCGCCGCCTTCGGCGGCGGGGATAATAGAGCTTTTTTTAGTTTAGAAAAGTTAAGGAATAAATACTGATTAGAAATTATAAAAACTGATCCGGGTGAATGATATGGAAAGACAGAGAAAAATTATCGTGGCAATTCTTGCGCTTCTGGCATTGATAGCAGTCATTGCAGTGGTTGACGTCGGCTTAAAAATAGAGAAAAAGAGTAAAACCGATATTGCATTAAAAATGCCGCAGTTCGGTCCCGGTGTAGCTGTTATCCGTATTGAGGGCACAATAGAGATGTCCGGTCCCAGAGGGCCATTTGCTGATCCTTCCGGGGCTGAATATGTAATTAAGCGTCTTGATGAAATTGAGAAAGACAGCAATATTAAAGCCGTTGTCGTGAGGATTAATTCTCCCGGCGGCACTGTTGCTGCAACCCAGGAGATATATGAAAAAATATGGAAGCTACGGAAAAAGAATATTATTCTTGTCGCCTCCATGGGCGATGTGGCTGCTTCGGGCGGATACTATATCGCCTCGGCCTGTAATTATATAGTGGCAAATTACGGAACAATAACCGGATCAATCGGTGTAATAACAATGTCTCCGAATCTTAAACGTCTCTTCGATAAATTCGGAATTCAGATGAATGTAATAAAAAGCGGAAAGTATAAAGATATACTCTCCACCAGCCGTGATATGACAGCAGAGGAGAGGAGTCTTCTTCAGGAGATGATCGATCTTTCATATAATAAATTTATAAAAGATATTGCTCTCGGCCGCAATATGAACCAGGAGGATATCCGTCCGGTCGCAGACGGCCGTGTAATGAATGGCGAGACTGCTCTCAAGAATAAGCTGATAGACCAGCTGGGGACATTTGAAGACGCGATACTGAAAGCAAAGGAGCTTGCCGCGCTTGACGAAGATGCTCCGGTTTATGAAAGAGAGGATTCACCCTTTCAGGAAATTTTCGGTTCACTACAAAATGTTTTCAACGGTAAAACCGGTATAGGGAGTGAACTTTTTTATAATCCCCATAAAATTGAGTACAGGTATATGCAATGATATTTGAAACTTTTAAATCACTGAGATGGGCCGATTATTTTCTTTATGCGTTAACCGATCCGCGCGAATTGTATAGAAGAATTAAGCAGAAAGATCCCGATCCTTTCGCGTTGAGTTTTATTGTACCTTTTATTGCGGCGTTATTTGATATACTGGTGATTTCTCTTATGGGGAGCGAGTCGGCGTTTTTTTATTACAAGATCAGTTACGGCTGGATACTGATCTTTATCTATGCACTCTTCAAGATTGTGGTGTACTCATCACTTGTCGATATTACCGCGCAGTTCTTCGGTTATAAAGGCAATATCCGTGAAATAATAACAATAGTAAACTTTTCATTGTTCCCGGGATTTCTCTTTCTCCCTGTTTTTTATCTCTTTTCAATTATAAATTTTGCCCCCGGTTTTTTTTATGCATTCTTTTCAATTGTTTTTTTTATCTGGTATGCGATGATTTTTATACAGGGAATTTCGGAGATGCATTCAATAGATTTCGGCAAATCATTTGTGATATTTATACTCCCCGCACTATTTATCGGAATAGTATTTTTTCTTATATTTATTCTGCTTATAATTACAGGTGTCGGGTTTATAACAGCATAAAAAGGGAGTTTGTTTATAAACCTGCGGCATTCTGTCTCCGCCGTGCCTCAGACGCAGCGTAGATCGATTTTATTATAACTTCCCGGGTAGATATAATAAAAAAACTGCCCGGTTATCCGGGCAGCTTCTATATCTTTTAAAATATTGCTCAGCAATATTATCTCGCTGCTTTGGCAATTCCCGCAAACCAGAGAGCTGTTCCGCCGTCACCTTCAAACTTTAGAGAACCGTTCTGGATAGCTTCCATATTTTTTGCAGCATCTCCGGAAGAAAGAACAGCAAATCCTGTAGCAGCATCTTTCCATACAAGTGCAACTGTGGGATCAGTAGTTATTCCTTTTTTTGAAATTACTTCACCATCTTTGAATGTGTAGAATCTTCCCTTTGAGTTGTCAGCTGTTTTGATCTGTACAGTACAGTTTTTTTCGGCAACTTTCTTTTTGAAATCAGGATCGTTTTTAGCTCTCCCTTTAAGCTTCCGGCCTAGAATAAAAAGTAATAATTGAAACTTCATAAAACTTCCCCCTGTTATTTTTTTAAAAAAGCGCCTTGACGCTCTTGCTTGCTTTAAACAAGTTTTTCCAGTGCTTCCCTTATTCTCTTTAGGCCCTCTTTCAGATTTTCATCTGATGTGGCAAAGGACATGCGGAAATAGCCGTCGTTACCGAAGGCTATACCCGGAACAACTGCGGTCTTTGCCTCTTCCATTAGGTATGCGCAAAGAGAAGAAGATTTGTACTGGTCTTTATATTTTTCTGAAACTTTGTTCCATTCTTTTAAGTCGTAAACACCTGATACACCCGGGAATGCATAAAAAGCACCCTCGGGGTTGTAGCATGTAACTCCCGGCATGGAGTTAAGTTCTTTTATGACAAAATTTCTTCTTCTTTCGAATGCGACCATCATCTCTGCAAGAACGCTCTGATCGCCGGTTAAAGCTTCAATTGCAGCCCACTGGGATATGGTTGTCGGATTAGAAGTTGACTGTCCCTGAAGGATGTCTATCTTTGCAATCAGCTCCTGATCACCAGCCATATATCCGATTCTCCATCCGGTCATGGCATATGTCTTTGAGCATCCATTAAGGACAACAGTTCTTTTTTTCATTGTATCAGAAACATTGGCAATGTTTGAAAATTTAAATCCGTCAAAAAGGATAGTTTCGTAAATATCATCTGATATAGCGATTATATCGGTTTTTTCAATCACTTCAGCAAGAGCTTTGAGTTCATCGAAAGAGTAGGCAGCTCCGGTTGGATTTGACGGAGAGTTTATTACAACTGCCCGTGTTTTTGATGTGATACTAGCCTCAAGCTGAGCCGGAGTGATTTTAAATCCGGCTTCTGCTTCGGTGTTGATAATTACCGGTTTTCCCCCTGCCAGAAGGACCATGTCGGGGTAGGATACCCAGTATGGTGCAGGTATTATAACTTCATCGCCGTCGTTAAGCAGTACCTGCATAAGGTTGTAGAATGAGTGTTTTCCGCCGCAGTTAACTATAACCTCTGAAGGTTTGTATTCCAGATTATTGTCTCTCTTGAATTTTGTAACTATTGCGTTTCTAAGTTCAGGAAGTCCGCCTGATGGTGTATATCTGGTTTTTCCGGTTTCGATTGCTTTTATTCCGGCCTCTCTTATGTTTTTTGGAGTGTCAAAATCGGGTTCGCCAGCTCCAAATCCTATGATATCAACTCCCTGAGATTTGAGAAGACTTGCCATTGATGTAACAGCTATGGTTGGAGATGGTTTGACTTTAAGAATCCTGTCAGAGAATTTCATGATTTTCCTCTTGTATATCCGGTATGATTATTTTATTGTTTAATTGTATCCGGGAGATTCCTGGAAATACAGACAGTATAAAAATATAAATTTTTTCATACTGTCAAGTTTTTTATTAAGCATGAGTTTTTTTGTTAAGCCGGTATTTTTATCTGCAAGGGTTTATGCTTTCTATTCCGGGGCTCTGACCCCTTAATTTAACTGTTTTTAAGCGCTGGTAGCGATGCAAATTTTTAAATGATATATGCTCTGACCCCGCAATTTTTTGGAATGATTCAGTTTGGTATATTTGTTTATATAAAAGATATTTTTAATTGAAATATATTATTAAGTAATATATAAATGACAATTGATCGATAATTCCGGGAATGTCATTTCGAACGAATGTGAGAAATCTTAGATTTCTCAGTCGCTATCGCTTCTTCGAAATGACATGGTGTGTTTTATTTCATCCATTAAATGATATAGTGTAAAAAATAAAAACTATATCCCCTGCTGCCTTCGGAGGCGGGGATATATAGAACTTTTTTACTTTAAAAAAATTAAGGAATAAATACTGATAGTTATTATAAATAAAATGTGTAAGAGAGTAATATGAAGGTTAAGCTATGGGGAGTCCGGGGGTCATACCCGACCCCTTTAAATACTGAAACTATAGAAGAGAAGATAGTCAAGGCTCTTACAATTGCCCGCCCGGGCGATATATCTTCGGAAGAATCGGTGCGTTTATTCGTGAAGAGTCTGCCGCTCTCAATCCGCGGAACATACGGCGGGAATACATCCTGCATTGAAGTCAGGACTTCAACCGGTGAGCTTATTATTGTTGACTGCGGTTCCGGTCTTTCGGGACTGGGGAGAGAGCTGATGTCGGGAGATTTCGGAAAAGGGAGAGGCGCTGCAAATATTTTTATCACTCATACCCATTGGGATCATATTCACGGGATACCTTTTTTTACCCCTGTTTATATTAAAGGAAACAGGTTTAATTTCTATTCCGCATTTCCGGATTTAAAAGAGAGAATGGATTATCAGCAGGCCGAGACTCATTTCCCCATTACTTTTGATAATATGCAGGCATCAAAGAGATTTTTTAATGTAAAGCAGGATGAGAATTTCTTCATCAATGATGTTAAGATTTATACCAAGAGCATGCCTCATCCCGGGGGAGCCTATGGTATACGGATTGAAGACGGCGATAAGGTTTTTGTTTATACCAGCGACTGTGAGTTTGGTATTCATGAAATGGATGATATTCATGCATATGACGATTTCTTTAAGGATGCCGATGTTCTGCTCTTTGATGCACAGTACACTTTCCAGGAATCTTTAATTGATAAAATTTCATGGGGACATTCCTCCGCATCAATTGCTATAGATATAGCTGCCAGATACAATGTTAAGAACCTTGTACTGTTTCATCACGATCCGAATTACAACGATGAAAAGCTTAACAGTGTAATTTCGAACGCGAAATCATATATGCATGTGAATAAAAAGGTAGCGGAGACGCTGCAGCTTGACCTGGCTTATGAAGGGATGGAGTTTAATCTTTAATCAGTCCAGCCTCTCCATTCTTTCTATTGCCGTAGTTTTACCGACTACAATCAGGATATTTCCCTCTCTTATTACTTCATCGGCGGGAGGGGCTATGATTGTTTTCTGCTCTGCCGCATCCTTCGGGTTCCCTGCGGATTGTTTGATGCCGAGAATCTGACATCTGTATCTTGCCCCGATATTCAGTTCCCGGAGATTTTTGTCTATGAAACTTGCCGGAGGTACTATCTCCATGATTGAGTATTCATCAGAGAGCGGAAGATAATCCAGAGCATTTTTCATGGAGATGGTTTTGCCTATTCTGATTGCCATAGCTCTTGCTATAATTTTTTTAGCATTCAGCTCTTTCAGGTAGAGCGAAATGAGTATGCTTGATACCATCTCCTGTCCTATGCTTAATATTACAGCATCGTATTCCGATACTCCAATAGAATCGAGAATGGCTTTATTCGAAGGATTCCCTGTGATTGCGTGAGTTATAAATCCCTTGGCTTTTTCAATGGTGTTTTTATCTATGTCAACTCCCAGAACTTCGCAGTTGTTTTCTACAAGGCTTCTTGCTATGTTCATTCCGAAATTTCCAAGACCAATAACGGCAAATTTTTTCATAGTGTTATCCTATCATAATATTTTCATCCGCGACTATATAATCAGCGGTTTTGACTTTTTCAGTGATTGCGGTGATCAGCGCGAAGGGTCCGATCCTGCCGACAAACATAATTATTGTTAAAAGAATTTTTCCGTCAGTGGGGAATTTTGCCGTAATACCCGTTGATAAACCAACGGTACTGAAGGCGGATATTACTTCAAATACCACCTGCAGAAAAGAATTATTCGTGTCGAAGGAGTGAAACGAGAGAAGGGTAATTGAAGCTGTGTATATAAATACGAAAGCAAGAATGAAAAGTGTCATACTTTTGTTCACGGCCTCTTCATTTATTGATCTGTTCCAGAATACAATCTGGTTCCGTCCTCTTAATTTTGATATCAGCAACCCGGTGACTACAGCGAAAGTGGTGGTTTTAATACCACCGGCAATGGACCCCGGTGAGCCCCCGATAAACATCAGTGTCATCATAATGCCCAGTGTGCTTTCACGGAGAAGGCCGATATCAATGGAGTTGAATCCGGCAGTTCTGCATGTTATCGACTGCATAAAAGAAGTGAGTATCTTTGTCTGCAGAGGCATATCTTTCATTATATAATTCCACTCAAGAATGAGAAAGAGTATACTCCCCCCTAAAATCAGAATTCCCGTTGTAGTGAGTACAATCTTTGAATGGAGAGAAAACTGGCTGGAAAATCTTTTTTTCCTGCTGAACTTCAAGCGGGTAAGTTCAGTAAGTACAATAAAACCTATCCCGCCAAGAATAATAGCAAATGAAATTGCAGAAATTACAATGACGTTATCCTGATAGGAAATGAGACTGTCGCTGAATGTTGAAAATCCTGCATTACAGAATGCCGAGACAGCATGGAAAACAGATGTCCATAAAGCTTCAGAAAAGTTCATTTTTTGTATAAACTGTGTGTACAGAATTGCAGCAGTAAAAGCTTCGATAGTGAAAGTATAAATAAGAATTTTTTTTAATATCTCAACCGGAGGGATAACGGTTACTTCGTTGTATAATGAACTCATTGTAAAACGCCACTTCAGTGACATATCCCCGCTGAACATTGAAAACAGACCTATTGAAAATGTCATTATTCCAAATCCGCCAAGCTGTATAAGTAACAGAATAATCAGCTGACCATAAAATGTAAATTCTTTTGCCGTATCAATAACAATAAGTCCGGTAACGCATACTGCAGATGTTGATGTAAAAATAGCGTCAATTAAAGTAATTCCGTTTGTTGTAGCAAAGGGGAGTTTGAGAAGGAATGCACCGCCGAAAATAAGAATAAGGAAGCTTGTCACAAGCTGCCGCAGAGGTGAATTCTGTTTAAATTTCTTTTTTCTTTTTATTCTGAATTTCATATATGCTTTAAATCTGCACTTGCAATGCGTTTAAGCTGATGTGTAACATGATTAATTCATACTGAATATTGTCAAATTAATAAATTCTGCATTTAATGATTATCCGGTAAGTACTCATTCTCAGTTGTTAATAATGATATTTATACCACCTGAGCCCCCGCATCCCGGTCCTGGGCAAATCAGATTCATTGCCGGTTTTTGAGCAGTCACTGACACCGCCGCTTTTGGCGGCGGGGAAATAACTTAAAAGTAAGTTTTTAATTTAATAAAACTGAGCACTTACTTATGAGTTTAAATAATCAAATCATCATGCCGGAAGTTTAGAATCCCTCGGATAGTGTATAATCATATCATACAGTACCTCTGCAAGAGACTTCATATGCTTTATACGGCTTTCCGGATTGCTTCCGGGGAGTTTGTTATACGAAACTGAAATCCCTATCAGCGACGCATATATATATCTTGAAAGAGGTCTGGGATTATCGGTGAATTTCATCAGCTTAAATATGCGGTCAACTCTAACAAGGGTCTGGTTCATCACGTCTACCAGAGATTTGCTCGATTCAAGATTCAGATTCCCCTGAGACATGAGAATTGTCATCATCCGGAAGTATGTATCATTTTCAGAAATAAAATCGATATATATATCAAGAACACGTTTTAAGCTCTCTTCCGGTTTATTCTCATCAAAAAATCTGTCCAGAGTATTGTTAAACTCGCTCTGAGTTCTAACTGCGGCAGCTATAAGTATCGCCTCCTGATTCGAAAAGAATCTGTATATAGATGAGGTGGCCATACCTGCCTCATCGGCGATCTCGCGCATAGTTGCCTTATCGACAGGTTTAGTCGCAAAAACTCTCTCCGCAGCATCAATAATGAGATTTTTACGTGCCTCTCTTTCATTGCTCTTAAGAGTTTTTAATGTTACTTTTTCGCTCATACGACAACACCTCTTTAATAACTGACAAAAACTGATTTTTTAGTATAAACTCTTTCCGGTGGGTAATATTAAACAGAAAATTATTGTCTGGAGAATAGACTGTGCCCGGCAGTAATTGTTCTGATTTTAAACAGATTCATTTATCCGGATTGACTGAGTTTATGAGGATATATTGTTCTAAATAATATATAAATCAAGTAAAAAAGATGATTTTTGTTAGCTGAATGAGAATAGTATTCTTTTTTTTAATAAATGTTCACATTAAAGTCGGCATTTGTTTGCATTGGCATCAATTTGACAAAAAATTAACAGTTTTTGGAGATCGCCGGAAATATTGATGTTTTTTAGGTTGTGAGAGAAAGAGGAGAGGATGGTCTGGCCCTGAGTTTTTTTGGGGGGGGAAGGTCTGCCCCTGAGTTTGGTAATTGTTAAAATTGGTGCCAGACCCGATTCAATTTAATTTTGGGGCAGACCCGAAATTTTTATAGTCCGGTATCAAATCTGTTTTGTGATCAATATTTCTTATTCAATAAGTTCTCTCTTCATTGTGGAATGACGATTCGGGTAAATAACAAGCGATTAATTAAGGAATCACAAATTATATGATGAGTTTTAATCATATAACTCAAAGGATGACAGATCTTATTTTCACGAATCGGGGTCAGAGCTGTGAAAGGAGTCGAAGAAGTCCTGTTTTGTAATTAATTATTTTTTAAAAGTGAATTGATAGTTTCAATTAACATTTTCATATCGTAAGGTTTATTTATTATGGCAGAAGGGAATGTGTCATTAGCCTGATTCATGATTCCCGTATCGTTTAGAGCTGTTAAGAATATAAACGGAATGCTCACATGGTTAAGAATCTGTTCAATAGCATCAACTCCGGTAATCTCCCCTTTAAGGAGTATATCCGAGATTATCAGGTCGGGACGATGGTCTATGGCGGCATTTACAGCATCTTCCCCCCTGGAGATAACATCCAGTACGTGATATCCGCTGTTTTCAATTGAGGATTTCAGCAGCATGCCGTGAATCATCTCGTCTTCTATTATGAGGACGCTTTTTCTATCCATTTTAACGCTTCTAAGTGTTTATATTTTGGAGCAGTTGAAAGTAAAATCTGACCAGAGTGGATTTCCATGTAGAAGTTAAGTCAACAATTTTTCATTGGTGTTAATTTTTTAGTGTATATTGTAATTTAAAACTCAATTACTTTTGTTTCAGTAAATAACAGCTATCCGTTTTCTGTACGCATCTTCATAATAAATGAACTTTTTTACGCACTCTTCAAAAACTGAACCAAGTTTATAGAAAAAAGGATGCAGTGTAATTTTAACAGGCGCTTCATAATTTTCTATCAGATAACAATTAATAAATCCGATATCGTTATTTCTCGGGTCACGGCTTTGGCCCTTCCGGACAGGATTAAAACCGATATACCACAAAAGCCAGAAAAGATATTGTTCCGGATCTTCTGCTTCTTCCACAATTTTTGAATTGAACCGCTCATTCCAGAACGGACCCGTTTCCATCATTGCTCTGTTATATTTTTCAGCTATTCTTGACTTAATATACTGCATTATCAGTGAAATAGTCTCTTTGTCTGCCAGAGTTTTTATCACAAGATGTATGTGGTTTGATACAACCTCTGCAGCAATGAGTTCAAAATCATATTTCTCCTGGCACATCAGAACTGCTTCAATGAAATATTTTTTACCATACTTTCCTTGCAGAAGGTTTTTCTTACCCCGGCATCTTGTATAACAGTGATGAGTAAGCCCCTGTCCTGTTTTTCGTAGTTCTCGCGGCATAATAAACTCCATCGTTTATTATTAATACGCTTGAAACCGATGGGAAATAAAAATTTTTTTTAAAATTTCAGATTTTTTTTGGATAGGGGCAGAGTATAAGTTTTGTTTTCGGAAATAATGAATTTAGTGTCAGAGCCTCAATAGAGCCTCAATAAAAACTCAATAGTTGAATTGTCTGTCCGGGAAAATCAGATTTTAACATTACCCTTGACTTTGCTAAAGAAGGCTACTAATTTTAAATAACAGGGGGGCATTATTGATGACCATGGACAGGTCTTTCATTATTATGGTGATATTTTATTGTTTACCCTTTGTAATAACATGCAATCCCGTTTCTGAAGAGATTAATGGTCCGTTATGGAATTCATCTCACAACATTAAACCGTTTCAGAGTGATTTTTTCCATAGTGCTGATTACCGGTTTCCTGAAAATTCATGCGATGAAGTACAGTGTCATGCTAGAGATCTTACCGGCGGTAATTCCGGCGCACCATCATGTTATTCATGTCACGATGATCAATGGACTATTTTTGGTGTGAGCCATACAAATAATATCAGTGGTTATTATCACAGATTCAATATTGATGAATACTCTACGGAAAGAAATAGTAATACTGGCTGGTTTGCTTCCTGTAAGGATTCTTCATGCCATGGGGCAGCGCTGGATGGTTACCAGGGGTAACCTTCGGCTAATTTTGCATACAGATATTCATGTAAATCATGCCATACCGGATTTTCCGGTACAATCCCGCCTCCGGGACACAGTAAAAGAAAAGATGGGGACAACTGGCATCACTATAAATATGAAAGTGCCGATGATGATGGAGGGAGTGGTAATGTTTTATACTGCAGCGGATCAGCATGTCATGGGGCTGATGGTGAATCGTCAGTGAGTGCATCGGGATTATTCAGCAGGAGTCCTGCGTGCAGCGAATGTCACTGACGTTAGAAGGAAATTATGAATTTTAAATACAGCATATTTTTATTATTATCTGTCTGCTTCCTTGCATTTACTGTTACAACGTGCAAATCAGGAGGTGTTGAGGAGATGCATTCATACGGCGATGAATGCAGGCACTGCCACGGTGATCAGCTGCAGGGAAATCAGAATGTTAAAAAAAACTGCGGAGAATGTCACGATACCCTGAAGATGAAGCCTGAGGAGATGAAGGCACAGGAACGGATAGATGCAGTTTTTAACGGCGCACACCAGCATAAAACTGACAATATGTTCAGGAGTACACCTTCGTGTTTTTTTTGTCACAAACGGACAGATTTCTGAGAAAGGTAATGGATATGTATAAAAACTTTTTTCTTACGCTATTTATGATGATATCTATAAACTCAGCGGTATATTCTTCCGGAACTGTACCGTATATTTTTAATCTCCCTACATGTCAGACTGCCGGTTCCGGGATGTTTAATGCAGACGTGGGGCATCGATATTTTGATGTTAACAGACATACAACTAATATAAATTTAGCCCTGACTTACGGAATTATTAATCCTCTGGATATTACAGCTGCATACTCTTTTAAAAACAAGGATATAATCGGAGCAATGAAACTGAACATTTTAAATGATTATTCGGAATCGGATTGGATTAGTTTGTCATTTTATGGAGGTGGAGGCTATAAGGATGCTAATCAGGTTAATAATACTTTTTCCATATCGGCAGCTGATGACAGTAATGTTGAATCGATAACAACGCTTGGGTCAGAAGACAGGACTTCGTATTTCGGTCAGATGATTATACAGAAGCATATGTTCAGCAACAGGTTCAGTCTGGGTGTAGTTCCCTCTTATGCATACAATACAAACTTTTACCAGATAAAATCAAAGTCTGATTACAGCTCAGGTTTAGGCTTTATGACAGAAATATATTTTACGGACAGCTTTTCAATATGCGGAGAGGTTGTCATGAATATCGGAGGATTTGCTTTTAAATACATGAACTATAACGGAGGATTAAAATTCGCCGGATACAGGCATACATTTTCGTTATGGGTAAGCAATAACAACGGATATTCTCCAGTTGAGTATATGACCGGAAGTGAAGGACTTACTCCAAAGCTGAGCGCCGCATTTACCAGAGAGTTCGATCTCTGATTTTATAAATCAGATTTTCAGCAGCATCCCGTCAGCGCAGGCGAAGCAGTTGAGTTTTCCGCCTGTTTCTGAAATATATTTTTTGCAGAAATCCGCCTGCTGCTGAAGATCGTCATCAGTACGGTCCGGATCGTGATGGAATAATCCTAAATTTCTGACTCCGGCTGCAAGAGCAAGATCGACTGTATCCTTGAAAGTAGAGTGTCCCCAGCCTTTAGTCTTTTTATACTGCTCTTCAGTATATTGTGCATCATGAATAAGCAGGTTAGCACCCCTGCAGAAATCGGCATATTCATTAATTGTAAGCCCCCCTTCATGCGCATATCCCAACTCGTTATCCGGGAAAAAACATATTACTTTTTCATTGCTTTTAAATTTAAAAGCGTATCCGCCATTGGGGTGATTAATCGGGATTGATGCGCACGCAATCGACTTGAGCTCTCCAGGGCAATGATCGCATAAATTCTGATCACAGTGACACCCTGCTTTGAATTCAGCCTTCATTTCTGAAATATCAACAGAGAAATACGGCTGTTCCATCTGGTGGGTAAAATATTTCATGATTGATTCCTGCGGGACCGGACCTCCGCAAAAAGAGATTGAGTATTCTGGACTATATGCCGGTTTGAAAAAGGGAAATCCCGCGAGGTGGTCCCAGTGTGCATGTGTTAAAAGTATTGTCAGATTTTTTGATCCATTTTCTTTCATTATTTTATTGCCGAGTCTTCTAATCCCGGATCCGGCATCGACTATAAGACTTTCACCGGAATCTGATATAATTTCAACACAGGTCGACTCTCCGCCGAAAATCAGAGTCTCCCTTCCGGGTGCAGGAATTGAACCTCTACACCCCCATATTTTTACTTTCATTGCCATTGCCTCTCATGTTACTATTTCATGATTAGATTAAAAAGGGAAATCCTCTTTCTCTACAACCCGCTTCTTTTCTTTTTTCGGGAGTTCCGCCTTTTCGTGAATTTTGTTCCCCTCCACATATATTGCTTTAACCGGTCTTACCGGGCAGACATATTCACATGCACCGCATCCGATACATATCGCCTGATTAACCTCCGGTATGA
>PGXT01000018.1:52433-59393 GCA_002839285.1 Spirochaetae bacterium HGW-Spirochaetae-5 | reverse complement strand
CAGTACCCGGTATTAAAATCCATGAACGGCTGCATAATCCCGTAAAATCCGTACTGCAGAACTGCCGGCTGAAGAACCGATGAGGGGCATCTGGTAATGCATAAAGAACAGGCTGTACATCTCCCGTTAAATAATTCAATCTCTGATGAGCCGGGTGGTGATGAAAAAATCTTCTTTTTATATTCCTTCTGTTTCGATCTATCCTGAATATAAAGCTGCTGTTTTTTTTCTGATGATTGAGCAGAGAGTATTGAAGGGATAATAATCATTCCGGACAGAAAACTTTTTCTTCCGATTTTTGCATTTTCTATGTGGGACTTAAACTCATTAATGTCGAACTCCTGCTCCTTATTCCTGATTGTTCCGGAAAAAGCATACTTGAATCTGATGCTTGAGTTCGGGCAGACATTCAGACAATTAAAACATGAAACACATCGTGAGAAATCCACATGATCTTCTTTGTAGTCAATACACGAACTTTTGCATACTGTTCCGCATTTACCGCACTGGATACAGGTATCTTTATCTATTATAATTTTTAAAAAAGAAAACCTGGAAACAAGACCCAGTAGTGAGCCGACAGGACAGATAGTGTTGCAGTATAGTCTTCCTTTGAAAGCAGCAACCGCTGATATTGAAATTATTATAGTGAGAATAACAAAAAGCAGAGTTACGCTGGCATATTTTATATCAACTGAGTGAATTGAAAATATATTAAATTTCAACAGAATGCCGGCAGCGATGTTGTTAAAACCGGTCAGAGCGGGAGAGACTACTGTCGAAACAAATCTTCCGTAGATCGAAAATGGATCAAGCCAGATAAGCAGAAAAGTTCCCGTAGTTGTATAATATATTAAAGCTATTATAAGAATTGAGTACCTGACAAAATTATAAGCAGGGGTAAATCCGATATTTTTTTTTATATGAAGAATAGATGCAATCCGTGAAATAATATCCTGGAAAATACCCAGGGGGCAGAGTAATGAACAGTAGCTTCTTCCGGCTAAAAGTGTAACAAGAATTATAATTAAGAATGATGAGAAGATAATCGAAGGCTTGTTGATAAAACTCAGCATTGAAGGGATAAACTGGGTCAGAGCCGCATAGCGGGCATTTTCAGGTGAGATAAGGCTGTGAATATCAAAAAATGTAAAGCTGATCAACAGAATGACTATTAAGGCAGATACAGTCCGTATAAGTTTTAAAAAAGAGTAGAGCTTCAAATAGTTATCCTCTTGATATTCATTTTGTCAAGGTCAGTTCTCCCCAGTCCATTCTCTCTAGCAATTTTTATGTGGCGTATATCCTCACTTTTTCCGCTTATTGCGCCGGCACTTGCAAGTACGGCTGCACCGGCTGAGTCTATCGCAACGGGATCGGCTGATATAAACAGATATTCATATTTGATTATATCAGAGGTGCTGTAGCCTCTGGGTCCGTTTTTCACCATAACTCTCCATCCATCGAGTACACAAAGGTCCGGTTTGCGGAGAGTGGAAAAATCGGCTATACATTGATGGAGATCTTTTCTATGCCACTCATATCTGTCCCAAACAACACCCATGAGATTCTTCATCGAAGCTGTGATACCTGTTGATGAGTGGTGCTTTAATACTGGCACATTAATTACGACATCACACTGCATAAAGAGTTTATGAACAAGTGCCTCTTTAAGGACTTTCCCGCGTGGAATAGATTCTTTTATGTAATAATCTTTTGAATTGGCGGGAACAACTTTTGCTCCGGAATTTTTGGCATTTTCTTCGATTTTACTGTTTTTATAACAGCTCTTCCAGGAATCACAGGTGTGATCAAAGACATAAACTTCAGAGGCTCCGGCTTTAAAACATTCTTTCACTATTGCACTAATTAAAACCGGATCTGTATTTGCTCCATATTCAGGTGTCCTGTCCCAGCCTATATTCGGTTTTACAAGTACGCTCTGGCCCTTTTTAACAAAACGTCCCATCCCGCCAAGATAGCTTATACCTCTCCTGAAAAGATCATCTGGACCTTTGCCCCCTTTGAGAGCAATCAGATCAAATTCAGATTTTGTTTCAGCTGCTTCGGTTAATTCTGAAAGTATAGGGAATAGCGTGAAGGTAAAAAAAGCACCCTCAAGAATATTTTTCAGCTTCTTCAGGAATTTTTTTCTGGTAAACATCTAGTTTAATTATTTTTGAAAAAATTTGTAAAATTATACCAGTCTTTTATAGAACAATGGAGGCTCTGACACTTTTTGTATTTATATCACCTATAAGGGGGCCAGAGCCTGTTCTAGAGCATATTCTACATTGCAGGAGCTGCAAAGGGGCAGAACTCCCATTGAGCTCCCATCCAAATTTATTATTCAAATTTAGGGCCAGAGCATCATTTGCACCATTTCAAAACAGTTGCCTCTTCGGTCTGCCGAATCTGCCTTGTTTGTATCTCATCCTTGAATATACCATGGGTAAATGGTTTTAATGAAAATTCTGATAATTTATAAATGCTTGAAATATATATTATTTTCTGTTATATTGAATGTGGATGATCAGTAATTATGTTTATATTTTTTCTATAGTTAAAAAGAATCGAATATGCCCGCCGCCGAAGGCGCCGGGCATATATATGTTCAGGAATTATTACTGCTTATAAATAATGAATCAGGAAAAAACATGAAGAGAACCATTCTGCTGGTTGAAGACGAAATTGTCTCAGCAAGGGCGATATCCGCTGTGCTGGAAAAAAACGGTTATTTGACTTTAATAGCACATTCCGGAGCTGAGGCAGTTGCTTTGGCGCTGGCAGATTTCAATATCAGTCTTATATTAATGGATATAAATCTTGGCGAAGGTATTGATGGCGCCGATACAGCTAAACAGATTCTTGCCTGCAGATCTCTCCCTGTAATATTTCTCACTTCCCATACGGATGATGATTATATTGATAAACTGAAAGGGATTACCCGTTACGGCTGCGTGCTGAAAAATTCCGGAAATTTTCTTCTGATTTCATCCATTGAAATGGCCTATGAGCTTTTTTCAATGCACAGAAAAGTTCAGGAGAGTGAGGAGAAATACCGTCTCGTTTTTGATTATTCCCCTCTGGGCCTCGTCCATTTTGATGAGAAGGGGGTGATAACTACCTGCAACGATATTTTTGTCGGTATTATAGGTTCATCACATAAAGCTCTTAACGGGCTTGATATGTTCAAACTCCCCGATGTAAAATTAAAAGAATCTGTCCGGAGCGCATTAAACGGAGATTTAGGATATTATGAAGATGTATATAAATCTGTAACAGCCGACAAATCTACACCTGTAAGAATTGTATTTGCGCCGCTTAAATCAACTGATGGTCAGGTGATCGGGGGAGTAGGTGTTATTGAGGATGTAACAGAGCGGAAACAGGCCATTGACCTTCTTAGGAAAACAAATGCTGAGCTGGAAGCTACGAATGAAGAACTGGTCGCGACAAATGAGGAGTTTGAAGCGATTAATGAAGAGCTCATAATCAGTAACCAGGAGCTGATGATCGAAAAGCAGAGAGCAGAGGAGAGCGAAAGGAATTACCGGGAGATCTTTGATTTTTCCAATGATGCTATTTTTATTCATGATAGTGAAACCGGTGCAATTTTAGATGTTAATCAGACTATGCTTAAAATGTATGGATATGAGAATAAAGATGAAGTTATCAATGGAAATGTCAGTAGTATAAGCGCTTCAGATGAGGGGTACACCAGCGCGAAAGCTCAAGAGATGATGCAGAGTGCTATGGCATCGGAGACTAGAACTTTTGAGTGGTACGCGAAAAAGCGAAGCGGTGAATTATTCTGGGTGGAGGTAACTCTTAAAGATACAGTTATTCGTAATGAAAAGAGAATTATTGCAGCAACGCGTGATATAACAAAGCGCAAAAGTGTCGAAGATGAACTAAGGGAAACAAAAGAGATTTTTACTCTATTTATGGAAAACAGCCCCATCTATATATTTTTTAAAGATTCATCAATACGACCTATCCGCTTAAGTAAGAATTATGAAGAGATGCTCGGCAGACCCATGAGTGAGCTTATCGGGAAGACAATGGATGAGCTTTTCCCATCTGATCTTGCAAAAAGTATGATTGAAGATGACAAGAAGATATTAAATGAAGGGAAGCTTATCACCATTGACGAGGAATTTAACGGCCGTTTTTATCATACAATCAAATATCCGATTTTCAAGGATGGCAGACCCGCTTATCTTGCAGGTTATACAATTGATGTAACCGAAAGTAAACATGCCGAAAGAGAATTGAATGAATCAAAACTTCTGCTCCATCAGCTCATTGAAAGTCTTCCTCAAAGCATTTATGCCAAGGACAGTGACGGGCGGTTTTTATTTGCCAACAGGAATTACTGTCTTACGCAAAACAGGCAGCTTGAGGAAATAATCGGTAAAACTGATTATGATCTTCACCCTTCCATGCTGGCAGATAAATACCGCAGGGATGATATCTTGGTTATGGAAACCGGCCGGGCAATTGACATTGAAGAGGAACATCAGCCGATCGGCGGGCAGGATATTATTGTTCAGGTTATCAAAACCCCGTTCTATAATTCAGCGGGTGAGATAAGAGGGACTCTCGGTATTTTCTGGGATATAACTGAACGTAAACTGGCTGAGGGTAAACTTGCATCGGAAAAGGAACGTCTCTCTGTAACTCTCAGAAGTATCGGAGATGGTGTTATTACAACTGATATAACCGGCAGGGTTGAGATTTTAAACAGGGTCGCTGAAGAGCTTACAGGCTGGAAACAGGACGATGCGTATGGTAAGCAGGTTGCCGATATCTTTAATATTATAAGTGAAATTACGCGGAAACCTCAGGTGAGTCCGGTTCTAAGAGCTCTGCAGACCGGGAAGTTTGAGGATAGTACAAATAATAATATTCTTGTATCTAAAGACGGGACCGAAAGAATTATTATGGAGAGCGGTGCCCCCATAAAAGATAAAAACAGCAATACCATCGGGGTTGTTCTGGTTTTCCGGGATATTACCGAGAAACGTAAATTTGAAGACGCGGCCCGGAATACTCAGAAACTGGAATCTCTTGGTGTACTTGCCGGAGGGATCGCGCATGATTTTAATAATCTTCTTGGCGGAATTTTCGGCAGTCTTGATCTTGCAAAACTTAAGAATAAAGACAGTAACCTTGATGCGTATTTTGAAGGTGCACTAGGCGCCATTGACCGTGCCCGGGGATTAACTCAGCAGCTGCTGACATTTTCCAGGGGGGGGACTCCCGTAATGAAGACGGTGCACCTCTCTCCATTTATTCAGGAGACCGTGCAGTTTGCATTGAGCGGTTCAAATGTATCCTGCAGATTTAATATTCCCGATGATCTTTCTCCCTGTTATTTTGATAAAAATCAGATCGGTCAGGTAATTGATAATCTGATTATCAATGCACAGCAGTCCATGCCCATGGGGGGAGTTATAGATATATCTGCGGAAAATATTTATTTAAGTGAAAAGGATCATCTCTATCTTCGTCCCGGAGATTATGTGGGAATTTATATAAAGGATAAAGGGATCGGCATTCCCAGGGATATTATGCCGTTTATTTTTGATCCTTTTTTCTCTACAAAGGCAAAGGGCCATGGACTTGGACTTGCTACAAGTTATTCAATTATAAACCGTCACGGCGGCGCTCTTGAAGCGGACTCAGTTCCGGGTGAGGGGAGTGTTTTCCGTATTTTTCTCCCGGTTTCGTCACAAAGTGCCGAATGTAATCCGGAAAAAAATTTCATCTGTCATAAAGGTCATGGCCTGATAGTTGTAATGGATGATGAAGAGATTATACTTAATATTCTCAGTGATATGCTCTCCGAGTTCGGTTATTCCGTTGTAACCATGAAGGATGGGGCCGATGTGCTGAATTTTTTTATAGAAGAGCAGAGTCTTAACCATGATGTTGCTGCAATGATATTTGATCTTACAGTTCCGGGCGGGATGGGCGGAATCGAAACTGCCGCAGAGATAAGAAAACTGAATCCTTTAATTCCGGTTTTTATTTCAAGCGGATATTCAGAAGATCCGGCAATGGCAAATCCCCGGGAATTCGGATTCACAGACAGTATTCGAAAACCATTTCAGATAAGTGAGCTTGCAGAGATGCTTGAAAAATATATAGGACAGAACTGAATTTATATTAAAAAAATCGGGGATCATAGGAATGAATGATAATAGCGAATTTAAATTGAACAGCAGAAGTGAAGAGATAATGCTATCTCTTTCTGAAGATAAAAGAAAATTTATTGAGAAACATTCTATGCTGCTTACAGAAAATATGCTCTGGGTAACTCAGAAGGAGAATGCTTTCCCCCGCAAAATATGCAGACACGGATTCATGGAGAAGAGTGACATCATCGGCCTGCTCTTCCGGTATAATGAGGTATGTTTTGCCAAGGTCAACTATTTCCGTTCACATATATCATCATTTGAACCGTATAAATATCATTATAAACAGGGATTTGTAGTTGCTGAATTGTGGGATGCGGAGTTTTTAAAACACAGGTGCTCCGATTATATTTTTGACATACGGTACCTGAACAGCATTAAAGAGATCGAAAAATTCCGTGAATTATGTATATTTCTCGAAGATTTCGATCAGTGTGTATCACGCGAAGAGTAACCGGCAGATTTATTTACTCAGGGCTTTCTTTAAAAAATAAATGATCTCTTTTCTGATCTTTTCATCGTGAGAGAGTGAACTTTTCCCTGCAAAAATTTTCATTCTCTCTTTATAATATTCTGTTGAGTATGAGAATTGAAGGAGAAGAAGAATGTTATCTATACAGAACGATGCGGTTTCAATGCTGATCTCCGGATCCAGGGTCCCGTCGTTCAATGCCGATGTTAAAGCCGCCTTGTAGAACTTCGCTGAAACTGTCTCCATTTTGAGAGACAGTTTTTTTGATAATTCAGCCATGCCCTG
>PGXT01000018.1:0-52412 GCA_002839285.1 Spirochaetae bacterium HGW-Spirochaetae-5 | reverse complement strand
TCAAAAACAGTTCCATTTATAAGATCAATTTCTGAAAGTGAATGTTCAATAATCCTGTAACCGTCGTCAATGGCAGTGAGGAAAAGATTCTCCTTCGAATCGAAGTACTGGTACATCGATCCGATGCTGATGCCTGCGTTTTTAGCTATAACATTTATATTAGCCGCATTAAAACCCTTCGAGGAAAACTCGATAACTGCCGCTTCAAGAATTAATTTCCGTTTACTCTCCGGAATCTTCTCAAAAGTTTCTGTATGGTATTTGTCAGATTTTGTCTTTTTACTTTTCATTGAGTTAGAAATCTCTTTTCTCATTAATTATTCCTGTAAATGTCCGAGTTTGGATATAATTATTTTCTGCTGAATAAAGTCTATTATTTTACAGTAATAATTATTAATCAGTATTATTTAGTGTAAAAAAAAGAATCTATTCTTTCCGACGACTTCGGCGGCGGGGAAAATAGAGCTTTTTTAAAAAACAAAATAGTCAGAATTATAACTGCTTATTATATACGTGATTCTGAATCTCTCTTTGCGATAATCGTACACAATTATATACGGAAGGCCGTCAACTGATTCTATTCAAGTGGCTATTAAAATAGTAAATTATATGCTCTGCCCCTCTGCGCTGCGGCAGAGGGGCAGAGCATATAGAATTTCTTTATTGCTGATCAGGTAAGCATCGCCTGTATTCTTTGCATAAAATCATTCAGCTGCGCGGCATACTCCGGTGCACCTTCTACGGAAACGTATCCTTTCCCTACTGCATCGACAAACTCCGCATCTCTCAGGAGAACGGCAAGTGCACCGTCTACGCCGTGAAATTTCATGTGCAGGAAGGGGCGTTTCCTTAAATAAAATCCCCGTCCAGCTTTGCTGTTTCCTGCTTTGACCCTTAAATATGCTGCAATATCCTCACCTTCAACTGAAATCTGGTATATTCTGTCCGGCTGTTTTGTGGTCCATTTTATCATATCCGCATCTCCGCCTTTGTTGTACTGACTGAGTGCCGTTGTAATCATGTAAAACGAAAGTTTTACTTTTAATCTTTTTTTCTGCGGATCTTTTGGACGGGCATTTGGCATTAATATTTTCAGCGAAAGAAGAAGAGATAAGATTTTTATCAGAAGCGGAACTTTAGTGAAACCTTTTATTGAAGGAATTACAGGTTTCCCTGCAAGCATATCGTTCATTTTTTTAACTGATTTAAAAGAGAACGTTATATCAGGCTTTTGGCATATCCCGTACTCAACGTTGAACTCCCCGTTATTGAAAATCAGCCATGCTCCAACGGGACCTTTTTCATCTTTTGCGACAAACTGCACTTCAGCTTTAACATTTTTAAATTTCTTTTTCATCCCCTCGTCATCGTTGAGGATAACTTTTATTATGGGGAATACAGCTCTGAAAAACAGTCTTGCTGTAAGAAGCTCTCTCTCGGTGGCCATAAACTATACCTCGTCCTCCCAGCTTTCATCCTCTTCAAAGTCTCTCCCCATAACTTCACGGACTTTTTCAACTATACTGTCGCAGTCAAGTTTGTAGTGGCAGTAAAGGTCTTCCGGGTATCCGACAACACAGTAGCAGTCAGGTATCCCGACTTTCTCAAATGCGCATCCCTTTCCGCTCTGTGCAATTACATCTGCAACTGCGCTTCCAAGTCCTCCATGAATATTGTGGTCTTCAAAAGTAATGATACGTCTTGTTTCAGTGAGAGCTTTAAGGATAACTTCTTCATCGAGTGGTTTAAGAGTATGCATGTTGATTACTCTTACTGATAATCCGTCGCTCTCTTTGAGAATCTTCGCAGCCTCTGCAGCCTGAAGCACTGTCACTCCGCAGCAGATGAGTGTAATGTCAGTGCCGTCCTGAATTGTAACTGCTTTCCCGATTTTAAATCCGTAGTTTTCATCTTTATAAAATGTAGGTTCAAATCCCCGGCCTATCCGTATATAGACCGGTCCTTTATAATCTATACACGCCCGAACGGCTGCTGCTGTTTCGATTCCATCCGCCGGGACTATAACTGTCATATTCGCAAGGGCGCGCATGATTGCTATATCCTCAGTACAGTGGTGAGTTGTCCCTGCAGCGCCGAATGACACTCCTCCGTGAGTAGCGATCATCTTCACATTAAGATTCTGATAGCATATATCTGTTCTCACCTGTTCAAGTCCGCGCATCGCTGTAAATGCAGCCATGGTCGATACAAAGGGGAGGAGTCCCGACTTTGCAAGTCCCGCTGCAATTCCGAACATGTTCTGTTCGGCAATTCCCACGTTGAAAAATCTATCGGGAAATTTATCTCCGAACAGACCGATTTTTGTGGACTTGCCTAGATCCGCCGTAAGTCCAACTATATCGGGATGTTTCTCTCCAAGTTCGCATAATACGCTGCCGTATATCTCTGCCTGTGTCATTGTATTGGCGTCATAAACTGTCCATGTTGTTCCTGTTATCTCTTTAGCCATTATATTTCTCCTTCACAAGATAGCTCTGATTTTTTCAGCCCCGGTCAACTGATGAGTGCGCTTTTTCCGCAAGTTCCGAATCGATGCTTCCGTAGTGCCATTTTACCTGATTCTCCATGAAATCGACACCTTTACCCTTGATTGTGTCGGCAATAATAATTACCGGAGTTTTTGCTTCTTCCAAAGCAAAATCAATTGCATCAGATAACGCCTTGTAGTCATGGCCATTGACCTCTTTAACAATAAATCCGAAAGCTCTCCATTTGTCGGCAAAGGGCTCCACTGACATTATCTCTTCGGTCTTCCCGTCAATCATAAGCCTGTTCCGGTCTACAAAGGTTATAAGATTGGTTACTTTAAAATGGGCAGCAGCCATTGCGGCTTCCCATACGCTCCCTTCGTTGCACTCCCCGTCACCAAGGATGCAGTAGGTTTTCCAGCTTTTCTTCTGAAGTCGTGCGCCAAGAGCAAGTCCCACGGCCATGGATAGTCCGTGCCCCAGTGATCCTGTAGATACATCAACACCTTTAACTTTGAGACTGTCCAGGTGCATTCCGAATTTAGACATAAAGTGATTGAAATCCTTAAGTTCATCTCTGTCAAAGAATCCCCTGTTTGCAAGAACCGGAGCGTAACCGGCTCCTCCATGACCCTTTGATAATACAACTCTGTCCCTCTCTTCCCAGTCCGGCTTTGCAGGGTCGATGTTGAGATACTTGAAGTAGAGCAGGGTCATTATCTCAACCATGCTCAGCCCTCCGCCGATATGTGCGCCTCCGGCCCAGACTGTTGTATCGATAATATCATGCCTGATTTTGCGAGCTGTTTCTGTAAGATTTTTAATTTCAAGTTCAGTGATCGGCATTTTAATCTCCTTATAGTTGGAATTCATCTCCGAATTTTTTCTTTATCGCTTTAAATGCATCATCAACGATATCCCATGTCTTTTTTATATCTTTATCATCGTGTGCAGTAGAGATAAACCAGTTGTGGTGAGATGTAAAATACGCGCCCCGCTTTGTACATTCGGCACACCACTCCTGGTGGAGCATAAGGCTCGGATCGTTTGTAATTCTAAGATACGGCATCGATGGTGCGCCCGAAACTTTCAGATCGTATCCGTAATTTGAGGCGATCTTTACCATACTGTTGAGAAGCTTCTCCCCCTGTTTAAGCATAAATGCCGGTGCATTGGTTCTTTTCATCTCTTTAAGGTTAGCCAGAGCTGCGGCCATGGGTACAGCTGAAAACCAGTAGCTCCCTGTATAGAAAACTTTAGACGCCGCATTCATCAGATCTTTCGAACCGACAAGTGCTGAAATAGGATAACCATTAGCCAGAGCTTTACAGTAACAGATCAGGTCGCTCTTGTATCCGAAGAACTCATTCGAACCGCGCATATCAAGTCTGAATCCAGCGCGGATATCATCAGTAATAATTACGATACCCTCTCTTCTGCATATCTTTTCGATTGACTGCCAGTAGCCATCAGCGGGGTATTCATTATCGCAGAAAACCGGGTGATGGTAAGGCGATGATATAAAGCATGCAATTTTACCTTTATTCTCTGAAACTGTTTTTTCAAACTGCGCGATATCATTCCATTTAATCGCTATAACATTCTTCTTGTCGTCATCCATGACTCCATGGTGACCCGCCGTCTGCATCCATGGCGAAACTCCGTGGTATCCTCCTGATATCATAAGTATCTTGTCTCTCCCTGTTGCGGCGCGGGCAACCATTACAGCGTAATTCGTTACATCGCCTCCGTTTTTTGCAAAGAACGCCCAGTCGGCACATGGGATCAGGTCGGTCATATATTCTGCAAGTTCAACCATAATCGGCGGAACAGCAGTAGTGCAGTTTCCCAGTTTATTCTGTTTCGCCGCGGCCGCCTCAATTTTCGGATTCCCGTAACCTGTAACCATGGGACCGTAAGCACACATATAGTCGATAAATTCGTTTCCGTCAACATCCCATATGCGTGAGCCCTTCGCTTTAGCTGTATAGAATGGATAGGCAGTCGCAGGAACAAGCGGTGAGGGGCTATAGTGTCCGTAAATACCGCAGGGGATAATCTCTGCCGCTTTTTTAAACAGAGCATGGGATTTTTTATAATTATAAATTTTCATCAATTTCTCCTCATGATATATATTCCGGAATTCTGTCGAGCAGCAGGGATGTCGCATCGAGCATGGGGATCACCCCTTTTATCACAACATCACCCGTGGCTATGGCAGTAAATGCATCTGTTTTACCGTTCAGGAAGGCATTTGCTATCTTTACATTTTTCATCGCCATTACCGCCGATGGTTTGTCTGCTTTACCTTTCTGTGATGTAATCCGGTCATGGCTGAATGTAATGTTTACGGAGTGAAAATCGGGTAGAATCTTCATCTCAATAATACCTTCAGGCATGTGAGATGCTATGATTTTGCCTGTTTTATCATAACCCGCTATTTCCGGGATTGCAAATGCTGCTGTATTCATGAGCATTATGGTATTGATTTTCAGATAGTTCTCATTTTTAAGAAGGTCATCGTCCGGTTTGAGGTAGTATGCAAGACGATCTGTAAGTTTAGGAAACTCTTTTGTGAGAAATCCGATTTTTGTAATCCCCTTCAGCGGTATGGGGTTTGCAGTTCCATCAAACATTTTATTAAGATGGAGAGGTGAAAAGAAGTATAGAATTATTGACGGATTTTTCATCCGTCCCTGTCCTACATTACATTTCCCGGTTGCGAATTCAACAAAAGCCCGCGGCCCGTTTCTGACAATAAATTGAATTGAAAGATTCCAATTGCTTATCAGCTCTTTCATTTCTTTGTCATGTACTGTCAGATCCTCAAGATTTTTGATTACCGCGTAGAGATTAAGGTTAGCTTTGATAAGATTAAAGTTCATGAAAACCTCTTTTGATTATTTTTTATTCCTCTAATATTTAATTGATAAAACAGTTTTTACGAGTGAGTAATCGCTCATATTATAACCGCATAATTTAATTTGTCAACCCGGGAAAGTAAAATTAATTACATTTATACCGAATTTTATTGCAGAAATTCAATGAAAGCATCATAAATGGTGTGTATTTTGTATTGTTTTTCTCTACAGAAAGTTTTTTTCACGAAGCCCCTCTATTTTTCATCAAAGAGAGGCGATGTGCTGAGCTTGTCGAAGTAGGCGCGGCAGAGCCGGGGGTGAGTTAAAAAAGTTTGCAGCTTTTTATGTACTCTTTAAATCAGGTAATCCTGCCTTATTTAACAGCATAAATAACCATTGAGCTTGTCATTGCAAAATTGCCGAAATGAATTTTACTCTTCATATGGTAGGATGATATTCTCCACCATGCAGCATAATCTGAAATTTTTTTGAAACTCCCCCGTGATTTGAGAAGTTTCGGTATGAGTCCGAATTCAACCGGATAATATATTTTTATTTTTCTGAAACCTGCGGACTTAAGCAGCATTGTAAGATTTTCAGCAGTAAAATATGAAAGATGTCCCGGCATGAAATATTCATATTTGTCTTTGAGATCTTTCGCCTGTTTGCCGTTCATATTTGCAGTTTGAACAACAAGAACTCCCTCAGGTCTAAGGAGTTTAAAACATTCATTCACCGCAGAAACAGGATCAGCCAGATGTTCGATCAGCTCAATCATAGTAATAGCCGAGAAAAAATCATATTTAAACTTGTGACTGTCCAGTGTGCCATGATGTATATTCTTCCCGAATATTTCAGAAGCGTGTGAATATGCATAGTCCGACAGTTCAATCCCGTATGGCGTGAAATATCTTGACGCGGATTCAAGTAAGCCTCCGAAAGAACATCCTATATCAAGGAAATTGCCGGTTTTTACATACTCACGGATAACATCAATACGCTTATTCCATACATATTGTGAGTATTTTTTTATCTCACGTTCGTCAATGTATGAATAGTCGGCTCTCCCTTTGAAATATTCCTCAGAGTAGAAATTTTCAATTACATCATCTGTAAATAGCGGATTCATAAATATAAAACCGCAGTCATTGCAGCAGTCCACATGAAACTCCAGATTGTATCTGTCTATGTGATATTTATTATTAATTGCAATGCTTCCGCAGAGCGGGCAATGCTGTACATGTTCTTTAAACATTCAGATTATATCTTCCTTCATAAAGTCGAGTCCGCCATGTTTTTCCTTATTCTCGATAATTGTTTTCCATCCTGCAACGCGATCTTTCCCGTAAGCTTCTTCCCATGCTTTAACAATGCGGTCGACGGGTATATCGGAAAACTCGCCGTGGTAAGCAATGTACTCCATATATCTCGACTTGTCGGAGTTATATTCCTGGAAAATTGAATCGTTCAGACCGTCAAATTCAAGCGGCGGGACTTTGTGCAGAGCGCATAACTCCGCGTTAAATGCAGGAGTCGCTTTAACCCATCTCCCTTCAAGCCATAGCTCCGTATATCCGTGATACGCCACAATATCCGATCCCAGATACTCAAGAAGCTGTCTCGTCGAGAGATGATTTTTTACAGTGGCAAATCCAATCCGCGATGGAATACCCGCCGCTCTTGCAACTGCGCACAAGAGACCGGCTTTAGTAATACAGAAACCCTCTCCCGCTTTAATTACGTTGCTGGCCATATAGTGCTCTGGTTTGTAAAAGGGGAGGTAGGGATTGTATCTTATATCATCTCTTACCCTTAGATAGAGCCTGATCGCTTTTTCAGTGTATGTGATGTTATCATTTCCGATGATATCTCTCATGTATGCAATCACTTCATCACTGTCGCTGTCAATGATATCAGTAGGTGTGAGGAATTTTTCTAAATCGATCATGTTCAATCCTTTTGTTTTTTCTGATTATTATGGTAAGGAGTTATTAAGTCAAGAAAATATCCTATAGTTCATTGATCTCATAGATTTTCATTAAAACTTTTTTACACTCACCCCCGGCTAATGCCGCGCCTACTTCGGCAGGCTCAGCACATCGCCTCTCTTTGATGAAAAAAAGAGGGGCTTCGAGAAACAAAATATTCCCCTGAAATACACAATAAATTTCCTATATTAAACTCCCCTCTCTTTCTTTCCAAAGAAAGGGGCCGGGGGTGAGTCCGGAAAGTTTGAGGCTTTATATATCAATTATGAATTTTGATTTACATATCAGATCAGGTTCTAAATTGTGAAAAAGCAATAATCATACATTATGGAGCGGTCTTAATGAAAATAATATCATGGAATGTAAACGGAATACGGTCGGTAATAACCAAGGGATTTGACAGCTTTCTTAAGACTGAGAAGCCTGATGTTATCTGTCTCCAGGAGATAAAAGCTGAAGAATCGCAGGTGGCGTTTGAATTTGAAGATTATCCTTATAAATACTGGAATTCTGCTGTAAAGAAGGGCTACTCCGGAACCGCAGTTTTTTCAGTACACGAACCTCTATCTGTTGCCCGTGAACTCGGCATGCAGGAGCATGACGGAGAGGGACGGGTCCTGACGCTGGAATTTAAGAAGTTCTGGCTTGTTAACGTCTATGTGCCGAACTCGAAGCGCGGACTTGAGCGTCTCGATTACCGTCAGAAGAGTTGGGATGTGGACTTTCTCTCATACTTAAAAAAACTTGAGAAAAAGAAACCTGTAGTGGTCTGCGGAGATTTTAATGTGGCTCATAAGGAGATTGACCTTACCAATCCGAAAACCAATGTAAAGAATGCCGGATTTACTCCGGAGGAACGGGAGGGATTTGATCGCCTTATAAATTCCGGCTTTGTCGATACTTTCCGCGAATTTACAAAGGATGGAGGACACTATACATGGTGGAGCAATTTTGCAAATTCAAGAGAGAGGAATATCGGATGGCGGATCGATTATTTTCTTGTATCAAAAAAAATTATGCCAGAGATTAATAAATCTTACATTCTCCCTTCAGTTATGGGGTCAGACCATGCGCCGATAGTTATTGAAGCTGACTTGTTATAAATACAATAAGTGGAATGATAAAGAGATAATGAAAAAATATAAACATATAATATTCGATCTCGACGGAACTTTAACCGATCCCGGGCTCGGAATTACAAATTCGATAATGTATTCTTTAAAGAAATTTGGAATAGAGGCGGAACGTTCAGATTTATATAAATTTATCGGTCCCCCTCTGCGCGAATCGTTCAACTTATATTTCGGATTCGATAAAGATCAGGCAGAGCAGGCTGTGGTATATTACAGAGAGTACTTTTCGGAGAAGGGGATGTACGAAAACGAAATTTATCCCGGGGTAAGTGACCTGCTTCCGGAGCTGAACCGCCAGAACAGAAAATTATATATCGCCACGTCTAAACCGCAGGAGTACTCACTCCGAATACTCGAGCATTTTGGTATTTTAAAATATTTCGATTTTGTATCGGGAAGCAATATGGACGGGACAATGAGCGCAAAGAGTGATCTCATAGAAAGAATTATACCGCTTATAGATAATGGTGAACTCAATTGCACAATAATGATAGGGGACCGGAGCTACGACATCGAAGGGGCCAGACATCACGGTATCGATTCTGCCGCAGTTTTATACGGCTACGGAGAGAGATCTGAACTTGAAGATGTTCGTCCTACATATTTGATCGAAAGTACCGCAAAGCTGACATCACTTCTTCTCGGATAAAGTATATTTCCCCCGCGCCTTGACGCGGGGGAAATATTAATTTTTCGTCCATTTTGATTACTTTTTCAGTATTTGCAGTTTGAATTCATTTTTTTGCTTTACTAATGAGACATAATCCTGTAAAATTTTTAAGGATATTTCCGGGGGACAGAGCTTCCTCTGCATGATTCTTATGCTTTTTTTAAGCTCTGGCCCTTAAATAATCTTAAAAAGCATATTCTTTCAGGTTAGAACAGGGGTCAGAGCCTTAATCGGCTCAAAAAAGGCCAAAAGGGGGCCAGAGCATCTCTTTTGGGCATCTGGTAGTCCTCGATGAAACAGGGGCAGAGCCTTTAATCTGGAAAAAAGTTATGTCTCATGAAAAAAAGTTCTTATGGTTTTTTTGATTTTACCGAACATGAATGTAGACAGGTATACTTTTAAGCGGGGTTGGCAATGTTTGAAACAAGCGGTATGATGGGAACAAATTATTTACTGGAGCGGTCTCTCGATGCTGAGTCGCTCAGAAAAAAAGTGATTTCTGATAATATTGCAAATGTGGATGTCCCTCATTTCAAAAGAAGGGAAGTTAATTTCGAGAGCGAGCTTAACAGAGTATTGAAAAACAATGCTGATAACTCTATAAAACTCCCTACGATAATGACTGATGAAAGACACATCCCCTTTTTCCTTGAGCGGGATATCCGTGGAGTAGAGCCGAGAGTTAATCTTGACTATAACTCTTCAATGAGGAATGACGGAAACAATGTTGATATCGAGAAAGAGATGGTTGATTCATCTAAAAATCTGATGAGGTATAATGCTCTGGTGAGCGGATTGAATCATAATTACAAAATGATTAAAATGGCAATTAAGGCCAGTTAATTAGTGTATAAGAGGAATTAATATGGGAATGTTTGACAGTTTTAATATTGCATCTACGGGTCTGACTGCACAGAGACTTAGAATGGATGTTATAAGTGATAATATAGCTAATGCCTCAACAACCCGTACAACCGAGGGTGATGGTCCTTACGCGAGGAAAAGGGCAATTTTTGCTCCAATTAATATTCGTCCCGATTATAAGTCCCCCCTTGTTCCCGAGGCAATAGAACATGGTCTGGGTAAAGGCGTGCGAATTGTAAAAATTGAGAAGGATGACGCTCCATTCAGACTTGTTTTTGATCCGTCTCACCCCGATGCAATACTCACCGGGCCTGAGAAGGGTTATGTTCGGATGCCGAATGTTAATATCGTAACAGAGATGACAGATCTTATCTCTGCAACAAGATCTTATGAAGCAAATGTAATGATTGTAAATAACGCAAAATCGATGTTCGCAAAGGCTCTTGAGATCGGCAGAGTCGGCGCGTAATAAGGAGGCTTATCATGTTTAGGGAAAACATAAGACTGAATGAAGTAAAAATTTCACATGAGCTTTCCGGCAGAATAAACACAAGAAAGTCCGAAAAGATCTGCAGAATCGAAAATGAGTATTCAATCGATTCAAAAGTCGAGATGAAATACGCGGGGTAATCTGTTTCTAAAGAATGTAATTCTCAGGATTCATCACATATATAAAGGGGTGTTTTAAAATGATAAATTCAGTTTCAGGACACATAGTAAAGCTCAACACAACAGATCCCCGTCATTTCGGGGCAGAGCCTAAAATTCAGCGCGAGCAGGATGATGTTGCCGGTTCCTTTGCTGATATGCTTAATGGAGCAATATCAAAAACTAATGATCTTCAGGTAGATGCCGAATCCCTTATGCAGCAGATGATTGTCAAACCGGAATCTGTTGATATACACCAGGTAATGGTGGCGACTCAGAAGGCCGAGATCTCTTTAGGTCTCACCAAAGCTGTGAGAGACGGCGCACTTAACGCTTATAGAGAATTGATAAATTTAAGATAGCAGTGTAGTATCCGGATAGAGTTGAATCGGGGCCAGGGCCCCGGTTTAGGTCTATCCGGTTTATTTTATTCGATGCAGGACAAGGGGCGGGGCTCCTTTCCCCTGTGTTTCTCATCAGTTTTTATCCTGCAGAAGTATAATCTTCCGGTGCATATATCCGGTTTTCCGGAGTTGATCCTGTTTCATCCGTCAATACTCCTGAAAACCGCTTTCTCAATAGTAAAATGAAAAATTACCGGTATAAATAGACATTATGTAACTACTCGCAAACAGGTTGTAAAATTGCTCTCCGCCGCGCTTTCGACGCGGGGGAGACAAAATATCACCGATTTATGAGCAAATACGACATTATTTGTCTATTTATCAGGAAATTAATTGACATTTTTAGAATGTTCTTTATAAAAAGTATTATGTCGCATTAGTTTACATTTTTTTCAGTTCCTTATCCGGAGGGGGCAGATGGGCGAATTTTTCAATAAAATGATGGAGCAGGTCAAGGAGATTTACAGTAAGCTTGACCGTTCAAAAAGAATAATTGTCGGCGTGGTTATCGCCGTAGTAATAGTTGCTTTTGCAGTACTTTTTTCTGTTTCCAGCGCGGAACCGAATGCTCTGCTTTTTGCGGATCTTCCTGCGGATGATTTCGGTCAGATGACCAAGAAGCTCGATGAGATGGGCTTCTATTACGAAACTTCAGGGACCACTTCAATTTTTGTAAAACCTGTGGAGAGACCTGTAATTGTTACACGTCTTGCCCAGGAGAATATGCTCCCCAAGGGGATCCCGGGGTTTAAACTTTTCGATGTTTCAAGCTGGACCGAAACAGACCGTGAGCTGGATGTTAAATATATGCGGGCGCTTCGGGGAGAGATTCAGCGTCATATAGAATCTCTTGCAAATATTGATAAAGCTTCAATTGAAATAGCAATGTCTGATGAAAGTATTTACTCCGATCAGCAGACCCCTTATACCGCCGCAGTAACTGTACATCTTGCTCCGGGATATGACAAGCTTAGTATGAAGGAGATTAAAGGTATAACCTTTCTTGTCTCCCGCGCGGTCGGTCCCAGACTTAAGCCGGAGAATGTAACGGTAACCGATGAATTCGGTAAAATAATCTCTGATTTTGATGACGATTTCGAAAATGAGAAGAAAGAGTACACAATCATTGAATTCAGGAAAAAAATAGAAGAGAAGGCCAGGATAAGACTTCTTAAAGATATTCGTGACGGTCTCGAGCGTATTTACTCCGCTGACAGGATCCAGATAGTCCGGCTGAATATGGATTTCAACTGGGATAAAATTACAGAGGAGCAGACCGAGCATACCCCGATAACGATGGTTCCTGATGATCCTAAAACTCCTTACTCCGAGCGTAAAATTCAGGATTCACTTATAGTATCAAAAAAGAATACAAAAGAGAACTTTCAGGGGCATGGATGGAATCCGCAGGGGCCAGCCGGAACCGAGGGTAACACTCCTCCCGGATATAAAGCCAGCGATGATCAGTTTGCAAAGTATGATAAATCTGAGGATATTGAAAATAATGCTGTAAATAAGACGACAAGATCAATCTCCCGTGATCCTTATGATATCACACGGGTATCGGTGGCTATTGCCATTGACGGAGTGCAGGATCTCCCCCGTCTTCCCAGCGGCGAGTATGATCTTGATCCCGGGAAAAAACCTATTCAGACACCTCTGACACCTGAGGATCTTAAAAAAGCTGAAAATATGGTTAAAAAAGCGATAAATTTCGATGATGCCCGTGGTGATCAGGTTGCTGTGGAAAATATAATGTTCGACAGAGCCGGTTACTGGAATTCATTAAGAGAGGAGTATAGAAAGAAAGAGCAGATGAAAATGCTTCTTCTTGCAGCTCTTATCGGTGTAGTGGCGCTCTTTGTCGGATTTATTCTTTTTAGGGCAGTACAGAAGGAACTCGAAAGAAGAAGACGTGCTCGGGAGGAGGCTCTTGCTCTCGAACAGCAGAGAATGCGTGAAGCAGCTCTTAAGGCTGCCGAAGAGGAGGGGATCGATGTTGAACTCTCACTTGAAGAGCGTGCAAGACTTGAACTGCAGCAGAGCGCGCTTCAGCTTGCAAAGGAGCGGCCTGATGATGTGGCGCAGCTTTTACGCACATGGCTTGCTGAAGAGTAGTTTTTTTAATTTGACAATGGCGGTTTTCTGCCGATATATTAATATATAATATGCTTTCAGGCCGATATTCAGTATCGGCTTGTATTTTTTCTTTTTATGTTGCGGGGTTAATAAATGCTTCAGTCTAAAAAATCTCAACTGACGGGAAGGCAGAAGGCTGCGGTATTTCTCGTTTCTCTCGGATCGGATGTCTCTTCCGAGGTGTTTAAGCATCTCCGTGAAGACGAGATAGAACAGCTTACATTTGAAATTGCCCGGCTTGATAAAATAGAACCGGATGATAAAGATAAGGTTCTGCAGGAATTTCAGGAAATGATGATGGCCCAGGAGTTTATCACTCAGGGCGGTATCGATTACGCCCGGGATATTCTTGAAAGAGCCCTTGGAACCCAGAAAGCTATAGATATTGTAAACAGGCTTACATCTTCACTTCAGGTAAGACCCTTTGACTTCATAAGAAGAACTGATCCTTCACACCTTTTAAACTTTATTCAGGGTGAACACCCTCAGACGATTGCGCTTATTCTGGCTTATCTTGATCCGCAGAAGAGCGCGCAGATACTTGCCGAGCTTCCTCATAACGTGCAGGCAGACGTTGCCCGCCGTATTGCAGAGATGAAGAGAACTTCTCCGGATGTACTCAGGGAGGTCGAACGGGTTCTTGAAAGAAAACTCTCTACTCTTGCCAGTGAGGACTTTACTCAGGCGGGCGGTATCGATACAGTTGTAGAGATTCTCAACAATGTTGACCGGGGAACTGAAAAGATCATTATTGAAGCTCTGGAAGAGGAGGATCCTGAACTCGCCGAAGAGATCAAGAAACGTATGTTCGTATTCGAGGATATTGTACTCCTTGATGACAGGTCAATTCAGAAGGTACTTCGTGAGGTTGATACGCAGGAGCTTGCAAAAGCGCTCAAGGGTGTTGATAACGAAGTTCAGGAAAAGATATTCCGGAACATGTCAAAACGGGCCGCATCGCTCCTCAGTGAGGATATGGATTTTATGGGTCCAATACGTCTGCGTGACGTTGAAGAGGCGCAGCAGAAGATCGTTAATATAATAAGAAAACTTGAAGATGCAGGTGAGATAGTCGTAGCCAGAACAGGCGAGGAGGAGCTAGTTGTCTAAGTTAGTGTTTAAACCTGGAGAGATCCAGCACATAACAACTGTTAAACAGGTTGAGCTGCCGGCTAAATACCAGAAAAATCTCATCGATACAGAAGATTATCATGAATTTGAAATGGATGAAGCGGGCAATCCCATAGATATCTATCAGGGACCCTCTATCGAAGAGATGGAGGCCGAGTTAGAGCGTTACAGGCGTGAAACTGAAGAAGAAGTAAAACTTATGCTTGAGCAGGCCAGGGAGCGTGCCCGCAAGATTGAAGAGGACGGAAAAGCAATTGCTTTCTCCGAACTTGAAAAGGTAAGAGAACAGATAAAGATAGAGAAAGAGCGGCACAGTTCTGAATCTGAACGTGAAGTCGAAAGAAGTAATTTTGAAGCTGAAAAGATTATTCTTGAAGCTGAGAAAAAAGTATCAGAGATAGAACATGACGCTTACATGAAGGGACACGAGGCGGGCCGTGAAGAGGGTTACAAAGAGGGGCAGGCCGAGGTAATGCGTCTCATCGACAGGCTCGGGACAATCGTATCAACAGCTGTTGATATACGAGATGATATTATTAAATCATCAGAGAAGCTTATGACCGAGATGATACTTATGATTGCGCGTAAGGTTATTAAGGATGAAATTGTTGAGAGACGGGAAGTTGTTATTAATAATATTAAAGAAGCGATAAAACGTGTTAAAGACCGGGATAGGATCGACATACGTGTTAACTTCGCCGATCTTGACATGACAACGGCACATAAAGATGAACTTATTAAGATGATGGAATCACTTAAGAAAGTCAACATCTATGAAGATTCAAGAGTTGAAAGAGGGGGCTGTATCATTGAAACAGATGTTGGAGCAATTGATGCGCGTATCTCAACTCAGCTTGATGCAATAGAAGAAGCTATAAGAAATACCAGTACGTTGTAATTATATTTAATATGCAAAAAAGTGAGAGGGGGTTAGCTCATTCTGTAAAGCCCCCTAAATCCTACTTCGATAGGCTCAGTACACCGCCCGGAGGGGGACTTTAATGAAAGCTTTGCATAAAATGATTTTTTTTGAAATTATCTTCAAGTCCCCCTCCGGGGGATTTAGGGGGCGGGGGTGTGCGGCTCCTGTTTTAATACAATTTTTTTTCAGGTTTTTCGGTAAAATAAGGAGACATAATATTGATAAATATACTTCCACATGAAAAGATTGATGTTCTTTCGAAATATAAAGATCTCATCGATGATCTTGAAGTCATCAAATTTACAGGGACTGTGGAAAGAATTGTAGGTCTTACAATTGAATCTGTGGGGCCCGCCGTGAAGTATGGTGATCTTTGCAGAATCAAAACTGGTCCAAGCCAGTATCTCTATGCTGAAGTTGTCGGTTTTAATAGAAACCGGGTAATTCTCATGCCAATTGGCGACATGAAGGGTGTAGTCGCAGGTGCAGAGGTTTACGCTGTGGGGACTTCGCTTATGGTACCTGTGGGAAAAGAGCTTCTCGGCAGAGTTATCTCCGGAGTAGGTAAGCCTCTTGACGGCAAAGGGGAGATATTTACAAGACAGAAATATCCTGTTGAAGGGAAAGAGATTAACCCTCTTGATAGAAAAGTAATAACAGAACCTCTCTCTGTGGGGATAAGATCAATAGACTCTCTCATCACCGTCGGGCGTGGTCAGCGTATCGGTATTTTTGCAGGCTCCGGTGTGGGCAAATCCACTGTTATAGGGATGATCGCCCGTTACACTGACGCCGATGTGAACGTAATTGCTCTCATAGGTGAGAGGGGCCGTGAAGTAAAAGATTTTGTGGAGAAAGAACTAGGACCCGATGGGTTGAAACGGTCAATTGTTATTGCTGCTACGTCGGATCAGCCTCCAATGATCAGGCTCCGGGGTGCTTTTCTTGCTCATGCTATCGGAGAGTATTTTCGTGATCAGGGGATGGCTGTTAATCTTCTCATGGATTCCGTAACACGATTCGCCATGGCACAGCGCGAAGTTGGTCTTGCAGCAGGCGAACCATCTGCAACAAGGGGATATCCCCCTTCCGTTTTCAGTATGATGCCTAAGCTTCTGGAACGGGCCGGCACAAGCTCATCAGGGGGGAGTATTACAGGTTTTTACAGTGTTCTTGTGGAAGGGGATGATATGAATGAACCGATTGCCGATGCTGCCCGGGGTATACTTGACGGTCACATCGTACTCGATCGTAAATTCGCAAACAGAGGCCATTATCCGGCTATTGACGTTCTTGCTTCGGTATCGAGATGTATGAAAGATGTTGTTGATGAAAAGCATCTTAACGCTGCATATAAGTTCCGTGAGCTTCTCGCCGCATATACTGAAGCTGAAGACCTGATAAATCTTGGCGGCTATGTCCGGGGTGCAAATCCTGTAGTTGATAAAGCTATCAGTCTGATAAACGAGATGAATGCTTTTCTGAAGCAGGGGATATATGAGCAGGATTATTTTGAACAGATAAGAGAGAAGCTTATTACCATGATGATGCCCGAAGAGAAGAAAGTGAAAGCTCCGGCTGCGTCAGCAAAAGCACCTGCTTTTGCACAGGTGTTGAGATAGGTCTTTAGATGAAAAAATTTAAATTTAAACTGCAGAGACTTCTTGATATGCGGGAAGCTAAAGAGACCGAGATTAAAAATGAACTGATGAAAGTTCTCGCTCTGCAGAATAAAGAACGTATACTTCAGGATGAACTGAAAGTTAAAATCAGCAGATATGAAGATCAATATAGTGAAAGAATAAAGAAAGGACAGTTTCAGGCAGATCAGATGATGTCGATCATGAGATACACCGATATAGCACGAAAGGCTATTCTCGAAGCAGAGAGAAGGATTGAATCTTATCAGCCTGAAGTCGACCGGATCAGAGAAAAACTTGTAGCCGCATCAAGAGATAAAAAAATAGTCGAGAAACTCAAAGAGCGGAAACACGAAGAGTTTGAATATGAGTTTAATAAAGAGATTGCCAAAGAGAATGATGATATGAATCAGAAGCTTTATCACCGGAGATTGATGTAAGAGATTATTACCGCAGGAGTGCATGAGTGTATTTGCCGTATGGCTGTGATCCGTTACAAAATAAGAGGTATTTATGATTGAAGATATGTATAATGTTATGGCAAGGATCAATGAGATTAAAAGCAGATTCGGTATGAATAAGTCGAAAGTTGCTGCTCCCGATGCTGTAAGCGATCCGGCTTTCAGCCGGATGACGGATGAAGCAATAAGTCTTCTTGATAATGATATGGGTATTTATGAAGAGGGGACTGTTTCTAAGAGTGATATTGATAAAATTGTAAATTATTATTCAAAGAAGAAGGGAGTGCCTGCACCTCTTGTCCGGTCTGTTATTCAGGCTGAGTCTGATTATAATCCCGAGGCTCTCTCCCCTAAGGGTGCCATGGGGCTCATGCAGCTAATGCCTGAGACGGCAATGGGACTGGGTGTTGAGAATCCTTTTAATCCTGAAGAGAATATAAAAGGAGGAGTTTCACACCTGAAGAGTCTTATTGATAATAATAAAGGTAATTTTAAACTGGCTCTTGCAGCTTATAATGCCGGGCAGGGGAATGTCGATAAAGCGGGCGGTATTCCTGATTTTAAAGAGACTAAAGAATATGTAAAAAAAGTCATAAATCTTTATAAAGAAGAGAGCGGCAAATAATTTACAAATCTGAAGTGCGGAAATATATTCGTGCTTAGTTTTAAAACAGAGTGTTTTAAGAAATATCGAAGGGAGTAAAAACAATGGCTGTTTCTAACCAATCAAAAATAATATATCTTTTTGTACTTATAATATTTCTTGCAGGGGTCAGTGTATTCTGGCTTGATAATATCGGCCTGATCGATCTTGGTCCGAAGATGAATTTATTAAAGGGCGATGAGCCTCTGTCTCTTGATGCTCCAGGTGATGAGCCCTCTCTTATAGAGAAAGAGGAGTTCGGCAAAGAGAAGGAAAAACTGATTGAGCGGATTGAAGACCTTGATAAAAGAGAGGCGCTTCTGGCCGAGAAAGAGAAAGAGATAAGTTCCGAAAGAGATAAGCTTGAGCAGATAAGAAAGGGACTCGAGCTTGAGCAGAAAAAGCTCGAAAATGACAGAAAGAAAGATTCCGGATACAGAAAGAATGTAATCGTGCTTTCCAATAAAGTATCAAACATGCCGCCGGAGGATGCTGTAAAGATAATGTCGAACTGGGATGATCCGCTGATAATTGATGTTCTTCGTCAGATGGATGCAGATGCTGAAAACGCAGGCAGGATGAGTATTACATCATATCTTATGACTCTTTTCCCCAAGGAGAAAGCCAGCAGAATTATGTATCTGATGACTCAGCTGTAGATTGTTTTTTTGAGTGAGAGAATTCGTCAATCAGCATCAACAGCTCTTTTTTCCCTTCATTAGTTTCTGAAGAGGTGAGGAATATTGAATCTCTATCTATTCCCAGTGATTTCTGAATATCATTAATATGTTTTACTCTCTGATTTTTTGAAAGCTTGTCGCATTTTGTAAGAGTAATCACCACCGGGACATTGTTTTCAGCAAGCAGCTCAATGATGTCCTGTTCGTAATCTCCGGCAACCCTTCTTACATCAATAAGCAGAAATGCCAGTTTGAGATTTTCTCTCTTCTCTATATATTCCTTTACCATGGGGAAAAGTTTTTTCCTGATAGACATGGGGAGTTTCGCGTATCCGAAACCGGGAAGATCCACAAATGAACGGCTGCCGTTCACCACAAAAAAATTAATCGTCTGCGTAACTCCGGGACGCGCACCTGTTTTTACAAGATCTTTCTGGCCTAGTATCATATTAAGAAGAGATGATTTACCCACATTTGATCTTCCGAAAAATGCAAATTCAGGATAATCGTATCCCGGAAAATGGGAAGGATTTGTACAGCTTTTAAGAAATTCAGCACTCTTTATTTTCATTTATAATTTTTTCTCCATCAAAACCGCATCGTCATCATTGTAATACTTCTCTCTGAGCCCTGTTTTTGTAAAGCCATTATCTGTATAAAATCTGATTGCATCACTGTTTCCGCTTCTTACTTCAAGAAAAACCGATGTGAATGATCTGCCTGAATCATCTTTACATATCTCTGACAGAAGTCTGCTTCCGATACCCTGTTTTCTGAAAGATCTCTTTACGGCAATACTATTCAGCTGTATTTCATCTGCGATTTTCCATGCAATTATGTATCCGGCAATTGAGTTGTTATATTCACAAACCAGAAAAGTTGAAAATTCATTACTTAATTCCTGGATAAACTGAGTGGGAGTCCATGAATTAATTGATTCCTGTTCAATTTCAAGGATATGATCTATATCTGTGAAAAGGGCTTTTCGTATATTAATTATCAATAATTATTCTCAAATATATTTAATAGTGTAAAAACAAAAATTATATATCTTCGCCGCCTTCGGCGACGGGGATAATGGTGCTTTTTTTACTTTAGAACAATTAATAAATAAACACTGATTGATTTTTGTCATGTTTTATGATTGTAACAATAGCAGATTTAAAATCTGAATAATGGTCAGTTTAATTGTTCAGTCACAGGCGGTTTTTTATTCTGTAAAGTTTTTCAGTAGATCAAGAAGCTGAGCATGAGTAAAAGGTTTCTTTAAAGTAGCATCGGCTCCAAGATATTTGGCAGTATTCAGATAACTTTCGGAATCTATTCTCCCCCCTCCTGAAATGGCTATAAGAACTATATTCGGGTATAGTTTTTTTGCTTCAATAATTATTTCTATTCCGTCTTTGTCGGGCATAATAATATCTGTAATTAATATATCCGGATTGAATTCGTTAAATTTTTTTATCAGATCAACTCCGCTGTCTGCGGCAAAAACTTCATAGTTGTTCATTTCGAGAATCTCTTTAAGACTCTCCCGTATGACCATGTCATCTTCAATAATTGCAATTTTTTTCATTAACATTTATACCAGTAAGAAATTTATCAATTAAGATGTTCCGGAATTTTGAAATTATATAATACAATATAATTAATTATTGTATTCCGGGGAAAAAATAATTTAATTCAGGATAATCTGCAGTTTTTAACATATTAATTCTACAGAATACATCTATTATATAGTTAACTCATTATAAAAAATGTTTGTCAAGTAACTTATGTTATGTTTCAATGAAATATCTTAAAGGCGGTCTCAAAAACTCCGTTTTCGTGACCTAAGGGAGCCCTCTGGGGCTTATGAGGGGGCTGTGATCCTTTATCCCCTTTAATATGATGTTTTCAGAGCTCCCCTTAAGTTACAATTTATTTTAAGGGGTGCGTATGCTTCGTATACGAGGAGAGGATTATGGTGGCTCTGACCCCGTAATCCCTCTTTTCCGGTACAGCGCAGATTTTTTGAACCGGAAAGAGGGTATATGAAAATATCTAATATTCTGATTATATTTTTTTTAATTATAAGTATTCAAGGCGGCTATTCTGCAGAAGAGACGAATGGTCTTGCAAATTTAAAAAAAGTAGCCGATGATATGAAATTTCAGAACGGGATGGAGTTTTATAAACTGGAAAAATTTAACCGTGCTCTGGATGAATTTAATGAATATCTCGAAATCTATTATGACGGAATTCACCGAAATGAAGCTTTGAAAAAAATTGCCGAAATTCATATCAGATATTTTAATTACCAGAAGGCTATAGACGCATACAGGGCTTTATATCAGGAGTTCAGCGGTACTGACGAGGGAATTGATGCATATTTCCAGATCGGGATCTGTTATAATAAAATGGGATTCGACGCTAAAGCTGAGGGTATTTTTAAGTATATTATTGAAGCGCATCCCGGTACAGCCGCGGCGCAGAATTCGCAAATACAGCTGGATTTATTAAAAATTTCGGCTGATTAAAAATAATTTGACATATATTGATGCTGATTCGAATATGCCTTTCTGACTCAACTAATATTTAAAAATTTATTATTATTGTCCAGCTTTAAAACAGGTAAGTATTCATTGAAGCCGCACTGGAAAAAAATAAATTAAAATAACTATGTCATTATAAACAGGTGAGGTATATATGCCATTACAAAAACTTCGTAATATCGGTATTGCAGCGCATATCGATGCAGGAAAAACAACTACTACAGAAAGACTTCTTTTTTTTACCGGTGTAAACAGGAAAATGGGAGAAGTTCATGATGGTGCTGCAACAATGGATTTTATGAAACAGGAGCAGGAGAGAGGAATTACTATTGCCTCGGCTGCTATTTCCTGTCAGTGGAAAGATTATGCAATAAACATTATCGATACTCCCGGTCACGTGGATTTCACAGTTGAAGTGGAACGATCTCTCCGCGTAATTGACGGTATGGTTGCACTTTTCTGTGCTGTTTCAGGTGTTGAACCTCAGAGTGAAACGGTATGGAATCAGGCAGACCGTTATAAGGTTCCCAGAATTGCATTCGTCAACAAAATGGACCGAATTGGTGCTGATTTTAATGAAGCTGTAAGCCAGATGGATAAATATCTTGATGCTAATCCGGTTCCATTTCATGTGCCGATAGGTGTGGAAGAATTATTTCAGGGATCAATAGACGTTTTGGAACGAAAAGCCTATATCTTTGAAGAATATACAATGAAACAAATTGATATACCTGAAGAATTGAAAGAGCAGGTTGAAGAAGCCAGGCTTTATGTGATTGAGAAAATTGCAGATTTTAATGAAGAGATTATGGAATTGTTTCTTGATGGAAAAGATGTAGAGACAGAAATGCTGAAGAAAGCTGCAAGGGATGTAACTTTGAAAGCACTGATTACACCGGTATTCTGCGGCTCATCTTATAAAAATAAATGTGTTCATCTCCTGCTCGATGCTATTATTGATTATCTTCCATCTCCAATAGATGTAGGATCTACCGTTGGTCTTGACATGGATAATCCTGAAAAAACCCATACAAGACATCCAAACGTAAAGGATCCATTTTGTGGTCTTGCTTTTAAACTGATCAACGATACTTATGTCGGTCAGCAGACATTTGTAAGGATTTATTCCGGTGAAATGAGAACCGGTATGCAGGTTTACAATTCCACAAAGGATAAAGAAGAAAGAATAGGCCGTATTTTAAGAATAAAAGCCAATGACAGAGAGGATGTAGAAGTTGCCGGACCTGGGGATATCGTTGCTCTTATCGGTATGAAATTCACCAAGACTGGAGATACTCTTTGCGATCCTGCTCATCCGCTTTATCTTGAAAACATCTTTATACCGCCGGCGGTTATCGAGTTGAAAATTACTCCTCCGACAAAAAAAGAGGATGAAAAACTTGGAGCAGGACTTAGAAGACTTACTATGGAAGATCCATCTTTCAATGTGAGATATGATGACGAGACAAATGAAACGATTATCTCCGGTATGGGTGAACTCCATCTGGAAATCATGGTAGACAGGCTTAAACATGAATTTGGAATTGAAGCAATTATTGGCGAGCCATCGGTTGCATTTAGAGAAGCAATCACTGCAGAGTCTGAGGTGAATTACAAACATGCTAAGCAGACAGGTGGTAAGGGACAATACGCTCATGTTGTTCTAAGAGTTGAACCTAACGATGGTAAGGGTTTTGAATTTGTAGATCATATCAAAGGCGGAGCGATTCCGGCAGAATTTATTCCATCAGTTCAGAAGGGTATCGAGCCGGTTCTTGCAAAGGGTATTCTGGCAGGATTCCCGATAGTTGATGTTAAGGTAGTTCTTCTTGACGGTTCGTACCATGATGTAGACTCATCAGATATGGCTTTCAGAGTTTGTGCCGCCATAGCATTCAAGCAGGCTTTCCTGAAGTGTAATCCTATCCTCCTTGAGCCGATGATGAAACTGGAAGTTAACACTCCCGATGATTACATAGGGGACGTAATAGGAGATATCAACCGTAGAAGAGGCAAGATTGAGTCTATGAGAAGATACAGAAAAGGTGCTCAGAAGCTTAATGGATTTGTTCCTCTTATGGAGATGTTCGGTTATGCCACACAGCTTCGTAATATATCAAGCGGTAGAGCAAACTATTCAATGGAATTCCACAAGTATGTTCCATCACCGAAAGATGTTCAGGAAAAAGTCCTGAAAAAAATTGAAGATAAGAAAAGCGAAAAGAAGTAATTTTCTGCGATATACTGAAAAAAAAGAGACTGCTGAAGAGCAGTCTCTTTTTTTTATAATTACTCAATTATCTGGTATTTATAATAAATAAAAAAATTATCTGTTCAGATACTTAAGCCATTCCTCTTTCCTGGATTCTTCAGAATTTATGTAGATCAGGAGTTTATGTATTCTTTTACATGTTTCCGGATTTATATGGTGTTCTATTTTACATGCTTCGGCTTCAGACTGACTCTCCGGCATGTTTAATACTCTACTGAAGAATTCTTTAAGGCAGAGATGTCTGCTCAATACCCGGTTGGAAATAACTCTCCCTTTTTCTGTAAGTTCGATGTAGCCGTATTTTTCATAATCGATCAATTCCAGTTCTTTCAGCTTGTTAAGCGCGGATGTTACGCTGGGCATCTTTATTTTCAGCAGGGCGGCAATATCTTTAACTCTGACCACTTTATTGTTTTCAGCCAGTATGGCAATAGTCTCAATGTAATCTTCCATATGAGGAGACAAATCGGTGCTGGCGTAGAGTTTTTCAATGTCTAGTGAATAAATATCAATCATTATAGGTTATTTAAAAAACTCCTCCGGTAAATAATATAGAAAATGCTCAGGAATTATTACTGATATAATATAAAAGAATACTGCGGAATGGCAACTGTCAAGGAAAAAAGATAATCAATCCGTAAACCGGTGGCGGCAGAGAATTATTTCAAGGGATAATTATGCTTCGCATACACCTGTTATGAATTGCTGCCGATGGCGTCAAAAAAAATTCTGTTGAGAAATTAGCCCGGTGGTAACTAAATATCTCTGCGCTAATCAGTGGTTACAACCCATCCTCAGCAGAATTTACTTTTCAAATTTAAAATATGTTTTTTCAAGATGATTCAGATCATTTTTAACGGCAGGTATGAGAGGGGAATCAGAAAAATGTTTAACACTCTGTTCGGATTTCCGGATAAAAGTTTTATAGAATTTTCGGGACATCTCAAGGTCTTTCAGGATCGGATCTTTTTCATATATTTTTGCTATGAGATAGTACGCGTCATCAACTGTTTCTCTCTCTTTGTAATTATTGATAATTTTAATTGCTGACTCCAGGGCCTGGTAACCTTTATTGCTGTTAAGGTAAAGTCTTCCAGATGAAAGAATAGCATTATCGGCAAGCTCGTGATCCGGGTAAGACGATGAAAGTTTCTGATAATGCTCTATGGCATTTATAATGTCTCCTTTTGATTTGTAAGCTTCAGATTTATAGTAAAGTGAAGCGGGGTATTCTCCCGATTGTTCTTTAATCTCATCAAACTGCTTTATAGCTTCATCATACTGATATTTTTTTAAATGTATTTTGCCTGCCCACATCCGTGCATTATTCATAAAGGGGCTTGATGGATAATTTTTTATAAGATCATTAAACCTTAAAATTGAGTGATCAAGGAGACCGCTTTCATAAAGCTGAATGCCTGTTTTCAGAAGAACTTCATCTTTTCCCGACATGGCGTTATTTTTGTTTTTACTCTCTTCATCAGCTGTTTTATCGGGGTTATTTATTTTATCCTGTTTATCGTCAGGTGCAGCTGTTTCTGGTTCCGTTTTTTTACCGGCAGTACCGGCTTCTTCAGCTAGAATACTGTTTATCATCTCTTCAGTTTTATGATAATCTTTTGAATAGCCAGAAGTAAATATAAATATAATTAAAACAGCAGTGAGTTTTTTCATTTTATAATTCCGGTATCCTCATTTATAGGTTCCGGCGTAACAGTTTTACCTTTTTCAAGAATCTGGATTATATTTTTATTATCGCTCTGTTTTTCCGGAATTGAAATTTTCTTTTCACTTTTGTCAGTTATTATGGTTTCCGTTTTATTCTCCGGGAAAGATTTTTCAAGTATTTTTACTGATTGTTCATTCTGAAGACGGTTTGTATTGTATTGTTCTTCAATCGGAGTTTCCGGTTTAAACGGTTTATTCATAATATCAGGTTCAGGAATCCTGTTTTCAGACTCGATTACCCCTTTGCTCAATTCAGGATTAAGATTCTCACGTGTAGGGAATTCCGATTTGCTGAAGTTATTCATAGTCGATTCATTGATGATTTCACTTTCAAGAAGACTTGAAAAATCGCCATCAGCTTTCTCTTTGTTTATATCAATTTTAAATGTATCATTAACAAATTCTGCAAGGGGGTCACTTTTAATCTTAGCCGATTTGGTGCCCATATTATATCCAATAAACAGCCCTATCATGCAGAAAAGAAACATAACAAAAAAGAATGTTCTTCTGACCGTTTCAATTGTTTTAAGGCTCATCGAATCAATGAGCCTATTTATTGATATAATAGCTGACGTTAGTATTTTCAGAACCGGATTCATATTTTCACCTGTCTATTATGAATATTACCCTGCATTTGTTTAAATATTCAATGTTTTTTTTATTACTGAATATCTTTTTTAAATCATTATCGGATACCACAGGATTACCGTTTAAATTTCTTAAAGCGGCGGATATAAATGGATGTTTACCCGCTTTTTTATGCTTAAGCGCATCTTTTTCTGAATAAACGTATGATACGGTGTTATACTTAACAGCATCTGAGGGATTGATAAAGTTTTTATTGTATATCTCAAGACCATTTTCATTAATAATGGAAGGGAGCAGCATCGGTTTTATTCCAAGTCCCCTGACATCTATGATTAAAGATGTATATAGAGTTGATATATCAATATCATTTCTTTCCGGGAAGCTGTCACCGGGAAAACTGTAGTTTATAGCGGTTAAGAGATAACCTAAACTGAAATTAAGTTCACATGAAGAGGTCAGGTAGCCCGAAGGTTTTTCTTTGTAACGGGAGTAAACCTCCATCACTTCAGGAATGTTCTTCCGGACTGCCGGATCATTAAGTACAAGTTCCTTTAATTTTTTCTCATTATCAACCTGGATTTCTCCGATTAAACTGATTGCTTCCGATAATGCTTTTTCTTTTGCTCTTTCATATGATATGGTTCTTGCATCAGAAATTGACACTTGTTTACCTGTTTCCATGTCAACGGGTGAGCCATGTTCATCAATAGCCATGCTGCTGCTTCCGGTCGATACTATGCTTCCGTTGATCCAGTCTATACGGGCAGCTGAATATCCATAAAATGAGTTAAGCATTATCACTGAAAATATAATTAAATAAAGATTTATTTTTTTCATATTAAACTACTCCATCATCCCCGATCCTTTTAAAATTTCTTTCATTTTGCGTACTGACATTTTAACGTCATTATAAATAATATCTCTGGCTTTGTCTGTTTCAAAAGTATGCCTTGAAATATAAAACTGAGACCTTCTCATAAGAGGCTTTAGTAAAGAATGAGTATCATCATCTTCAAGAAGGTTATTAATTTCTTCAATTGTACTTTCATCAGGTTCCTCAGAATCAGTCAAATCAATGAGATTCTCTATTTTCTGAAATTCGTGTATAATAGATTTTCTGATTTCTGCTATGTCGTTATGAGTATTTACGGAAATTATTCCATCTATTATTGACTGAGGATCGGATTTGCTGGTGCCGGTCTTTACCGCATCAACAAGATTCATTTCTTTAGTATTATTAATTTTTGATCCGTCACCCGTGGCATTGATTACTGATGCGGATATTCTTCCGGCTGAATCTTCAAACCACGATCTGTATAAGTCAAATACAAAATCTGAAATTATAGTATTACGATTCCCGTATCTTCTTACATATTTTATTTTTCTTTTTCGTATCACATTCTGATTAATTGTATCAAGATTGCTGAATCTGCTGATGCGCGGGATCCAGTCGTCATTATGATATGTTCCGCTGCAGTGATACTCTCTCCCTGAATAGGCAAGATCCTGACCTGTGAGTATAATAGGGTCACATCCCATGTTAAGAAGCAGGTCAAAAGCACTGGTAGCAACTGATCCTCCCGATTGGATATCCCCCAGCGGACCGGTTTTCTTTTCTATCCAGTCTATCCCCGGAGTGGTTTCCCGGACTATATCTCCTTGGGAATTCTGGTAATATTTGGAAGTGGTGCTGATAATTTTTCTCCCTGTGAATGTGTTCATTATAGAGGGGCAGCTTACCATGTCCGCGATGAGTATTGTTTTATCGGTCTTAACACCTGTAAAATGTTTTACACTGTATTTCTGAGCATCAAGTGTGAGAACAAAATGCGGGGTGATATTATGTTTATCAAGTATTTTTAACGAAGTGTCAACTGCAACTATTACAGCTTTATTCCGGATCTTTTTTAAATCTTCAATGCTGTGTTTTAACGAAGGTCCTGCAGATACTATTATACCCGGAAGTCCTCGAAACTTTCCGAAAAGTTTTGAAACACTGTCGGAATTTTCCATATGTTTCAGATTCCGGAAGATGTTCTGCAGCCATTTTTCTTCAAATTCAAATCTTGTGAGAAGATCGCTTATCCTGGAGGATATATGGAGTTTTATAGCGTTCATTGCTTTATCATAAAATTCCGGATTAAGCTGATAAGATGGTTTATGTATATAATGTGAAATTCCTTTGAAACCGGATAGATCTATACCCTCGAAAACAATATCAGGGTCAGTGCCCGGAGCTATAATTTGAATACTTTCTAGCGATGCCGGGGATATTTTACGGCAAAGATCAGTAATTTCGGTATCATTTTCAATGGCGATTATTTTAGTATCGGGGTATTTCTTCTTCAGCTCAATCAGGTGATATCCCAGTGCAATACCGGAAACTGCAATTATTGATGATCTCCCTTTCTCAAATGCATCAATACTCCGTTCTGCTTCTTTGACAGGGTCATAAGAAGAGTGAAGTTTAATTTCTTTTCCGGTTTTATTATCTATAATAGATAGGGTTTTAAAACCATTTCTGGAATCAGTGATCAAATACTCCGGCATTACCTGTTATCCCGGCAGCTTCTGATAGTCATTATAACTGTTTTTGATTTTCTGATGAAAATCCTGCAGCTGTTCTATTGTATCGATTTTAAAGAAGTTAAGGACATCAGTTTCTATGTAATAATAGTTATACTTATTAACTTCAATTCCGCAGAGCATGTTAGCAAAGTACACAATATAAGTCAGATTCTTATATTCCGGTAAGCTATTAAGAGGGGAGTGGTGGTTTGTTATAGACATTTTCAGGTCATCGGGAAAGTTCCATTTCGCCGCAATAAGTCCTCCGATTTCGGCATGACTTATTCCAACAGAGATCTCTTCGAGAATTGATGATGAACGGAGCTGTTTGTTTTTCGTAATTTCTGATATTATATTTATAATATTATCATCTGCTGAGAGAAGAACAATTTTTCCTATATCATGAAGAAGCCCGGTTATAAATGCAGTATCCGCGATAATGCTGAGCTTCTTCAGTTTTGCAATCTGTCTTGAGTAAAAAGCAACACGGATGCAGTGTTCCCATATAATCTCAAATTTTTTATATTTATTACCAAGAATTTTTTTTGCGGTACTTGCTGTAAGAATAAAGTATAAATTTTTAAGACCTATTATTTTAACAGCGTCTTTGATTGTTGAAATTTTTTTCCCGGGAACAAAGCCGGCAGAATTTGACAGTTTTATCACGTCAGCAGTAAGTGCCGGATCTCTTGAAATACGATCTGAGATTATATCGATTGAAGATTCTTTTTTATTACAAAGCTGCTGAAGCTCAATTATATTTTCAGGGAAAGTGGGGAGTGATTCCACATCCTTCAATATTTTTTCTTTTACGTCAGAAATGATTATCTCTTCTTTCAGCTGTTTTGGTACTTTTATACTGACAGTTATACCTTTGGAATTATGATCGATAGAAAGATTGTCAGCACCTATTCCTGAATTTTTCAGGAGGAAAACCATGAGTACAAGTCCAAGGCCTGCACCTTCCGTAGGGTCGTATACATCATTGTAGGCATCGGCCAGATTATGAGATATTTTTGATTGTTGAATCCTGGACATAATCCGTTCAAATTCCTCTTTAACAATACGGACATTGTTAAAAACTGATATATTCAAAAGCTCATTTTTCAGCTCAAAGGTAATCTGTATATAATAATTCTGGTTTGTGGCAACTTCAGATTCAATCCCGTCTAGATTGTATAAATAATCCTCTTTGAAATTCTTCATTGCCAGATCGTATTGAGTACTGTCGTTTATATCTATTCCGGCCTTATCAAAATATATTCTCTTCAGATTTGCCTTGAATGCATTGAAAATTATTTCCCGGATAATTGTAATTAATGTTTCAAGGAGAAAGACGTTACCCTGTGACGCTAAAATTTTCAGGATAAGAGTATTAATCAGAATAAGAGATTTTTCGTCAATGAAGCGGAAGGAGAAAGATACTTCTTCACCATTGAGAATTTTTTCCGCGTATTTTTTATTATCTGTAATTATCATATTTTTAACTATATATAAGTAATTATCGGCGATTCAGGGTAAATAAACGATACAACAATTTAATTCCAGAATAAAAAATATGATCCACTGCCGCCGGTGGCGGCAATGGATGTGTAATTATCCCTAAATATAGGCAGCGAATTATCTTTAGATGTGCGTATGCTTTGCATACGCTGGAAATAGGGGATTACGGGGGCGCTGCCCCCGTAATCCCCTATTTCAGGCACAGCGCGAAGCGCTGTGCCCTCAAATATAAACAGCTGCCTTAATATATTTTATTTTAAATAAATTTTACAACTACATTATCTTTTTCAAGCTGATAGATCATTTTTTTAAACATGGGATTTATATGAGGTATATCTGAAAATCTGTATTCCTCTATGGCATAATCGTTCAGTATTTTTCTTGAGAGAAGAAGTCCGGAATTGTTTATTTTTGTTAATTCAATGATTTTAATATCCGGATTTTTTATCTTAATTTCAGATATAATTTTTTCGGTATCTGCAGATTCTTCTAAATCAATTTTTAAAATCTGTTTTTTTTCTTCAGTTTTAATTTCGGCTTTTGAATTTCCCCATTTTATTTGAAACTCTTTACCATTGCCGCTGTAATTTTTTTTCATGTATAGTGTACAGAGAATGATTGACAGTAGAACCGGATAAAATTTCATTTTTTGGAATTTGTGATAGTTCAATAAAGGTGCTAAACTTAAGATCATCAGAAGAAAAAGGGGGAGTGTTATGTTATAAACAAAGAAGTTCAGTTTTAAATCCGAGATAAATCCGGTAATAAGAAAAGATAGTCTGAAAATATATTCAGGAATCAGGCCGGCTAAAATAGCTGCAGAAATCGAAATAAAAGAGACAAGAATAGAGAAGAGTGAAGTCCCCATAATTATTGATATTAATGGTATTATCAGAATATTGGAAACTATACCGGCAGTATTGAGCTGATTCATGTGGAAAATAATTATCGGTATAGTAAAAATCTGAGCAGAGAATGTTACAGCAGTTGTGCCGGCGATGAAGGATGGGATATTTTTAAGGGATTTTAAATACTGTTTGTAGAACATTATAATGCTGGCTGTTGCACCGAAACTGAGCTGAAATCCCGGGCTGAATATTTCCCATGGTGAAATTACAAGAATAATTGAACCTGTAAGCATCAGATAATTGAATACGTTCCTGTTCCGGAATAGTATAGACTGAAGATAAAAGAATCCGAACATTATAACCGCTCGAATTAGTGAAACTGGCAAATCTGTGATATAAAGATATAATAGAACTGATAAAAATGATCCCAGCAGTGCAATGTTTTTACGGAAGAACGGGAGAAGCAGAAAAGCAGGTATCGCTGCAAAAATTCCCACATGCATTCCTGAGGCTGCCAGTGTATGGAGTACGCCTGAATTTCGATATGAAAGTATTACATTTTTATCAACATAATTCTGATTTCCGGATAGGAGGGCTTTGATGACTCCAGCGGCGGGCTGGCGGAAAATAGAATCGACTCTGATGAGCAGATTATTCTGCATAATGCTTCCGGCAGAAACTGTATCCGATGATATCTTATTTTGATGCAGAAAAGTAATATCATTGTCGGATGCTCCCGAAGTGTAATGAATACCCCGGGAAATAAGATAAGAGCTGAAGTAATTATTGAGAAGCTTAACCCTGTATATCTTTTTGTGTATAAATATGGAATCACCTCTATCTGGAATCCTGTCCCCCTGGAAATAAATGATTCCATGTAATATTTTTCCTGAATCATTTTGTGTGCTGAAGTGCAATTCAGATGAATAGCGTTTATATTTCACCTTATCTATTTTTACAGAGACATTGCTGATAAAATCGGGCAGATTTTTATCAGATGTCAGCTCTTTAATTCGCCCGGTCAGATAGACGCAGATAATTGCGGAAACCGTTAGAAAAAATAGAACATGGGATATAACAGTTATCCTGTTATTAAAATAGTTCCTGTATCTGAAAGCTGTTAAAGTCAGAGAGAGAAAAAACAGAACTGCGGATGCCGACGTGAATATAAGACCATATAGACCGGTAATATTACTGTATGAAATTAATATTACCAGAACTATATAGCAGAAGAACGGAGTGGACGGAACAGCCGCGCTCTGTAATAACCTGCTATATCCGTCCGACTTTGTAGATGAATCCGACATTAACTCCTGCTGAGATTGATTTAGTGTTCTCTCCAATTCCGAAAGATCCATATCTGGAGAATAGATCAAAAAATAGTTTAGAATCTGCAGTGGTGTTCAAAAGCAGTGAAACAGGAATCTGTAACCCGGCGCTGCCGTTATGCTTCCTGTTAGATGGCGGTGATTCGAAATACAATCCAGGTCCAGCTCCAATAGATACCGTACTGTTCAAAGCATAATAGTATTTACCGGAAATGCTGAAGTCCAGATTTGTCAGGATAAAGTCGAATTTACTGTAGGCATATTTAAACTGGAATTCACCGCATAAATTATCGGTAAAAATATTAATCGAGGCTCCGCCGGAGAGGGTGCTTCCAGACATTGATCTTGTCTCTGTTGATGTCTCAAACCAGTCGGTGTATTCAGCTTTGTTATATGCATATGAAACCGAAGGACCAATATAGGTATAATTCAGGCTCTCCTCCTCCCTTATCTCCTGAGGATAAAGAAAAGATGTGAAGAGAAGAACTGTAATAATTGCTGATGCTATTTTTGTCCTTTTCAATTTCTGGTCCTCATTTTATGTTAAGGGGATTTTTAACAACCTGAGCGCTTGATGGTACATTAAAATCAAAAATACTTGATATTACAGAGGCGTCGCTGTTTATATTTGATATTGAAAAATTGTAGGTTCCCCCGCTCTTTGACTTAAGCATTGCTTTCTTAAGAAAAAAAGTTGAATCCACCATAAGAATAATTTCAGAAAATGACTTATCACTGCTTTTAAGTTTGATGGTGTATCCGCCCGGTCCCTGAGCTGTTACTATGGCAAAGTATCCGCTTGTAAGTGCTGCTATACCGCCTGAACCGCCGCCGCCGAGATCCTGGACTCCGCAGATATTGCTTCCCGGAGAATAAACCCAGAGACTTCTCCCGTTTGATACAATGGTTTTCCCTGAAGGGTTGCTGAATTTAATATAAATTTTACCGGGACTCATATATTTAAAACTTCCGGTATAGGATTCTCCCGATGAATGTGACCAGGCGATAATACCCGTGAGTTTCCCTATACTGTTCATCCTTCCTCTGAAATTTGCTAATGCTTCATCGCCGGTCAGGGCGAATGAATAATCATATATTGAAACAAACATAATAGTGATTATAAAAATTGCTCTCTTCATTTCTCTATTTCCTTAATTATTAATACGTCTGGAAGAGTATTAATTTAAATTTTTTTTCATTTTTTGTTAAATTATTTTTTATATTGATATATTTCAAGAATTAAATATTGTTTTTTGGGTAACTAATCATAAACTGTAATTTGAGGTTTTTAATAGAATGAAGAAATTTATAGTGATTATTTTACTCTTTTCGGTTACCGGTTTCGTTTCTTTTAAATATAGCGAGCGGGTGTATATCAATTATCTTAGAATTTACTATAATAAATTTTATAAAGGAAAGGATTTAGCTGATAAGGCCCGGAAGATGTATGATGAAAAGAATTATATCGGGACTGAAAAATTTTTAGAACCGCTTTTGATTATTTATCCTGAAAATATCGATTTTAAAAAAATCGCAGCTTTCAATTATCTCCAGCAGGGTAATACTTTAAAAGGGGCAGAGATTTTTGCCGGAATTCCAGTTGAATCCATGGAGGATAACCGGATTCTTGAAGAAATGTTAAAAAACCTCTACAATGATGGGCATTATGGTGATCTGATATTCTTTTACGAAAAGGGTATTATGCTCAAAAATGTTAATACTGCTCTTTATTACGGCGTATCATTATATAAAAAGGGGAGATATGATGAGTCGCTGGCTATGCTTAATTATGTAAAGAATCACACTTTTATGCTGCCTGAGTTATCATTTTATTTAGGACTTAATCTTGAAAAAAAAGGTAAACTTCAGGAAGCTGCCGGTTATATAAAATATGCCTATGAATCAGACCGTTATAATCAGATCTATAAAAAAGCTTTAATAGACTCATACCGGAAGTCGGGATCATACAAAGAAGCTGAAATACTCCTGAGAAGCAGGTAAAAGCTATTTTGTACCGGGGAGTCCGGTTGTAAGGCTGGATATTATATTCTTTGTAATTTCCGGAACGGATGAACCTTTAATTCCGCTCTCTGTAATTATCAGTTTATTGTTTTTAATGTTGATGCATCTTACCCATGCAGTTGACCTGCCGCAGTCAAATCCGATAATTATCAGATAATCTGAATTATCAGTACCTGATTCTCTGAATTTCTGAAGAACATCATTTTTTGTTTTAATATAATTGAAGGCGTATTTGTCATAAGAATTTTTCTGTTCAGTAATGCTTTTATAATAATCAGCACCGGACCAGGTGCCATACATCAGTTCAATCTCCTTCGGATCGTGTATCCGGTGAAATGATGCGTTGACTCCGCTGATGTGATAAAATCTGTTTATCTGCTCATCATCAATTAAACCGTAAAGACTGTTCCCCTGCGTGGCGGATAGTCTGTATCCGCCTTTCATAAATTCATAATAGAGAGAGTTAAGATCCGGGCCGTCAATATTTGTAAGGATTGACAGTTTAGATTTGGGTGTTATTTTTTCGTTTTTGTAAATTGCTGATTCGCTGGCTATGCTGCTGATCTGCAGAGCAATATTATCTACAAGTTTGAATATTTCAGTTTCGAGGTATCCGATCTCTTCGAAGTAAAATACACTAGATGTTCCTTTTTTATAAACATTTACCTTAAGAAGGATTCTGTTGTTATCAAGAGATTTAAAAGTCCCGTATATGAAATAATCCGCACTGACATTATCTGTGACGTTCTTAAGATCCCTCTCCCTGAGCTCGGTTTTAAAATTGTTGTCCTCTTCGAATGTGAGAGAAGGAATCTGTGCCGGTTTTATTATATCAAAGTTGTGCCTGTTTTTTAAAGTGCCGGCAAATGAATTGGGTAAAATCTTTTCAAGATAGTTGAAACTCTCGTTACCGCTTTCGTTAACAAAAAAACCGAATGCTGCACTTTCTGAATATGCTGCAGTTCCGCTTAGTAAAACAACGGCAGCGCTAAAGACAATATTTATAAACAGGTACTTCAATTTCTTATTTACCGGTTATGTTTTGTATAAAATGCTCAGTAATTGTCTGCACATTGTCATTATATGCTGTGGGGTAATTTTCAATAAAGTCAATCTCAAATGTTCTTAGATTTATAACTCTTGCCCAGCTGACTTTTTCCCAATTTTTGAGATCAATGAGTACAATGTATTCAACATCCCATTCTGTTCTGATCTGCTTCAGTGTTTCAGCTTTATTAAGCTCAAAATTATACACGTGAAGTTTGTAAACATTATCATAGGTTTTTTGAACTGTGGAAACTGTGTCATCAGACATGTTGTACGAGAGTTTTTTCAGGTCAGAGATATCATAAACATCTTTCATGGTGTATAAATCGGAAGCGTTAACCGCTTTTACTCTGAATCCCTGCTTCAGGAATGTGATCAGTACGGCATTTTTGATATTATTTTCTGAATCGATTATAACTGCAATTTTAGAATTGGGGGAGAGTTTAGCAGAAGAGTGTATCAGCCCCTTTTTTGAACTGCAGGATACTATAAAAATAGAAGTTAAAATGAAAATGACTATTTTTTTTAAATGGCTTACCGATGTCATTTAGCTACCTCATTTAAAATATTTGAATTTAATATATATCATTAAAACAATATATTAGTCAATATTAAATTTTTTATTTTTTTTTAATTTATTCTTTTACAGGGGGCGAAATCCATCGGTCTGGATAATTAAGGATAGTGAATGTATAAAAATGCCGGGAGATATATCCCGGCATTTTTATACATTATTGATTACCACGATTCAGGGCATTAGATTATGTTTTTATTCAGCTTTTGTTTCAGCAGGAGTTTTTACAGAGTCTTTAAATCCGTCTTTTTCAACTTTGCTTTCAGCAATAAGCTCCATTATGTACTTATTTGTTTCCTGTCTTGATTTTTGTGTAAAAATCTGCTGTTTGATATATGCAGTTGCTTCATCAGCAGTTCTTCCTGCAAATTTTGATTTATTCTGATTGTAAACAGCTGTTACTTCTTCATCCGAAACGGTTATTTTATCTTTCAGTTTTTTACCAAGATAATACTGTGCTGCAGTCTGGATTTTTATCATCTCTATTACAGTTTTAAGTTCATCTTTATCTATTGATTTATCATTCATAGCTTTTTTGTAGAGGAGTTTCTGGGCTATTATATGGTCGAGGAAGCCGGCCTTGCTTAAAAGCGGATGATTTGCGTAAGCCGGGTTTTCAGCAAGTTTGTCAACTTCTTCATTTGTCTCTACATTTGCCATCATTTTGCTCTGGAGATAATAAAACTTGTTAAAATCTTCCATAGAAATAGTTTCGCCGTCTACTTTTGCGGCCCATTCTTTTTTACATGAAATCTGAGGAATAATCAGCATAGTTATAATTAAAATTGTTAAGAGGTGTTTAATTTTCATATTTCGTCCTTAGTTTTTTTTAATAAAATTTCCATGCACTTGCTTAATTAAAGTATTTAAACAGACCCCCGCCCGTTTATTTGAGGCAGAAAGTATAACCAATATTAAATCAGCAGTTACATATTTTTGAAGTTATGGTTAGTAAGTATCTAATTATCAATTTAGTTACATAAATTGTTGCAACCATTTTTTTAATTCGTATAACTTTTTTTCCTGGGATTTTTCATTGTATTTCATGACGATAAGCTCAGGGTCATTGGGGTCGAGGGAGAGCCTTTTATCTTTTGATACTGCAGCGCCAAGTTTTTCACCAGATATTACACATAGTGATGAAATTCTGATCTTGATTTTATCACCCTCTTCAAGGAGTTCACTGATTTTAAGAGAGGATGAAATGGCCCTTATCCTCTCGAGCTCAATCAGAGTGTTAACCTCGGTTGGCGGTGTTCCGAAGCGGTCAATTAATTCAGTTTCAAGCCGGTCAACCTCTTCTGCTGTTTCGCAGGATTCGAATCTTTTATAGAATTCTATTTTCTGCTTATCATCATTCATATAAGTATCTGGTATGAAAAAATCTGTTTTTATAAAAAGGGAAGTCCGGAAATATTCCTTTATCTCCTCACCTTTCAGAAGTTTTATTTCATCTTCAAGCATCTGGCAGTAGAGATCGAATCCCACATCCATTATACTTCCCGACTGTTCATGTCCTATAATATTTCCGGCTCCGCGTATTTCTAGATCTTTCATGGCTATTTTAAATCCGCTTCCAAGCTCTGAATACTCGGCAATAACCTGAAGGCGTTTCTGCGCATCCTCGGTAAGCGAAGCATGTCTCGGGTAGAATAGATATGCGTAGGCCTGTCTTGTTGATCTTCCCACTCTCCCTTTCAGCTGGTAGAGCTGTGAAAGACCGAAGGTGTCAGCCCGGTTTATGATGATTGTGTTGACATTAGGGATGTCAAGCCCCGATTCAATTATTGTAGTACTGATAAGAACATCGTATTTTTTATTCATGAAATCTATCATTATATCTTCAAGTTCATGTTCGTGCATCTGCCCGTGACCTATACAGAAAGACGCTTCGGGGACAAGATTCTTTAGAAGTATCATCTGTGTCTCTATCGACTGTACACGGTTGTAAACGTAAAAGACCTGGCCTCCCCGGGCGATTTCATTAAGGATCGCCTCTCTCAAAATGTCGGGATTCTCTTCCATTACATATGTCTCTATGGCCTGCCGGCTTTCAGGCGGTGTGGCAATTATAGTTAAATCCCTGATTCCGGCCATTGATATATGAAGAGTCCTGGGGATCGGTGTTGCCGAGAGAGTAAGAACATCAACTATTGTTCTGAATTTTTTAAGTTCCTCTTTATGTTTTACACCGAAGCGCTGTTCCTCATCGATTATAAGAAGACCCAGGTTTTTAATATTAATACCCGCCGTAAGGATAGCGTGTGTTCCGATTATAATATCGATCTCTGCACTTGCCAGTTTACTCTTTATCTTTATAATTTCACCCTTTGTTCTGAATCGTGAAATCATATCAACTGTTATAGGGTAACTGCTGAATCTTTTTTTGAATGTTTCATAATGCTGCATAGCAAGGATTGTCGTTGGAACAAGAATCGCGACCTGTTTCCCTGCCATTACAGCTTTGAATGATGCTCTTATGGCTACTTCGGTTTTGCCGAATCCCACATCTCCGCATACGAGCCTGTCCATGGGTTTGTCGGTCTCCATGTCATCTTTAACATCTTCAATTGCCGTGATCTGATCGGGAGTCTCTTCATATTCAAAGAGAGATTCGAACTCCTCCTGCCACTGTGTGTCCGGCGGGAAACGGAAGCCCTGAAGCGCGCTCCGTTTGGAATATATTTTAATAAGATCCCGCGCTATATCTTCAACAGATTCCTTTACACGCTGCTTAATTTTGTTCCATGCAGATTGTCGTCCAAGGGCGTCTATGCGGGGCTTGCGTCCCTCTGTTCCGATATATTTCTGGACATATGTTATCTGGTCCAGAGACACGTAAAGTTTATCCTCACCCGCATATTCGATAAGAATGAAATCCCGTTCCACCCCTCCGGCAGTCATTCTTTCGATGCTTCTGAATATTCCGATTCCGTGGTTGATATGTACAACATAATCTCCCGGTTTCAGATCCAGAAATGTCTCGATGGGGCGGGAGGATTTGTTTTTGAAATGTTTTCTCTTGCGGTAGCTTTTCCCGAATATTTCATGATCGGTTATAACCAGAGTCTTTATTTCGCCAAGCTCAACTCCGGTGCTTAATGGGGATATTACTATATTCACTGATGCTTCGGCGTTATAGTTTTCGAAATCACTGTCGGGATTTAATTCTCCGAAGAGATCGCTCAGCCTCCTTGCCTGACCTTCAAATGATGTTGTTAATATTATTTTCCATCCCTCTGAAACTCTCTCTTCTATGTCGTCACGGACAGATTTAATTTTACCCTGATAGTTTTTTATGCTCTTCATACTCCAGTTGAATGCGCCTGAACTTGCTGTAAATGTCTGAAGAGATATAGCTTCTTTACGGACTTTTTCCATTACTTCATGATCAAGGAGAATCTCCGGTGCTATGCAGTAGATCTCTCTGCTTTTCCGGCTGTATAGTTCTTCATAATTTTTTACTGTTCTGTTCTCTCTTGAGATGAGCCCGGGCCAGTCGAGCAGTATCAATGATGCATTGCTGTCGAGATAGTCGACAATTGAGCATGAGTCTGTAATTTCACTGAAAAGATCCTCCAGCCCCGGAATTCTTTCCGGATGATTTTCGTTATTGAGCCATTTGCGGAACTCTTCGGGGAGATCCATTGAATCGCTGAATTTTGTCCTGAGTTTATCTCTCAGCTCATTCATCTCTTTCGAAAAAAATACAAGTTCCCTTCTGGGATAGATTGTAACTTCATCATGTCTGTCAAGTCCGGCGGAGAGCTGTGTCTCTATGTCAAACTCTCTGACCGACTCAAGAGTGTCTCCGAAAAAATCGAGCCGCAGAGGATTTTCAAATGAAGAGAGGTGGATGTCTATAATACTCCCCTTGACGGAGAACTGGCCGAATGAATCGACCCTTGTTTCCCTTGTGTAGCCGTACTGCACCAGCGTCGTTATAATATCATCAAAGGGGTACTCTTCATCTGCCGTAAGTGTTAATCCTTTTTTAATAAAGAAGCTTCCTGCCGGGAGTTTACGGATTACTGAATCGGCAGTGGCAATAATAACAGCGGGTGTGCCGGATAATATTTTATATATTGTTTTTATCCTGTCTCTTTCAATAGATTCCGGAGGGGACATGAATTCATAAGGGAGAGTTTCCCATTGTGGAAATTTATACAGATACTGTTCATCGATAAAGCATGTCAGATCGAGATAGAGATCATTCATCTGCTGGATATTTTCGGTTACGATGAAGGTCTGATTTTTTTTTGCCTGGAATATAGATGAAATTATAAATGGATACGATGCCGGAGATATACCTTCGACAGACTGGGTTTCAAACTTATTCAGATCCAGATCTTTAAATTCACTGGAAGAGATTATTCTGCTGCAGATCTCTTTTAGTATCATTTTTTATCTACCATTTAAATATATTCAGACGATCCATGCGGAGAGGCTTTTTTCAGTTGGTTTTACCCCGGATCCGGGAAGAAAAAATATTTTTTATAAATCAAAAGGAACTGTTGTAACCTTGCGCCCCGCCTGGAACTGTTAATGAATAGGTGCTGAAAACCGGCGGTATTTTTCAAGAAAAATATATTAAGAGTTGATATATTTAACGTTTTTGAAGGTAATATTAACTATTGTGTAACCATGTGATTATGCAGGGAATTTCGTATCGCTCAACATCTCTCTTTAATTAAAATGACTTGTACTCACATTTCTCTGTGTATTCCCCTAAATCCCCGGTCGTTGGACTTTAAGATTGCTTTACAAAAAAATACCTATAATAAATAGTATAATTATGAATTCAAAAGTCAGATCACCAAAGTATGTAAAGTCCACCTCCGGGGGATTTAGGGGGCTGTTGAAATTTGGGTACAAGTCAGTTTAATAACTGGGGAGATTACTGTGAAGAAAGGCTGTATATCGTTATTTGTTGTTTTTGCCGGATTATTCACATCATCAGTTTCTGCAGATGAAGCTGTCTTTAAGAAAATTATTGAAGATTATCTCTCTGTGACTACGATAAAAGCTTCAATTACACAGCATATTTATCCCGAGGATGGCTCCACTGAAATTTTCAGCGGTCATTACTTTGCTGCATCGAAGGGATTAATAAGAATTGAATATCTCAAACCGGAAAGACAGACTGTCGTTGTAAATGATTCCGGTTTATACTGGTATTATACAGACAGAAAGCTGCTTTTCCAATCCGGGAAAAAGAGCGGCGGGAACAGTTCAATACCGCTTCTCATGAATGTAATACCGGCAGAGAGTCTTAAAGGCATTGTAGTTGCAAAAGAGGGGATGCGATTTTATTCACTCTTTAAAATGGCTGATGTCTACTCAATTACTTCCGGAAAAAATAAAACCACAATGACACTCTGGGTTGACCCGGCAGCCCGGATTATAAAGCGTAAAATAATTATTGATGATTCAGGCAGAGAGATGATCAGGGAGGAGTATAAAGCTCATGCATTTATTAATGGGGTTTATATACCTTCAAGAATCGAATTGACAGCGCGGACCGCCTCCGGTGTTATGCAGACTATAACTGAATACGGAAGTATAGTTCTAAACGGCCCGATTGATAAAGATATGTTTGAATTTAAAATTACTCCCGAAATGAAAGTGCGGATGATCAATGAACGTTAGAAAATACATTATATCTTTTTTAATACTGCTGAGTATGTTTATTATCTCTCCTGCGGAATCAGCAGAGGGCCGGACTGAGATCCGGATAACCGGCAGCAGTTCCGCCGTGGATATAAGTGATATACTTTCGCGGAAAAGCGGAACCCTGTCGGAGAGTGATATAAAAAAGATATGCGCCGATATAACCGGAAGATATCACGATCGGGGTTACACCGCTTTTTATATTGAAAAAGCCGTAATGAATAGTGACGGTACGGCGGATATTATTTTTAAAGAGGCCGTCGTTTCGGAAATAAAGGTCTCCGGTATGGGTGAGAGAGAGGGCGATGCGGCGGAGTCAATTTTCACCAAGGGTGAACTTTTTAACGAGTTTATTTTAAAGGAGAACATTTCTTTAACCAGAAAGAGATTTAATCTGAAGCGGCTGAATGTCACCGTAAAAAGGGGCGGGGACGGGAATATTGTTCTGTCGGCAGTGACTGCTGAAAATATTCACGAACTGGATACGGCGGTATACGGCAGCCCGGTCTACGGAGTAAGGCCGGCACTTGCCTACCGGCTACGTACAGGGGGGATACTTGCAGGTGTATCCGGTGAATCATCTTTTAATCAGACTGACAGGTCCTACAGCCGCGGTGCTGTTTTTTTTAATTCGGATAATGAGCCGGGTAATTCATACTTTTCGTTTTCCGCTGATGTTTTTGATAAAAAAGATTCATATGATAATAGTGATGATCTGATTTACAGACATAAATCTCTCTCGCCGAAAGCCGGTTATACATGGGTTTCCGGCGCTGCGGCGATGGGGCTGTTTCTTGCCGGGACATTTGATAAACTGGATGATTATCCCCGCGAGAATGGCGGAGCTTCATTTTACGGCATGCAGATAAAGCTGAGTTATAACGACAGCCCCTATAAAATCAGGTATGATGATATTACTACCGGTGAGGCCGGATTTTCATCGGGCTGGAATAATATTGAAGAGAGATTTTCTTCAAGACTTACGGCAGATTATATGATTAACTTTTCGCTATTCACCGGGATTTTTATCTCTCTGAACGGGCATATTTTTTATACTACAGATGATGAAAGGTTTTCTCATGTTTATGTCTTTGATAATCTCATACCATGCAGAACAGATGATTATACATCGGCATCGTGGAGAAATATTTCAGGGATCGATCTTAATTACGAAGTTTTCAAGAGAACTCTCTATTTTGCGCCGGTTTTCAAATGGGGGATATACGGCACAGGTTCCACTTTTGATCCCCATGAGAATGTCTCTGCTGCAGGTGCTAAACTGTTTTACACTTCAGGTAAAATCAGACTGGAGGCCTTATATCTTTATGATACCGGTGATTCGTTTAAAAAAGGGATACTGATGTTTTCGGCGGCTGCGGTTTACTGATAGTTTGCTACATTGCAGGCGTAGGAGTAGAGAGTGGCATTCTGCCTGAGTATACCTTCAATATCCTGGATGGTGTTTCCGATTGAAGTTCTTGCGTCGATGAAGGACTGTTTCTGATGTTTTGTCATATTCTGTCTGTCATCAATATTTTTACCCGATGTAAATTCATCAATCCGCACGATATGTTTTTTCAGGTTGGTGTATATCCGTTTTATACTGGCAGACATTTCGTATATAAATATAAAACGCATAGTCAGTTCCTTGTTCCCGGAGAGTTTGTCGAAAACCTGTTTGCCTGTATTATCTATTTTTGCCTGATAATAGGTTATTGATCTGGGATAGTTTGTAAGCTCCCTGTAGTATGTTTCAAGTTTTTCAAGCTGCTGAATACCATCTATTTCAAGACTTCTTACAATGTCATCAAATTCAGTTGACTCATGTTTATTCTCTTTAGGGAAAATGTCCGAGTCATAGATGTTTTTTATAAGTCCCGATATTCTCTCTTTGTGAGTTTCGGCGTTGTTGATAACCTCTTCGATGAAAATTTCAGGTTCTATTGATGTATCTTCATATTCTTCAGCTTTGTAATGATTGTCTCCGGATTTACTGAAGTCGGGTATTGTCTCATTTGAAAATTTATCCTCTTTCTGGCGGTTTGCAATCTGCTGAAATACACGGCTTTCACCTGAATGAAATCTTTCAAGTTTGATGATTTCGACTTTTCTATCATCTTTGTTGTATCTTAATCCGAAAATATTCCCCAGCGGGTCGATATATCTGTTATTGAGATCGTAAACCGATACTCTGGCGGTATCGATCTGACTCACATCATTTATTCTTATTATACGTTTTTTCATTATATTAAAGATCTGAACAGTTAAATTCTTTAATCGGAGTGTTGAATTCCACGGCAATGTATGAATCTCCTTTAGATGAAAACATGGAGAATTTTCTTGCTGCCGGTGAGGGATTATTCTGAAGAAGACCTGTCCGGACAATCTGTCCCTGAACGGTTATTTTCTGCTTATTAAGGGTAAAATTAAGAATTACAGGCATACCTGCAGGGACTCTTGCGTCGCTTGCAATGAAAACTCCTCCGCAGCTTATATCGATTATTACCCCTTTCCCTTTTTTAGGTATTGTTAAATTAATGTCAATTTCATCAGGATTACCCACAAAATAGTCGAATTTTGTCTTTATCGAAGATGCATACCTTGTAAATTTTCTCTTATCCGAATCACTCATATAAATCCCCCGTAATGCTTAAAAGGCAGATAATATTATGCCTTTAATATAGTTTAATGTCAAGTCATGTTTTATCAAGGGAGTACTTTTTAAGTAACTGATGCCAGTAATCTATTTTCAGAGGCACAGCGCTTCGCGCTGTGCCTGAAGTGGGGGTTGCGGGGGCAACGCCCCCGTAACCCCCATGAACGCCTATGCGAAGCATACGCGTTCATGAACATAATTTCCAGTGTTAAAACAAAATTATATATCCCCGCCTTCAGCGGCGGGGATATTCGAACCTTTTTTAACATGTGAAAAGTTTACATGATTGTATAATTCGAAATATTATAAATTTGCTATTTTTAGTTTACAGTTTACCTTTGTGAGATATAATGGCGACATAATTTCTCTTATTTAAGGGAATCTTCACACAAACTACTTAAAAACAGGTAATCATATGTCAGATAATCAAACTAAATATATATTTGTCACTGGCGGTGTGTGCTCGTCTCTGGGCAAGGGTATTTCCGTAGCCTCTCTCGGGCTTCTTCTCGAGGGGCATGGCTATAAAGTAACAATTATTAAGATGGACCCCTATATCAATATCGATCCTGGTACAATGAGCCCCTTTCAGCATGGAGAGGTTTATGTGACCGAGGATGGGGCTGAAACGGATCTAGACCTGGGGTACTACGAAAGATTCACTAATTCGAAGCTGTCCAGAAAGAATTCAGTCTCAACGGGCCAGATATATAATACCGTTATTCAGAGGGAGAGAAGGGGGGATTATCTCGGAAGGACGGTTCAGGTTATCCCTCATATTACAAACGAAATTAAAAAAAGGATCTATGATGTATCTTCAGATGATGCTCTTGATTTTGTTCTGGTTGAAATCGGGGGTACAGTTGGTGATATTGAGTCTATTCCCTTTCTGGAATCGATCCGTCAGATAAGGCAGGAGCTTGGAAGAAAGAGAGTAATGAACGTACACCTTACCCTTGTGCCTACTATTTCTGTTGCGGGTGAGCAGAAGACAAAGCCGACTCAGCACTCTGTTAAGGAACTTATGCAGCTTGGAATAATTCCGGATATACTTCTTGCAAGGGTCGGATTCCCCCTTGAGCAGGATATGAAAGCTAAAATTGCGCTTTTCTGTAATGTCTCTGAGCGTAATGTTATATCCGCCGAGGATATAACCGGTTCTATATATGAGATACCATTTATGTTTCAGAAGAATGAATTTGATATTATTACTCTGGAGCATTTTAATCTCCCGGTTAATAAAAGCAAGCTCCCGGCATGGGAGAATTTTATAACTACGTACAGAAATCCGAAACACACTGTAAAAATTGCAGTTGTCGGAAAGTATATCCAGCTTCAGGACGCCTACCGGTCAATCTACGATGCGCTAATGCATGGAGCTGTGGCCAATGAAGCTGAACTTGAAATAGTAAGGTTTGACTCTGAAGATCTTGAGAGCTGCGGCTGTAACGATCTGAAGGATAAATTTGCAGGTATTAACGGAATTCTTGTACCGGGAGGATTCGGCAACAGGGGGATAGAGGGGAAAATCGCAACTATTACCCATGCAAGAACTGAGGGGATTCCGTTTTTCGGTATCTGCCTTGGAATGCAGTGTGCAGTAATTGAATTTGCGCGTAATGTATGCGGTTTTGTAAACGCAAATTCCACTGAGTTTAATGATCAGACCCCATATCCTGTAATCTCTCTCCTTGAAGAGCAGGAGATTATCGCTGAGAAAGGGGGTACCATGAGACTGGGAGCCTATCACTGCGAGTTTACTCCGGGAAGTAAGATCAGCGCAATTTATGGAAAAGAATCTGTTATGGAGAGACATAGACACCGCTTTGAATTTACCATGAAATACAAGCAGGCTTTTGAAGATAAAGGGATGATAATCGGCGGCATCTATCCGAGAAACAATCTTGTGGAAACAGTTGAGATTAAAGACCACCCATGGTTTGTGGCGACTCAGTATCACCCGGAATTCAAGTCGAAACCGATTAATCCCCATCCGCTATTTAAGGATTTTATAAGAGCTTCCATAGAGAATAGCAATAAATAGCACAGTAAGGGTAGCAAATTATTTTCAGGCGTATTCTCCGAGCGCTGTGCCCCCGAAAATAAACCGCTATCGATTGTAAGTTTCTGATTGAAAAGAATTATAATTGACAGAATGAATTAACCTGTCCATTATTCAGAAATGAATGAAACAATAAATCTCGATAAACTTGAAGCCCTTGAGAGACAGGTGTCAAATCTCTCAAAGCTCGTTGAAATAAATGGTATTATCAACTCTACCCTGAACATTAACCGTCTTTTGTCCATTATTATGGAGATGATAAAGGATATTATGGAGACGGAAACCAGCTCTCTTTTACTTTACGATGATGACAGTGAAGAGCTTGTTTTTAAAGTTGCCCTCGGCGAAGCCGGCGATGAGCTCAGGGAGAAATACCGGGTAAAGTTAGGGCAGGGTATAGCCGGATGGGTAGCTCAGAATAGAAAAAATCTCCTTGTAAATGATGCATATGAAGACCCCAGATTCGATCCGATGTACGACAAGAATACAGGATTTACCACAAAGTCAATCCTCTGCGCCCCTCTTCTCTTTAAAGGGAAGCTTCTTGGCGTAATTCAGGCTATTAATCCCCTGGATAAGGAGGGTTTTGATGAAAACGATATCGGTCTCTTTCGTGTTTTCTCCAATCAGGCGGCACTTGCTGTTCAGAACGCAATATTCTTTCAGAAGGCAATTGAAGAGGAACGTCTCGATGGAGAGCTTCAGTCGGCAAAAATAATCCAGGACTCTCTTACCCCTTCGATAGATTTTATAAGCGATAATTTAGATATTGCAGCGCGTTCCCTTTCAGCCCGTGAAGTAGGGGGAGCTTTTCATTTTTTCAGAGAGTTTGAAAAGGGGATTTACCTTTTTACTCTGGGTAATCTGAATGTTAAAGGGATTCCGGGAGCTATCAGGGCTTCAACAATTGCGGGTTTAATAAGGGCGATGTATGAACTTGATATCCGCGAACCTGACGTTATTATAGATATGATTAATAATCATTGTCACGAGGAGATCGGCTGCAGTACCGGTTTTTCATTATTTATCAGTCTTATCGACTTGAACAATATGAAAATAAGATTTGTAAATTCAGGGGATGCCTATCCGATCCTCATAAGGGATAACAAGGCAGCTTATCTCCGTTTTCTTAAACGGTCATGCGGATATCCCGGCGGTGAGAATTTTATAGCAGGGAAGGTCGAGCTGGATCTGCATCACCATGACAGCTTTGTTGTTTTTTCAAGCAGTCTGCCGGAGCTTCGAAATACAGGAGGAAAACCTCTTGGTTTATCGGGGATTGTCCGTTTTATTGAAAAAAGAACCGGTTCCAGAGGGGAAATTGTTGATTCGTTACTGGATTATGCGTATAATTATACAGGCGGAGTGGAGAGACGAAAAGATCTTTCGGTTGTCTCTTTCACTGTAAAATAAAGGTAAACTATGAGTGAATTCGTTTCAGTAATATTCTGTAGAAGGTGCGGTTCCAGGTATGTGGAAATTAAGGAGTGGAAGAGCGGTTCTGCGCTGGTTCATTGCCGGACATGCGGAAACAGCACCGAACTTAATGGTTTTACCCTTGGAAGATGCCAGGTTACGAAGAAAGAACTTGATATTGCCAGGAACACTTCAGCCGGCGTGAATGAGTTTGAAAAGTAGCATTATAAATAATAATACCCGCCTGAGCGGGTATTATTATTTATAATTATGTAATGCGGAGTTATTTGGTTTTAAATATTCTTTTAAATATTACGCTTAGAAAAAAGAAAGCAAGTCTGAACAATCTTCCGAATCTCAGCGGATTTGTAATAATTCTGTAGAACCAGTCGAGTCCGTTCTCCATGAACCATGGCGGCGCTTTTTTAACTTCACCGGAAATGGTATCAAGACTCCCGCCTACACTTATAAAAACAGTATTTTTAAATTCATTTTTAATCTTATAAATCCATTTGTCCTCTTTCGGAAAGCCGAGTCCCACAAGCACAATATTGGCTTCAGATTTTCTGATAGCTTCTATTACAGATTTTTCCCTGTCGGCATTAAAAAATCCCCCGTGACGTCCCACAATGCGTATATCAGGGAATGATTTTTTTATGTTGGAGAAAGCTCTTTCAGCCGTTTCCGGTTTTCCTCCCACAAGGAAAATGCTGTACTCCTTGATCTCGGCAAGACGGACAATCTCCATGAGAAAACTTAAGATTGCTACACGTTCCTTTATCGGATTTTTCAGCATCCGCGCGGCCCATTGAATGCCGGCACCGGATGCAAGGTGCATGTCCGCTTTGTCGGAAATAAGTCTCAGGTCGTTATTGGATTTTATCCGTGACAGTTTATATGGATTTAGGGTAATTACATGGTGTACACCCTTGTCTTCTATCATTTTAAGGACTCTGTAAACAGCCTGCTGTCTGGTAAGATTGTCAATACCGACATTGAGGATGTTTACAATCGATGCATCTTCAAGAGAGATCTGGTTGTATTCAAGGATGATATCTCTCTCTTCTTTATAAGAATTATAATAATGGGAATCTTCAGACATTTAATTCCTCCTGTTAATAGTCTCTTTTCATTGAGCAGAATTCTCCGCACATTGTACACTGATCCTTTTCATGTGACGGGGCACCTTCTCTATATTTTTCGGCTTTTTCTCTGTCAAGCGCCAGACTATACATTGCAGGCCAGTCTCTGTCTTTTCGTGCCTGAGACATTTCGTTATCACGAACTGATGCTTTTGCCCCGTATTTAACAATATCCCCGGCGTGAGCGGCGATTTTTGAAGCAATTACACCTTCTTTAACATCATTTACATCTGGTAGTCTGAGATGTTCTGCCGGAGTAACATAGCATAAAAAGTCAGCCCCTGCGGCAGCGGCAATGGCTCCACCAATCGCACCTGTTATATGGTCATAACCGGGAGCTATATCTGTTACAAGCGGCCCCAGTACATAATAGGGCGCGTCGTCACAGAGTCTTTTTTCAAGTCGTATATTGTCAGCAACCATATCAAGAGGCATATGTCCGGGACCCTCGATAATAACCTGTACATTTTTTTCCCGCGCTCTTCTTGCCAGATCTCCAAGTACAATCATTTCGTGGAGCTGTCCCCTGTCGTTTGCGTCATGAATTGAACCGGGTCTGAGACCGTCGCCGAGACTTATTATTACATTGTACTGTGCCAGTATATCCAGTACTTCATCGTAGTGTTCAAAGAGTGGATTTTCACGTCTGTTGAATTTCATCCACTCGGCGAGTATGGCGCCGCCGCGGCTTGTTATACCTGTAATCCGTTTCTGCGTATGCAGAGACTGCACGGATGCAAGTGTTACACCGGAATGAATTGTCATAAAGTCCACGCCCTCTTCGGCCTGCGTCCTTATTACATCCATAAAGTCATCGATTGTCATTGCAGTCATAGCTTTCTTCTGCGCAACCATTCTGACTGCTGTTTCGTAAATAGGAACAGTCCCCAGCGGAATGGGGGATCTTTCCAGGATTTTTTTTCTGAAGTGCGAAAGGTCGCCCCCTGTGCTCAGATCCATTACAGCATCTGCTCCGGCTTTAACCGCCGCATCGAGTTTTGCAAGTTCTGTATCCATGTCGAAAAGATCGGGTGATGTTCCTATATTGGCATTTACCTTGGTTTTCAGACCTTTGCCCACTGCCACGGGTGTAATGTTTCTTAAGCTGTTCTTCATTATCGAGATTTTACCGGCGGCAAAATCCTTTAATAACTCATCTGCCGGGATCGATTCGACCTGTGATATTGTCCGGACTTCATCTGTAATTATTCCTTTTTTAGCCTGCGCAAAAATATTCATTATGTTGTGTTTACCTGATCTATTTTATTGTAATTTAACTGTCCGGTCAGTTGGTAAGAATTGAAATCTACAGGTTACGGGCAGTATATGGGTATTAGAATTCTTAATCTATGAGTGTCAATAATAATTCTGCAGGTTTATTNNNNTTAAGGAATTAAATCATTGATTTTTTAAGACGTGAATAAATTCTGATAAAACAAAGCAGGGATAAGCCGCGTTTCACCTCTTTTTTAAAATTCTGTAATATTTTAATTGAAGATATTTTTATTATAGTGAAAATAGACGGCTTATTGATTAATGTTAAGTAATACAGTTTAAAACTGTCTGCGATGGAATCGTAATAAATATTTGAATATAAGGTCGGGTTTATGGATAGATTAAAACAGCTGCAGAAATGGAGTATATACGAATTTGAAAAGACTTTTTTTATTGAACCGCTTTTCAGGCATGAAATGGTTATGGAGAAGATCAATGATGTTATTGATACTTATAAACCGAAGGTCGTGGTAAAAGCCGGTCTAGGTTCCGGCAAAATAGTCCTGGACCTTATCAATAACAGAAAAGATATAACCCTGGCGGTAGTTGAACCCTCTCTGAAAATAATAGAAGAGTTTGTCAGGATTAATAGTGATAATCCGAGAGTTAAAGATATCGGTTTTATCAATGGGGATTTCAGTAATTTCCCTGTGGATTATTACGGCGCTGATCTGATAATTTCAATTGATAATCTCGATTTTCAGGAGACCGCTCCAGTGGTTGATGAATTTAAAAGAGCTCTTCAATTTGATGCTCATTTTTTCTTTGCAGGCATAGTTCTTGATGATGATGATATCGAAGGGGTGTATGACGATTTCATGCGCATACTCTCGCCTCTCCATAATGATTATTATCTGAAGGATGATCTTAAAACTTTTATGAATCTTAAAGACTTCACCTTCGTCAAGGGACGGATAGAGCATTTTGATTATAATATAGATGAAATAAAAAATCATTTTTCCGGTTACTACGGGGAGATAGACTCCGATGGTGCTGAAAATTATCTCATCAGCAACAGCGGAGTACTGAGCGAGATATACAAGCTTAAGGACAGAAGTATAACTCTCCCTTATTTTACCGGCCTTTTCACAAGAAGAAAAATTTAACAGAACGGAAAGATGAAAAGTAGAATTTTAATAATTATTGCATTCCTGTGGATTATGAGTGCTGCAGCATTTCCTCAAAAGATAGACACAGTGGAGATTACAGCGCAGAGTATTCTTGCCCGTGTTGATAGAATTCTGCAGTATCCCGAAGGGGAGCTTCAGGGGCGGATGAAGCATATTTCTCCCGATGGTAAATCTTTTGATATAGATTTTAAAGGGAATATTGCCAGGAATGATTTTATGTTTTTTTTCAAAAGCGGCGCCCGGGGGGAGAGCCTTAAGGTTCTTTATAATATGGGCGGTGAGGATATATGGGTATACAATATCCACTCGGTTAAACTTTTTCATAAAATGGGTATTGATAAATATGACAGAGTAATGTCTACAAACTTTTCATTTATCGATCTTTCAAATTCCGATTATCAGAGTAATTATAATGCCTCTGGATCCGATTTATGATGGAAGCGAGTACGGGACAGTTACTATGTATGTTACCGTTGACCAGTATATCCCTTTGAGAATCGATTATCACGACAGGGATAAAGTTATTTTTAAATTCCTTTCTCTTGCGAAAACCATGGAGAAGAACGGGCGGATTATTCCTATAAGGTATGACATGCTGAATATTAAGGACGGTACTGTTACTATTTTAAGTTTTCTGAAGTTTGAAGAGAATATCAGGTTTCAGGGTGAGATCTTCAGACCTGAAAAGCTTGGAGAATAGTGTGCCGCAGTTTTTTATAAAAGAGAGTGATATTGACGGCAGTACAACTGTTATTCGCGGAGATGACTGCCATCATCTGATTAATGTCAGACGGGTTAAAGCGGGAGATGTGCTCAGATTGAGATCCGATACAGGCAGAGGTTTTACCGCCCGTATTTATGAAGTCACCCGATCTGAGATACAATTAACAATACTTGAAGAGACAGCTGCCGGTGACGGGACTGTGAGTATTTCGCTTTATATGGCGCTTCTTAAAAGCGGCAACTTTGAGTTCGTTCTTCAGAAAGCTGTTGAAGTAGGTGTGAACCGCATAGTGCCTGTGACCTCATCCAGAACTGTTCCCGACCCGGGTAAGAAAATTGACAATAAACATGAACGGTGGAATAAAATTATTTCCGGTGCAGCAAAACAGTGTTTCCGCAGTAACATGCCGGTACTGGATCTTCCGTTAACATTTTCCGATGCAGTAAAAAATGATGATTCGGTTATGAAACTTATAGCTCATCCCGGAGCTTTTACTGAACTCCGTGATTATCTTTCTTCAGCTCTAAGACCGGACTCTGTAAGTCTGCTTGTAGGGCCGGAGGGGGGATTCACCGAGGCTGAACTTAATTCTGCTTCTGAAAAGGGCTGGGTCCCTGTAAATTTCGGAACGACTCACCTGAGAGCAGAGACG
>PGXT01000017.1:34175-36022 GCA_002839285.1 Spirochaetae bacterium HGW-Spirochaetae-5 | reverse complement strand
ATTTTACCGCTCAGTTCATGCCCGCTCATACCAGGCATCATCTCATCTGTGATTACCAGTTTTATATCATTTCCGGACTCTTCAAGCAGTTTCAGTGCCGACTGACCGCTTGCCGCTTCATGAACAACATAACCGGATCTTTTAAGACCTGCGATTAAGGTCTTTCTCACAAGTGTATCGTCATCTACCACCAGAATATCAGACCTTTCGTTTCCTATGTGAATTACAGCTCTCCTTTTCTCTTCAACAGCAGGGAGATGAATAATAAACTTTGTCCCATTACCGGGCTCGCTCTCAACGCCGATTGAGCCTCCGTTATTGACAACAAACCCATGCACCACTGCAAGACCAAGTCCTGTTCCTGATCCTACCGGTTTTGTTGAAAAAAAAGGTTCAAAGATTCTGTTCTGTATCTCCCGAGGAATTCCGCTTCCTGTATCTGAAAATTCGATTCTAAGATATCGTCCTTCAGCAAGAAGCGCCGTCTCCACTCTGTAATCCGCAAGAGGGAGGACAACATCTGTGACTGATATTTCAAGGCTCCCTTTACTCCTCCCCGCCATTGCATGGGATGAATTTGTAACAAGGTTAATTACTATCTGCTGAAACTGGGCGATGTCGGCATAGATAAGATCATCTGAAATAGTATTGCTTAAACTTATTGATATATACCCCGGGAGATTAGCCTTAACAAGAGTGAGCATTTCATTTATAGTCTGGGTGACGCTGAAATACATTTTTGAAGCGGAGTATCCTTTACTGATAGTCATCATCCGTCTTACAAGCGCACTGGCATTCCGGCCGGCACTTTCAATACTTTCAACATGTTCAAGAACAGGGTGATCAGCAGGGAGATCAACGCGCAGTAATTCAGCAGAGCCTAAAATGATAACCAGCATATTATTAAAATCATGTGCGATCCCTCCAGCCATTGTCCCCATTGCTTCCATCTTCTTGGCCTGAAGCATATACTCCTGCATTAACTCTTTCTCTGACTCCGCTTCGGTGCACCTGTTTCTTTCATCCCTGAGTGAGTCAAGCATGCGATTAATACCTGCTGCCAGTTCATCAAGTTCATCGTTATCACGCAAATCAAGACGTTTGGAAAGATCAAGTGTCTCTCCAACCTCTTTTACCCTTCGAAGCATCCTTTCAAGTCTGAAGATTACAAGTTTTTTCAGAAGGAACTGATTTAATAATCCGGAAACTAAAACTATAAAAGCAAGAAGTATATAGAAAATAAAACGGGCAATACGCCCTTCCTGATTTATTTTTCTTTCAAGAAAAGTTTCTACAGCAATTATTTCATTTTCATCAATATCATTAAATGGTATAACAAGATGAATAATATCATTCCCGTTCTTTTTATATAAGAACACTCCTCCGCTATCTGAAGCGGTAAAATCCTTATTCTCTTTTACTGCCAATTCACCAATTCTAATTTTAAGACCGGCTACTGCGGAAACGCGATCCAGCAGCATCTGGTCAAATGACCTTAGATGTATAAAACATCCCGCAGGATATCCGGCTCCGGAATCCTGATAAATTTTATGGCAGGATACAAAATAAACATCATCTCTGTGCTTAATAAATCCCGTAAGGGATTTATTCTCACCTGTAAAAACTCTCTTCGTCAGATCGCCAAGCAGATTATCCCAGCCGCTATCAGCTATTTCAAGATCCTGCTTCATTGAAGATAAGATGTAGCCGGACACTCTGGTTCCATCGGGACGGTAAATAAATGCGCCGGTTATCTGAAGATTTTTAAACACATCCGCACTGAAATTTGATCTAAGATATGCCGTGTCGGGACTGCTGATAAAATTATATGTATCACTCCAGACAGA
>PGXT01000017.1:956-34020 GCA_002839285.1 Spirochaetae bacterium HGW-Spirochaetae-5 | reverse complement strand
TTTCATTTATTATATTCTACCTGTTATGAATAAATTATACAAAATTTCACTCAAGGTCAAGCTTTCAATCCTGTTTTTAATAAAAATCAGTTGAAACTAATCAGCTATGGTGTTTTCTGACGATTAATACTTTTGTAATAAAACTGAGAAGAATATAAACATGCGTAAAATTGAACTCCTTGCTCCTGCAAAAAATCTTGAAACGGGAATTGCCGCGATTAATTCCGGTGCCGATGCTGTATATATCGGTCCTGAAAAATTCAGCGCCCGTGCTGCGGCGGCGAACTCACTTGATGATATTGAAAAACTGATCAGACACGCCCATATATATAATGCAAAAGTATACGCGACTATAAACACCATACTCTATGACAGCGAAGTTGAACAGGCGGAGAAACTCATTACGGATCTTTACAACAGAGGAATTGACGCTATAATAATTCAGGATATGGGGATACTTGAGATGAATCTCCCGCCTGTACACCTGCACGCCAGTACTCAGACCGACAACTATGATATTGAAAGAGTAAAATTTCTCGACAAAATAGGATTTCCCAGAATCGTACTTGCCCGGGAGCTTTCACTTCAGCAGATAAAAGAGATAAGAAAAGAGACGAAGTGTGAACTTGAATTTTTCATCCACGGAGCGTTATGTGTAAGCCTCAGCGGAAGATGCTACATGAGCGCAGCAATGGGGGGGAGAAGCGCAAACCGCGGTGAATGCGCCCAGCCATGCAGAAAGAGTTATACTCTCACAGATGCAAATGGAGAAATTATTTCAAAGAGCAGATATCCCCTGTCGCTTAAAGATATGAACCAGACTGCCAATCTCAAAGACATCATCGACGCGGGAATTGATTCTCTGAAGATAGAGGGTCGCCTCAAGGATATAGATTACGTAAAGAATATTACTGCACACTACAGGAAAGCTCTTGATGACATACTTGAAGAGAGATCCGATATAACTAAAGCATCTTCAGGAAAAGTATACTTTGATTTTACTCCCGATATTATGAAGACATTCAACCGCGGTTATACGGAATACTTTATGAATGGAAGAACCGGATCTATCACATCCCCTCACACTCCGAAGTCACTTGGGAAAGAGATCGGCAGAGTTGCCGAAATCGGGAGCAACTGGTTCAGACTTAAGGCACTTGAAAAAATTAACAAGAGGATACTAAAATCTTCCCGCTGACAATGAACGGAATATATAAAGATGCAGTAGTTTACCGCAACCACGATATCATGTTTGAAAAAACATTATCTGCCGACAGAACTGAACGAAAAATTGAAATCACAATGGATTTCTCTGAAACTGAAACCGGATTCAAACTCTCGGTGACAGATGAAGATAACTTCACCGCATCTGAAGAGATACTGATCGCTAAAGAGATTTCAAATTCTGCGGACAACAGCCAGATAAGGAAACAACTTGCAAAACTCGGCGGAACAATATTCACTGCATCCGATATTAAAATCAATCCGGTCGAAAACTATTTTATTCCCGTGAGCATACTCAATGATCTCAGACGAAAAGTAATAGATAAACTCCTGCAGACAAGAATCACCGGATATAAGATAGAACCGTTGACAATAGATAAAACAGAGATTCCATACCCTTATAAAAAAGCAGACTATCGCCAGAACATAAGCAATCACCTTGCAGAAAAATTCTACCATCGGCACGGAGTCGAAGAGATTGAAAACTCAACCAGACGCATAACAGGACCGCTAATGACAACAAAACTCTGCCTTAAACATGAGAATAATCTCTGCCATAAACAGAACAGCAATAATAAAAAATTCACCGAACCGTATTATCTCACAGACGGCAATATCAGATTCAGAGTTGAATTTGATTGTAAAAACTGTTTTATGCTTATATTTAAGGAGTGAAGGATAATTGTTATCAGAGCCGTATGAAAAATTATAACGGCTTATGATTGAATAGCCCTTCGATTCCTCTCAGGGAGTAGTTTTATTTGTGTTGTAAAAAATTTATCAGCCATAAACTTGAAATCCCCTGTTTCGCTTCGCTCAACATCCCCCTTTGATAAAGGGGGTTATGAAATCCCTTAAGTCTGGACCCTCTTTATTAAAGAGGGTAACCATAGGCCGGGAGATTTTTCGGTATTATATAAAAAACTATTTAATGAAAATCTATTCGTTCAAAGTACTAGGGTAACAATATTATATTCACTTAGGAATAAGTTGTATATCATTCAGGAATGCTTTATACGCTGGCTGAGCGGAGTCGAAGCCTGAAGTATATATTATTTCATTTCGTTAAATGCTATACCTGCAAATTTTAAAATTAAAACGGCGCCCCGAAGGACGCCATTAATTTTAATTACAACTTAGCTAACCAATCCGGTCAGTTAATCATCATACTACTTAATAAGCTCAATAATAGTCGCAACTCCGGGTCCGCCCCCTGCACAAAGTGATGCCACACCGTATCTGACATCTCTCTTCTGCATTTCATGAAGCAGTGTAACTATAATTCTGCAGCCGGTCTGTCCTACGGGATGTCCCAGGGATATACCCGAACCGTTTACATTAACAATCTCTTTATCTATCTTCAGTTCTCTGTTACATGCAATAACCTGTGCCGCAAATGCCTCATTAAGCTCCCATAGACCTATATCGCTCATGGAAAGGCCGGCGAATTTCAGAGCTTTATAAACAGCTGGGACAACTCCGAAGCCCATTACTTTAGGATCAACACCTGCAGAAGCTGTTGTAACTATTCTTGCAAGAGGTTTAAGGCCAAGTTCCTTAGCTTTATCCGCACTTGACAGTACCAGTGATGCACCGCCGTCATTAAGTGAAGATGCGTTTCCTGCAGTTACTGTTCCGTCTTTTTTAAATGCAGCTTTCTGTTTAGCCAGAGCTTCCAGTGTAAGGTCCGCACGGGGATGCTCATCACGATCAACTATCTCTTCACCTTTACGGGTCTTAACTGTAACAGGAACAATTTCATCTTTAAATTTTCCCGCATTGATTGCAGCAACCGCTCTCTGATGACTCATGTAAGCCCACTCATCCTGCTCCTCTCTGCTGACATTATACTGTTCAGCAAGATTCTCGGCAGTAATTCCCATGTGGTAGTTGTTGAATGCATCTACAAGTCCATCATGAAGCATATGGTCAACAAAAGGCTGATCCCCCATGCGAAGACCCTGACGAGCCTTGAGAGACATGTATGGAGCGTTGCTCATGCTCTCGTAACCTGCAACAAGCTGAATGTCATGTTTACCAAGCATAATCTGATGTGATGCAATTTCTGTTGCTCTCATAGAGGCGCAGATTTTGCCGCCACAATTCCCAATTCAACGGCTGTGAGCGAGCTCAAAGATCCCATATAGTCACCTATTGGAGTACGGCTTGCTCCGAGTATTACTGCTTCTTTCATAAAAAACATTCCCCCATTTTTATTGTTATACATTTACTAATCCGTATTTAAATCTGCTGCTGTATACAGTTTTCCCCGGCCGGAATACCGGATTTACAAGTGAAAAGTTTTTTATATTTCGAATAAAAATTTTTTGCTTCGGCGGATACTACAATCAAATTAATTTTTGTCAAGCTCCGTTTGATATTTTCCAGCTTCAATTTAAATAAAAAACTCCCCACTCAGACTTTCACGTCCAGCATAATAGAGTTTTTAAACAGTGAATTACTCTCATCAGCCATAAAGAGATTTAACAGAAATCTTCTTTCTAAACTTTGATTTTCGCCAGCAATGCAGCAAGATATTTCGATTTAACCTGCTCGTTAATTGCAGCCAGAGCGCGATGATTCCACATCACCTGATTGTCAAATATCAGATGCTGAAGAGTTCCACGTTCGATTGCCATCATAACTGCTTTATGAACAGAATCGACTGGTGTGATAACTTTTACTTGTCTCTCCACAAGTTTAACAGCATCGTGAGGACACGCCCGGACACAGACACCGCATCCAAGACAATGCTGCTCTATCAGCCTGGCCTTTTTCTTTTTTTTATGTTCTGGATCACCTGCAGAAACCAGAGAAAGAGATTCAACAGGACAGACTTCCACACACTTTCCGCAGCCGGTACATTTATCTTCAACAACCTGAGGTATAAAATTTGTAGTGTTAATCGAGTTCAAAATAGCAAAACGTTTCTGTGCCTGCATGGCCTCGCAGCAGCAGCCGCAGCAGTTGCATATAAAATTTACATTTTTCTGCTGATTCTCGCCAAACTGCACAAGGTTATGTTCGTAAGCTTTTTCAAGAAGTGAAAACATCTCAGCCTTATCCACTCTCCTTGCGGAACCATGCTTAACAAGAGTGTAAGCACTTGCGTTAAATGTCATGCAGATGTCAAGGGGAGCATCACACGCCTTAGCCGCGTGCATCATTTTATGACGGCAGTAACATGTACTTATCGCCATATGAGTTGCACTGTTGATAACCTCACTGGCACGTTCATAATCTAGTACTGTAAGTGAATTGTCATTTGCCAGAACTTTTTCATTAACAAATGCACGGCCTAATTTAGTATCTCCCGTAGTGAAAAGAGTTTTAACAAAATCCTCCTCCACATTCATATACTGGTAATAAAGTTCAGCAAGATGTTTCTGATTCCTGTCGTTCCCGAGTCGCATCATGGAAAATTCTATAAAGCCGGCCATTGGAGGGGGGATTACATACTTCGGTTCTCCTCCGGTTTCCATATCGACAAGCATTGTCTTGTGACAGAATTCGTTCAGTATTACCTCAGCTTCATTTACTTTGAGTTTCCATATTTTCGCGGCTTTTTCTGCATTAAATGGTTTTAGAGGAAGGACAGAAAGCATCGAAGCCTCTTTCTCTGTCACAAGAGTTTTCAATATTTCATAAAGAGTATCGGACTCAACGACTCCCAAAGGGAATTTATTAAGTCTTTCGGCAAATTTTTCATAACCTGATTTTGTAGTAAAATGTGCCATAGTAACTCCATGAAAATCATTATAATATGCAGAGAATGACTATCTGCTCAAGAAGATATTTTTAAATTTATGAATTAAGATACTTACGAAGAAATAATACTACTCCCGGATCTTTCTCCACGGTTTAATTACTGAAATTATAACCATAAATATAAGCAGAAGAACCTGTACTGTCCCCCAGATCTGAATTTGTGATACATTATTGATAAAATCAGGATTCACTAACGCAGCACCGCGAAGTTCATGTGCAATGTCAACATTCTGATTCAGCCACGGACCGAGTGCAAAAGTTCCGAAAAGAATCTGTGCTGTTGTCATGACCCATTTTACAGTTACCCAGTTATGTTTAAAGAAACCCCATCCGGTCCATATGCCGTAAACAAGCCCTGCAAAGAAAGAACCCATGGCACCCGGTATAATAATAAAGTCATCAATCACCTGCATTGCACGGAACTTCATATATATATCATCCGGATGAGCAGGAACTGCCAGAAACATTACAGCAACGAGCCCCAGCCCGCCGCCGACCCATAATACAAAGAGAAATATATGAATGATTTTCAGAACACGCATCTGACCGGTATTCATTTTTTTCATAGAACTACTCCAAATCACTGATCATTTTTTTGAACAATATTCTGATTTTTCAGAATCCGAGAAAAAATCCGCTGTTCTGGGCAGCGACATCGCGCAGAAATTTTACAGCTGTTGTATCGGCTTTATTCCGGAATTCGCTCCCGACACCCACTGTAAATATTTTTTTCCCGCTGCTGTTCATTTTTTTAATACTCGAAAGAAACTGATCAAGGGTCAGAATCTTTTTCCTCAGCACATCAGGTTCACCGTCACTGAAAAGAATTACACCTTCTGCCGAAGCATAACGGCTGGAGGTGAGTACAAACTCCAGAGCCTGCTTTGTCGGAGTGTCATGATACGGCTTTAAGCATGAAACTTTCTGATAAAAATAATACTTATCGTTTTCGTTTAACAGAGGTTTAAGAGCCCCTTCAAAAAAACCGTATTTATAGCACGAGAGGGATTCATTGTCATAGGCATCATCCCTTCTCCCGTATTTCAAGCATGCCTGATCCAGGTCCGGTTTTATTGTAAAATCTCTGCACACTGCCGAATCGACATTCTCTTTGAATGCCGGAAAAAACACAATATCGATCTTGTAATCCTCATCCATAGATGCGATATACATCTTAATCGCAGCTTTTACCTGGGACAGACGGTCCTCTTTGTCATCATTTTTATCCGGGGCCATACTTCCGGAAAGATCTACAAGCATTACTACATTTTTAGGGATCTTAAAAGCCATTACACCCTTCTCTTCAGGTGAAGAGGAAAAATCTATCTTTACTTTTTTTATCGATTCTATAGTATTATTTATATCACTGATATTCTGGCGTATAAGTGTCGCAACTGAAACAATCTTCTCATAAGTTGTGGGTTTATCCGGAGCCTCCTTCTGGAGCTCCTCCCGTGTTTTAACAAGTTCATCCCTGGTATTTACAAGTTCAGAGGTCGTGGTCATCAGTTCGGACTTCAAGTCCTGACACGATTCATTTTCAACACCGATTTTCTGAGTGAGCAGAACCACCATAATTGCCATGACAGCTCCAAGTGCCCCGGTCATTACATCGAGCATTGATAAATTAAAAATATTAAAATTTCTGTCTATCCTTCTCATTTATTTCATCACCGTCAGTCCGGATTTTATTTTGAAGAGAGCCTGTTAATAAAATTATTAAGAACATAACGGGCACTATTGTTAAGCGCCTCCTCCTCCTGCTTCTGAACAAGGTGAATCAGAAAGACAAGAATTGCAGTATGAACCAGGGCTACAATTGTTGTACCGAATGCAAAGCCCAGATCCATTGTAAGCGCCCTGAACTGGGCGACCTTGTCCAGGTGAGCCCCCATGAACTTGATTATATCGAGTTTGCTCAATGCATCGGATATACCTATAACAGTACCGATAAATCCGAATGTCGGGATAGCCCAGATAATATACCTGAGCAGCGAATAACGGAGCTCAAGCCTGTGAATATGCAGATCAAGGGCACTGTTAAGAACAGATATTGTATCGCTCACAGTATGTGACTTCAGATACTGAATGGAACATGTATTGATCAGATCGGGAAGAAAGGCATCTGCACGGATGGTAATGTTATTAACATTGGAACGGATCGCGTCAATCTCGCTATCTGTTGACAAAACGGTGGTTTCATCCTCCGGCAGAAATCCCGACATATTCAGAAATACATTCTCCTCGTGACTGCTGAGCCATCTGACCCATATCTGCCCAAGGCCTATAAAAAAGAAAAGATTCATTAAATTCTGAAGCGAAAACGGATAATGAGCCGCGCTCTGATAACCGGTCATGAGCTCACCCAGAGGGGTATTTCCGGCAAATACAGAAAATATAGTAATAATAAATGAGGAAGAGAGCAGCGCAATAATCAGCGCAAGCAGATTCCTTTTAGAATAATTCATCTTATAAAGCCTCCATCTGTTTTTTAACGACGCGGAACACATTTACCGCTATTATCATAGTTATAACCGTCAATACAGCCGCATCTGCCGCTGCCTTTAATCCATATCTCATTTTTACCTCTGCATTTTTTTACACAGACAAATTTATGCGGCCCCTTCTTCATCGAGACCTGATTTTCATCATCATCACATCGGGAAACACAGGCCCCGTTATAATTTATAATCGGACAGGGTTCACAGCGGTCGCTCTTTTTATTGAAAGTATATCCGGCAATACATACACATGCGCTTTTATCCGGATTCCATGTTTCACCCACACGGCAGACACACTCTCCATCACTGTTAACAACACCTCTCCGTATACTACACTTCTCTTCCCAGAGAGAGCGCGTTTCCGACTCCTGTTCGTTACCCTTTTTCAGGGATATCTTCTCCTCTGCCAGCCGTTTAAGCTCCCTGTCAAGCTGACGCTGCTTCTCTGCGATACGCGCCTTCTCCTCTTCCAGCTCCGCTCCGTCAAGTGCCGTATTCATAATCTCTTTAGCTTTATCAAGGTCGGCCTGATTCTGTTTTAACTCTCTATCCTTTTCATCGAGCTTCTGCCGGGTCCGGTTAAGCTCCTCCTTTGCTCCGTCAAGACGGATCTTAAAATCTCCAAGTGTGGTCTTTGTACTCTCCAGCTCACCCTGTGTGCTGGACAGACTGCCCTGAAGCTGCGATATCTCCTTCTTTGTTGTCCCCAGTTCACTTCTGATGCTGTTCAGCTCACTCTCGGTATCAGACAGTTTTCCGCGGGTCTTCTCCAGATCGCTTTCTGTTTTTGACAACTGTCCCTTCGTTTCATCAAGTCCGCTCTTCAAACCTTTCACTTCGCTTTCAAGCTTCCAGTTTTTATACAAAGCCTGCTGTCTCTTCTCAAAAAGGTATTCGCCACGGGAGAAACTGTAGGTGACAGCTGCCCCCCACTGAATCTCCTTATTGTCTGGGTGATTCATCTGAACTGCGGGAGCGCCATAAAGTGTAAACTGCACAGGATAGTTATCAAGGGGGATGGTAAAACCTAACGGCATGCGGGCAATGTACTCCGATTCACCGCCGGCATATGACGCCATAAAACCCGCGCCAATAGTAAAATAGAGATTCCATGTTGCCGCGTGGAACATGCCGAAGGGTTTATAAATGAAATCAACACCCATAAGCGGTTCAGTATCAAGACTGAAACCCGTTATAAACTCCAGCCCGTACCGGTCGGTAAACCAGTATCTCATGGTAAATCCGCTCGGCACACCAAGAAGACCCCCCACTTCAAAGCCCGTGAGATTGGATGAATATGTACTTGAAGAGGTCTCCGATACCGCACTCTTATCTGTTTCATCGGCAAAGAGCAGTACAGCTGCGGAAAAAAGCAGCATGGTGAGAGTTAACTGTAGAAGTATATTTTTCATAAATGCTATCCTTAACAAAAATCTATTTTTCTTAAAACGCCCCCTCCATTTATAAAAAAATAATTCTTATAAATTCACAACTTTCAATGGAGTGGAGACAAAGCCCTCTATTCTTCACTAAAACATATATTCAGGAATTACTGCCACTTTCAATATAATGCATATCATGATAAGTAAAAAATTTAAAAGAGTTTTTTCAAAAAAAGCTTTATTCTCACCACTGCCGAAAAGAGTGGTTTTTCAGATGTGCCTATGCTTTACATACTCTTTAAACATGGGATTACGGGGGCTACACCCCCGTAATCCCATGTTTAAAGTACAGCGCGAAGCGCTGTGCCTTAAACGAAAAATCAGCTGATCTTCTGTTCGACAAAAATTCCGTAGCAGAATGTGTTCACAAATCTTTCTGTGAGTAGATCTATATCTATCGCATCTTTACTTTTTTTTGTTACCCCGTAATAATAAGCTGTTCTCATAATCGCACCCCCCAGGAGATTCGACAGTAGTTCAAGGTCTACATCGGACTTTATCCGCTTCTGTTTAATTCCGGCTTTCAGATAATTATTAGCCAGGTCTACCATTTGAATGTCAAAGCGTCTTATTATCTTATCAAAATTTTCACCAAGCCCAAGACCTATTCTAAGCAGAATATTGCAGTAATCGGGGTCCTCGTCAAAAAATTCAAAAATACTTTTAATTTTAAATCTGAAAAATTTAAATCCGTTTTTGAAATCATCAGAATCAGCATCAGGTTTTTTATCGAGAGCATTTTTCCATTCAATAAACAGGTTTTCCAGGATGGTCTCAAAAATATCATCCTTATTTTTAAAGTACTGATATATGGTTCCGCGCGCCACACCTGCTGCATGCTGTATATCCGAAATCTGTGTCTGATAATACCCTTTAGATGCAAAAAGTTTTTTCGCGCACTGAAGTATCTGTTTTTTCCTCTGCTCTGCGTCCATTGTCTATTTTCCTTTAATTTCTTCGATGTATCGGTAGCAAATTATTTTCGGGGATGCGTATGCTCCGCATACGCTGGAAATGGGGGATTACGGGGGCGATGCCCCCGTAATCCCCCATTTCAGGCGCAGCGCGAAGCGCTGTGCCCCAAAAAATAAACCTCTACCCGATGTATTATCATAATGCGGCTGAACTGACTCAATAAAAATTACGACATGCCATAACCGTGATAATGTCAATTGAATAAATACCGGCTCCGTCAATCGGGATTAAAAAAAATGATTCTTTTATCAGGAAGAAACATGGCCATCTTATCTTTCATATAAATTTTACTGAAATCTTCACTTTCCGCCACAAAAAAAATCGATCTCCTCAGGTCCCCCTTTGAAAAAACAGAACCGCGGAATCTGTATTCCCCGCCGGCAGACTGATTTACGAAATAGCGGTACCCTATCCTCTTCGCCTCGACAGTTGATTCAGATTTTAGGATCTCCGGAAAATGGTGATGCTTCATAACCGAACACCAGTCCCACCTGAGATAATCGATCAATGCTTCAATCGACTTGGAATGATCAGCTCTCACCATCTGAATTAAAATTTCACATTGACGCTCCCATTTCCGGTGTGAGCCATCGTCTTCACGTTTCAAATATCCGGCCATCCTGTTATAAAAATCGAAGGGATTTCCATAGAGTGAAATCATAAACTTTTCCGTTGCGGTAAACTTCTCCGCATTATGAAGCAGATCAACAAGCTCACTCACAAGTTTAAGCCTCTCCATCTCACCCGGTGCAATCCATCTGTTACTGATAATTTCATAAGGGGGGAAAGGATTATACTCAATACCGTACTCTCCGCTTCTGCGATACATCTCTGTTCCCGGAAGAACTTTAAGAAATCCCCCTTGAAAATGTTCAGCACCAAGTGAGTACACTTTATTAAACGATTCACCATATTCAGCCGCGGTCTCATAAGGGAGACCGGCAATCAGATCCGTATGCAGATGAATATTACCCATATCAACAAGCTTTCTTATATTCTTCTCCGCCTTCACCCAGGAGCCCGCACGATGTATCTCTTTCAATGTCTCTTCTTTGGTCGACTGAATCCCCATCTCAAACTGGAAAAGCCCCGATGGAACGCCTGATAAAAATTTCAGATCATCATTATCCAGAAGCTCGGGAAAAATTTCGAAGTGAAAACAGGTTCCGCTCCCGCTGAATCTTTTTACGATGTGTTCCCACACCGGGATGTAATGTTCTTTTTTTAAATTAAAAGTTCTATCAACGAATTTAATCAGAGGGGGATTATAACGCGCAAAAAAATCCAGTTCCTCAATAACCTGACCGGTATTCCGGAACTCAACATTCTGACTCTTCACAGAGGAGAGACAATATGAACAGTTAAAGGGACACCCGCGGCTGCTTTCATAATATATATACCGCCCCTTGAGCGATCTCATATCTTCATCACTGTACGGAAAAATGACTGAACTGAAATGAGAGTTACAACCTGTGACAACTTTTCTCTCCGTGGTGAACCGTGAGATTACAAGCTCCCGGAAAGCCGCCTCGCCTCCCCCTGTTATAATATAATCAATTCCATTAAACGTGGAGAGCCACTCGATGCTGTTATAACTGACCTCAGGACCGCCGAGAACTATTTTCAATTCCGGGAGTGATAGCTTAATATTTTCAAGAATCTCTTTTACAAGAGCGGAGTTCCAGATGTAGACAGAGACTGCAAGAAAGTCCGGTTTGATACTTTTCAGATCACTGATAATTTTATCAGCACTCTCGCTGATTGTAAATTCAGTTATGATGGTCTGGATATCAAGATCTTTTATACTGCTTTTAAGATAGAACAGCGCAGGATTGGAATGAGAGTACCGGGCGTTTATTCCCAGCAGAAGAATTTTATTCATCAGCTTTTGTTTGATCTTCACACAATTTAAGACATCTTTCAGAAGCAGCTTCACATCTGCCGGTGCATGCGTAGGGTGAGCTGAAACCGGATTTACTGAAATCAATAGAAAATCCGAAGGTATTGTATCCGCCGCAATTCTCAACACAGTCCCGTTTTGAATATTCACAGTTTTCTTCGCATTTAGAAATCTCACTCTGCTGCATACCTTTGCAGGAAAGAGAAATAAAAAGAGGTAAAAATAGAAGAACTGACCCGAAAAGCGCAATTCTACCCGCGGAGTTCAAAAGACTTAACCGCTTCATCTTCAGTATCATAAACATTAATAATTTCATGGGCATCCAATATCTGAATTACTTTCTTAACTGCATCATTAAGATTACTTATTTTGAGACATCTGTTATTAGATTCAAGTCTTTTTGTAGAAATAATCAGTACACCAAGTCCGGCGCTGTTCATAAACTCGACAGATTCCATGTTGAGAACAAAATTATAATCAGGAAACTGACTTATAAGTGTGCTTATATCCCGCTGAATTAATGGGGAATTCCCTATATCAAGAGGGGAGTTGACATAAACAATGATGATATCATTTTTCTTTTCGTAGTTTAAGTTCATTAATTAACTCTAAATAAACATTGAGCAATTAAAAAAAATTGTCGAGAAAAATTTTATTATGTCGTAAAAAAATGTTAAATTAGTGTTTTAATATAATAAAATCTGCTATTTTCACACTATTATAAACAAATTTCAGACAACCCCTTAACCAGGGGCCTTCTCCGGATGATATGTACCTCACATAAAGATGAGGGGAGAATGTCAGATTCACACAGCGGATATCTGCCGTCCGGTTTTAAAACAGTTGCCTTTTTGATTATTGAATGAAAAATGACAATAAATTGAAGTTGACATTATTAAAAAAAAATAAAAATTGTATATGTTGAATTAAGGAGATTAAATCATGGCATTAGTTAAATCTACAGGGGATCAGTCAACCAATGTAATAGGTGAAAAATCATATTTCACCGGTAATTTCAGCATAAACGGTTCTCTAAGAATAGACGGGCGCTTTGAAGGGAAATCCCTGAAAGCAGACCAGCTCTACATCGGACATGAAGGGAAAGTTAAAACAAATATAGAAGCTGTCTCTGTAATTGTTGAAGGGCTTATTATGGGGAACATAAATGCCACAAGCCGGGTTCTGCTCATGCCCACCGCAAAAGTATTCGGTGATATAAGAACACCCGAGCTTATTATACAAAATGGCGTACTTCTTGAAGGGAGATGCACAATTGCAAATGACCTTCGAACATCAGCCGGGGATGTAATAAAAGCTGAATATGAGAAGAACAAGATCATTCCTGAAGATATTTTTAAAAATATCGAGAAAAAGAACTGATAAAATACAGGAAAGGAGATTAAACTTTTACTGAACAAGTCTGAGTTTAATCTCTTGCAGTAAAGAGGAGAGCATATCCTCTCTGCTGTTACCCCTCCCCTCTGCAAATTCAGCTCTTAGAATTTTTTTTCCGTCCATCACCTTGACAAGCGCTTTCAGTCTCCCCCCTGCTGTTACAGTTGTCATATCATCACCGCCGGAAAAACTTATTGTTTCAGCCCCTGATGAATAACTGTAAAGCACAATCACAATATAAATTGAGCTTTCAGGATCAGTTTTAATTTCCGCGAATCTACTGCTCAGATCATCAATTTTTATATTTATATGACCGGGTATTACATATTCAATTCTATTAAAGGCAACTGGTGATTCCCTGCATGAAAGCAGAAAAATTGATGTAAACATGAGTAATAAAACATTTATCTTTAAATAATTCACTATAACCCTTCAAATAACCAGAATGCAAAAAAGTCCCAAAAACTCCTTTTTCGGGACCGCAGGGAGCCCTGCGGGGCTTCTAAAGGGGCTATGGTTCGACTATGCTCACCAACCGCCGCCCCTTTGACCCTGTAAAGACTGTGTTCCTGGGACTTACTCAGAAACTGGTTGTAAAATTGCTCTCCGCCGCACCATAAGCGCGACGGAGATAGAATGCAGACGGTTTATACGCAATTACATTCTAATCAACGAATTGTATAATATTTTTATTGTAATAATGCAATAATAATTCGATAATAAAAACAGCACTGTACGAAAGTACTCATAAATTGTCGGCAAATTGCTCTCCGCCCAAAGGCGCGGCGGAGAAAGAATACAAGGTGAACCTCATGACAAATGAAGTTTTAATGATTAAATCGATATTTTTATTTTTTTCAGTTTGGGGAATAACAATACTGCTGCTCTGGTTCCGACCGCGAATTGAGTTATTCTGGAAACTCATTGCCACTCTCATCTTCATATTTTATGTGTGGTTTTTCTTTAATGAATTAACAGCCGCTTTTACATCGTTTAAAGCAGGATGGTATATTTCATTCGTTGAGTTTTTCAAAGAACTGCTGATTATAGCTTTTGCCGGGATGTTTGTTATCTGGCCCCTTGCGCTGATAATTATTTTTTATAAAGCCAACGATACGGGAGCCGAGAAGATGCTGCGGTTTCTCTGCCTTCTGACTATCACTCTATGGATTATTTTCATTATTTACTTTTTTTTCAATCAGGGGATCGAAAAATTCTTTTATGAAAATTTAAAGAAAATGATACCAAAAGCTGGATGAGAAGTTGAATCAAAGCGCTGTTTTTTTTATTATTATCTTTATTATTGCCCGGTGCAGTTTATACGCCGAAAATTCAACGTTCTACTATAACAAGGGTGTAGAATCATTTAAATCGGGTAATTATACCGAAGCTGAAGTAAATTTCAAAGAAGCGGTTAAAGTAAATCCTTCATACACTCTGGGGCACTACGGACTGGGAAGGATATACATTCTAAAGAAGGGTAAAGCCCCCGATGCAATAAAGCATCTCAAACTCTCGGTTTCACTCGATCCGGGTTTCGTCAAGGGGTGGTTTAAACTTGGACTGGCTGAACTGATTTCAGGAAAATATCTTGAATCACTGCAGTCTTTCAAGCAGGCCTATGAAAGAGATAAAACCTTTATAGAAGCGCTTTACAATATGGGTGTAGTATATGACCTGCTTGGAGATGATTATACTGCATTCACATACTACCGTCTTTACTACAGAAAAGCTAAGGGTGAAAGTGACGACTTCCTTTAATTTTAATTCTGAAATAATTATTTATTCCTTAACTTTTCAAAAATAAAAAAAAGCTATTATCCCCGCCGCCGAAGGCGAAGGGGATATACATATTCTTTTTTTTACTCAAAAAAATTATATTCAGGAATAATTACTGTTCTGAAATTAAATATTAAACAGACTCTCCGCTTTCTTTTTCCCTGTTACTCTTTCATAATCATCATAATCCACAAAGACAAGTTCGGGGAGTTTCTTTCTGGTTCTTACAACCACATCAGATTTTCCGCCCCGCGCATCCTTTGAAGTTGCATATTTAAAAACTCTTCCGCAGCCGGGACACTTTTTAACATCTTTAAGCTCTATCCCTATCTGTTTACAGCCAGGGCAATGGCCGTACTTGTCCTCAACCATTATTATATGATTTTTAACTTCTTCAATATCAATCTCTTTCCAGACTCTTAAATATTCCATCCGTTAAGTCCTCCTGAAAATGTATTCGCTGACACATCGCCCCCTGCGGGGGCGATGTGTCAGCGCAGGGCCCTGCGGGGCTATTTAAGGGGCGGCCGCCCCTTAAACCCCAGAAAATGCAAACTACTTAAAAATCCCCCCTGCCCCCCTTTATTAAAGGGGGTTTAACAGAGATGAACAGTTACAGAATTGCGCATCCCCCTCCAGGCACTAAAAGTCAAAACCCTCTTTATTAAAGGTCGGCTAATGTGCATCCATGCACCCGCCGACACTAATACATCCATGTCTGTCGGGGGTGGCCGCAAGGCCGGGGGATTTTAATCAGTATCCCGATAAATTCAATTTAAAATCTATTGTTAAGATTACTCCTGTTCAAAAACCTTTACTCTCTCTTCGGGATTCCTTATAACATATTCATTGATAATTTCAATCATTAAATCTAACTCATCGACATTTCTGATCTTTTTAAAAATGTCGTGAGCGAAAATAAAATTTTTACAGAAATAGAACGCGAATCTATGCCCTCTGCTTTTATGCAGATGCTCCGGAAGATCTTTTTTTATCCCTAGAAGAACATCACTGAAGACATCCGGAAGATTAACCTCCAGTTTATAACTTCCGTCATTCAGAAGCCCCCTTGCAAGTGCAAATATCCATGGGGCGGCAACGGCATTTCTCCCGATCATAATCCCGTCGCAACCGGTTTCACCGAACCTTCTCTTTACATCATCGGGAGAAGCGATATCGCCGTTACCTACAACCGGTATCTGTATCTTCTCTTTAAGGAGTTTAACAAGACTCCAGTCAGCGGTTCTTCTGAACGAGAGTTTCCCGTGACGGGGATGCAGTGTAATGTAATTGACACCCTCCGCCTCAAGCATCTTTGCAAAATCTACCAGATACTTATTATCGCTCTCCTCAAAACCGCTTCTCATTTTAACAGATAGAGTTCCGCTGAAAACCTTTCTGCACTGCTTTACAATCTCCCGTGTTGCAGCCATATCGGAAAGGAGTCTGGACCCCTGGAATTTTTTAACGATATCGGGAGCTGAACATCCCATATTTATATCAATTCCCGAACATTTCTTCTCTGCAAGTATCCGGCATGCTTCGGCCATTGTACCGGGATCACCACCCAGAAGCTGAAATACAAAGGGCTCATCATTTTCATTAATAATAGTCAGAGGCTCATTGTGACTGGAACCGAATGAAATTGCGGCACCGCTCAGCATCTCTGAATAAAGAACGGTCTCTTTATCGAATTTTCTTACACATCGCCTGAGAGAGGGGGTGGTTATCTCTGCCATTGGAGCCATAAACAGGGTTTTAGAGTTAAATTTTATCATGGGTAAAAACATAATTCAGAGCTTAATGTGTCAAATATATTTATCATATTTCACAGATGTAAAATGCTCATCATACCGGTTTATCCATGGTTAAAATGCCTTAAAAATGAGCCTGTTCCCCATTATATAATTGACATATTCACCTAAACGCCGCAAAAAGGTAAGTCACGAAAAAGTACTGGAAATACCCTGAAAATGATAGATTCTTATCCTAACCCTGTAACTTGTTTCATTCTGACATTTCCGGTGCTGTACTTTCTGACAATAAACGGTTGCTATAAGCATTAAGTACAACCTCTGTATATTTCAGGCGTTCGCGCCGAATAATATAACCAATTAATTTTATGTAAGGAGCGTTTATTATGAAAAAGTTACTCGCGGTTCTCTTTTCTCTCATGCTTCTTTCCTTTGTTGCATGCGGAAAAGATTCTGACGTTATCGAGTCAGGAAAAACCATCAAAATCGGTTTTCTAGGACCTATGACCGGTGATGCAGGCAACTACGGTAAGCTTATGAGCCAGTCTGTGAAAATTGCAATTGAAGAATTCAATGCAGCAGGCGGAGCTGAAGGTTTCAATGCTGAACTGATTGTTGAAGACACAGAAGGAAAAGTTGAGAAAGGAAACCCTGCTATAGAAAAGCTCGCAGGCGTTGACAAGGTATTCGGAATAGTGGGAGCAGTTTTCAGTTCTGTATCTCTTGCTGTTGCACCGAAAGCTGAAGCTGCAAAAATAGTTATGATTTCACCATCATCAACTCACAAAGATCTCCCCGGGAAAGGAAAATTCATATTCAGAGATGTTATGAGTGATGCTCTTCAGGCAGTCGTTTTCGGTAAATATCTTGCTAAAGTTGATAATGTAAAAACTGTTGCTATTCTTTATGTTAAGAACGATTACAGCCAGGGTCTTGCAATGGATTTCAAAGCCCAGTATGAAAAAGAGGGCGGAAAAGTTGTTGCTGTTGAAACTGCTCTTCAGGGGGACAAGGATTTCAAAACCCAGCTGACAAAGATAAAAGGCGCAAATCCTGAAGCTCTTTATGTACCGAACTATGTTGCTGAAATTGCACAGATTCTTGAGCAGGCAAAACAGCTTGGTCTTAAAACAAAAATCTACAGCGCAGACGGATTCTCAAATCCTCAGATTTTCGAACTCGCAGGGGATCTTTCTAACGGTGTAATTTACACACAGGCAGCTGAGCAGCCTGCAAGCCAGAACAAAATAAATTTCGAAGCTAAATACCAGGCTAAATGGGGCGAAAAACCCGATGCATTCAGCCTAAATGCATATGACGGAGCAAAAATCATCCTTAACGCTATTAAAGAAACTTCAAGCAAAGGTATGAGCGGAGTTCTTAAAGTAGACAGAGACAAGGTGAGAGATTTTGTTGCTAAAACAAAAGATTATGACGGTGCTTCCGGAAAAATCACTTTTACAGCTGATGGAGACCTTGTTGCAAACATCGGTATCTATACTGTAGAGAATAAACAGTTTAAGCAGCTTAAAATGTTTAAACTTGACGGCGAAAAACTGGCAGAAATAAAATAATCATACTTAAAAAAGGGTTGAGCTAAACGCCGGATTTCTCTCATCCCTTGATGGGAGGGGCCGGGGAGGGTGATTGAAAGATGTTGACATCAACTATTTCACCCCCTCCTAGCCTCCCCCATGGAGGGGGAGGAATTTCCGGATTATTAAGACAACCCCTTTTTATTCATAGATCTAAGGAAGTAAACGGATGAATCTTTTCAACATACCATCGAATGAGCTGCTGCAGCACCTGATAAACGGACTGACCCTGGGCGCCATATACTCGCTGATAGCCCTGGGCTACACAATGGTATACGGTATTCTTAAATTTATAAATTTTGCTCACGGTGAAATTCTCATGGCCGGTACATATGCCGGATACTATTTCTACTATTTCCTCTACGACCCGTCAAAAGGGGCCGCATATACAATTGGAATATTTATCGCTGCTCTTGTCATAGCAATGATTGCAAGCGCAATACTCGGAGTGGTGATTGAAAAGGTCGCATACAAGCCGCTCCGGAAAGCCCCAAGACTTGCTCCTCTCCTCAGCGCAATTGGAGTTTCTATTATCCTTGCAAATCTGGCAGCATTGTTTTTCGGAACAAAATCCAAAAAATTTGAATACCCGTTCAACAACTCCTCAATGGATATCGGAGGATCAAGCATTACCCCGAACCAGCTTATGATACTTGCCGTAGGTCTTATTATGATGGCAGGACTTAAACTTTTTGTAGACAGAACAAGACTCGGAAAGGCAATGAGGGCCACCAGTCAGAACCAGCCCGTTGCGGCTCTTATGGGAATAAACGTAAACCTCATCATATCACTGACATTTGCCATCGGATCAGCTCTTGCCGCTGTAGCCGGTGTTTTAATAGCGCTTGAATACAAAGTCTACCCAACAATGGGAACAATGGCGGGCTTAAAAGCTTTTATCGCCGCAGTTGTGGGCGGTATAGGAAACATCAGCGGCGCAATGCTTGGAGGAATAATTCTGGGACTTCTTGAAACATTCGGAGTTGTAATACTCGGCATACCGCAGGGACTGAAAGACACCATTGCATTTTCGGTACTTATTCTGATACTCCTTCTCAGACCAAGCGGAATTTTAATGAAGAATATCAGGGAAAAGGTTTAGAGATGCTCAATTTTATATTACTGATCTTTATCTATATAGGAATCTACGCCATTGCGGCAATGGGACTTAACCTTATCGTAGGATACACCGGGCTGCTTTCTCTATGTCAGGCGGGATTTCTTGCAATAGGCGCCTACACAACTGCTGTACTCATGACCACATTCCATATGGGGTTCTGGGAGTCTATGATCATCTCGGGATTTATCGCCTCGCTCTTCGGCATTCTCATAGGTATTCCCACACTGAGACTGAAGGGGGACTATCTCGCAATCGCAACGCTGGGCTTCGGAGAAATAGTACGGAATGTTATTCTTAACTGGGACAGCGTTACAAAAGGCCCCATGGGAATCAACGGAATTCCGGGTCCGTCAATATTCGGAACAACATTATCATCAATGGACAAACCGGCCTGGATAGTAATAATCTGGATATTTGTTGCGGCGACTTACTATTTCATCAGACGCATTATAAGATCACGTGTGGGACGCGCCCTTGAAGCAATAAGAGAGGATGAAATTGCCGCTTCTTCTATGGGGATAAATACTGCGAAATACAAGATCGGCGCCTTCACCACCGGCGCGTTTCTTGCGGGAATTGCCGGGAGTTTATTTGCGGCATTCAATCAGTCTGTTGCTCCCCTCACCTTCGATTTCATGATGTCTATAATGATACTCTGCATGGCGGTTCTCGGAGGACTGGGGAACAGCTTCGCCACAATAGTCGGAGCTGTTATAATTGTTCTTGCATCGGAGCTCCCCAGACTTATGGGGATTTCACATATTATACCGCCGCAGCTTAACCAGATACTCTTCGGACTGATACTTGTTCTGATGATGATCTACAGACCGCAGGGTATAATCGGGCGAATAAAACTTAATTATGCTAAAATCGTAAAAGAAGAAATATCAGACCTGGAGAAGTAAAGTGCCTTTACTATATACACAAAATTTAAGAAGAGAGTTCGGCGGAGTAATAGCTGTTGCCGATGTTGATATTGAGATATTCAAAGATTCAATCACAGGACTCATCGGACCTAACGGAGCCGGGAAGACGACTCTGTTTAATACAATTACAGGACTCGACTTCCCCACAAGCGGACACGTTTTTTTCAAGGGGGAGGATATAACCGAACTCCCGGCATATAAAATTACACGAAGCGGAATAGCCCGGACATTTCAGAATATACGCCTCTTTAAAGATATGACAGTTTTTGAAAATGTTATGATTGGAAGACATTTCCGAGGGAACAACCCGAAAATTGTAAAAAACAAATTTCTGAATTTCATTCTTGGAAGGATTTACGTAAAGAAAGAAGAGAAGGACATTTATGAAAACTCTATTAAATGGCTTAATTTTTTCAACCTCCTTGATATGCGTGATGAGTATGCTAAAAACCTCCCCTACGGAAAACAGAGAGAACTTGAAATAGCAAGAGCGCTTGCCACAGAACCTGAGATTCTTTTTCTTGATGAGCCTGCTGCAGGGATGAATCCTCAGGAAACTGACAGCCTTATGAAAACAATAAAACGGATTCGTGATCTTGGTATAACTGTGGTTCTCATTGAACACGATATGAAACTTGTCATGAATATCTGCGATAAAATTATAGTTTTAAACTACGGGAAAAAAATCGCAGAGGGTACCCCCTCACAGGTACAGAACAATAAAGACGTTATAGAAGCCTACTTAGGAAAAACCGATGACTAATAAAATACTGGAACTTAAAGATGTCCGTGTAAACTACGGTAATATTCAGGCATTAAAAGGGGTAAATCTCAATGTTGCAGAGGGTGAAATTGTTTCACTTATCGGTGCAAACGGTGCAGGAAAATCCACCCTTCTGAAATCAATAGTGGGGCTTGAATCCCTCACTAATGGAAATATAACATTTAACGGAAGCTCTATACGGGATGCGGGTAAGAACAGAAAACTTAACCTTCCCACTGATAAAATTATTGCATCAGGCATATCTCTGGTCCCCGAAGGGAGAGGGGTTTTCCCTGAAATGACAGTACTTGAAAATCTTGAAATGGGCGCATATCTCCTGAGAGACAAAGCTGAAAAAAAACGCCGCATAGAAGAGAAATACGAAATGTTCGGGATACTGCGCGACAGAAGAAAACAGCTTGCAGGATCTTTATCCGGCGGAGAGCAGCAGATGCTTGCAATAGCACGGGCACTGATGAGTTCTCCAAAACTTCTTCTTCTCGATGAACCAGCCCTTGGACTAGCCCCCTTAATCATACAGAATATCTTTGCGACAATTTCAAAAATCAGCAGAGAGGAAAAGGTTACAATATTTCTTGTTGAGCAGAACGCAAAAATGGCTCTCAGTATTTCTGACAAAGGTTATGTCATGGAAACCGGAAATATAATTCTCGAGGATTTAAGTTCAAATCTTCTTGAGAATCCTAAAGTAAAAGCCGCGTATCTGGGAGAATAACCCTGATACCGGCTTCTGTTAATCCGACTCTTCTTACACAAAATGATATTACATTCATTCTGAATATAATAAATATTGCAGGCTCAACCGCTCTGCAGATGCAGCGGGGCAAACTCGATGTAACAAGAAAAGAGGACAGTTCCATCGTTACTCAGGCCGACATATGGGTACAGAACTACCTTACAGAAAAGATATCCGGACGGTTCAGCAATTTTCAATTTATCTCCGAAGAGGAGACCCACAGGATAACAGATTTTTCCGGAGATAAAATTTCAGTCATTATCGATCCCATAGACGGAACCGCCATGTTCAGCATGCATCTCCCCATATGGTGCATATCAGTTGGAATATTCAGAGGATACACACCGTTATACGGATTTGTCTTCTCTCCCGGTTCTGATCTGCTCTTCTACAACGATGATGAAAGCTCTTACCTCAACGGAAAGAGACTTATATCCGATCCCGATATTGAAATCGAAAAAGAGACCAATATTTTTTATTCATCTGAAATCAAGGATGTCACTATAACCGGCTTCCCCGGGAAGGTACGGAACCTGGGATCAACGGCACTCCACGCATGCCTTACCGCTGACAATGCAAGAAACCGTCTTCTTGCCTTTATCGGGAAATCATACCTGTGGGACTGGGCCGGAGCGATACCGGTTTTACTGAAAGCCGGCGTAAGCCTTAAATATCTTAACGGCCGCGATCTTGACTTTAAAGCAATAATTGAAAATAAATTCGAGCTTGAAGATTATGCAGTAGCATATAATTCGGGAGATTTCGAAATTATAAAAAACATCTTTCACCGATAACATTATCCAATAAACATAGGAGTCACCATGGGTGGTATATTTGCCTGCACTTCCAAAACAGAGTGCATAAACGAGCTATTTTACGGAACAGATTATCTGTCTCACCTTGGAACCAGAAGAGGGGGGATAGCAACAATAAGCCGTGATGGTATTCATCGATCAATACACAATCTCGAAAATGCATACTTCAGAAACAAATTCGAACCTGACCTGGGGGACCTTAAGGGGAATATGGGTATAGGTGTAATCAGCGATACTGACGCTCAGCCTATTGTTCTCTTCTCACACCTGGGACGGTTTGCCCTGGTAATGGTGGGAAAAATCACCAACGCAGATGAACTGGTTAAAGAGATATTTTCACAGAATATCCATCTGTCCGAAACAAACAGCGGCGGGCCAAGCCCGACGGAAATTGCAGGGACACTGATAAGTCTTAAAAGCAGTTTTGAAGAGGGTATAAAATATGCCCAGAGCCGGATTAAGGGATCATGTTCAATGCTGCTGCTTACTGAAAAAGGTGTCTATGCAGCACGTGATAAACTCGGCAGAACACCGCTGATAATAGGTAAAAGAGAGGATGCATACGCAGCCAGTTCAGAGTCCAGCGCTTTCCCCAACCTGGGATTTGAAGTTGAACGAACTGCCGGTCCTGGAGAAATTCTTCTGATGACAGCTGAAGGGGTTGAACAGATTCAGAAACCGGGAGAGAAGATGCAGGTATGCTCATTTCTCTGGGTCTACTACGGATATCCAGCTTCAAGTTATGAAGGTATTAATACCGAACAGGTCCGCTACAGATGCGGTGCGGCACTTGCGCGCCGCGAAGATGCCGAAGCGGATTTCGTCGGGGGAATCCCTGACTCAGGTATCGGACATGCCCTTGGGTTTGCCCATGAATCGGGAATTCCATACATGCGGCCATATGTGAAATACACCCCCACCTGGCCGAGAAGCTTTATGCCCCAGAACCAGAAGATGCGTGACCTTGTGGCAAGGATGAAACTTATCCCGATCAAAGAAATTATAAACGGGAAAAAAATTATTTTCTGTGACGATTCAGTCGTCCGGGGAACACAGCTTCAGGACAATGTGGAAATTCTTCACGAATACGGAGCCCGTGAAATTCACATGAGGATTGCCTGCCCATGTCTTATTCATCCATGCGAATTCTTAAATTTTTCAACATCACGTTCAACACTTGATCTTGCGGGGAGAAAGGCTATACTGGAGATTGAAGGGGCCGAAACAACTGCGCTGTCAGATTATGCACAAGACGGTTCAGACCGGCACAAGGCTATGGTAGATCTGATCTGTAAACGGCTTAAACTCACCAGTCTCCGTTATCAGACACTGGATGATCTTGTTGAAGCGATAGGACTCCCGAAAGAACAGCTGTGTACACACTGCTGGGACGGTACGAGTTATTTTTGAAAAGAAGTCATTAGCCCGCAAAACAATATCATTAAGTTAACAGCCCCCCAACCCCCCGGAGGGGGGCTTTAAAAGACATTTGTTATGAAAAAATTACGTTAAAATAAATGAATTTTACGCTATTGTTTGAAAGTCCAACGACCGGGGATTTAGGGGGCCGGGCATTTGGTGCTGCAGAATTATGCATGAAAAATTTAGAATCTCTTAACTTAATGGCATTGCCCCGGAGGGGGGCTTAAAAGAAGCAGGATAATATCCTACTTACCTATACAGAACCTGCTGAAGATCGATCCTAGCACATCCTCTGTGGTAATCTCGCCGGTAACATCGGAGAGCTTCTGAATCAGTTCATCAAGTTCGAATGCTACAATCTCTCCCGGCTCTTTCCGGGTAAGGAGTCCCGTTGTTCTTTCTACAATTTCAATTGATGAATCGATAATGGAAATTATCCGTTCATCGGCAAGAAATGAATTATCAAAATTAACAAACTCCTCTGCAATTACAGATGCAATCTCTCTCTCCAGATCTTTAAATCCTGTACCGAGTTTTGCAGATACAGGAATAAAGGTAAGACCTGTTTCAGATGAAATAATATCTTTCCGGTCAGTTCCGGTTAAGTCAGTTTTATTAAGAACATAAATTACTTTTTTTCCGTCAAGTCCTGCAATGATCTCCTTATCTTCACCGGTTACCCCTGCAGCGGCGTCGATAACCATAAGCACAAGAGAAGCAGACCCGATGTTTTTGCGTGAGAGTTCAATCCCCATCCGTTCGATATCATCACCCGGTGTACCGAGACCGGCAGTATCGGTTAAATTGATCCGGACCCCTCCTATCTGCACACTCTCTTTAATAAGGTCACGGGTAGTACCCGGAATATCCGAGACTATTGCGCGCTCTTCGTTGAGTATCAGATTAAGAAGGCTCGATTTACCCACATTCGGGCGCCCGGCCAGAGTGACGTCAATACCCCGGGCAGTCCTGTTCCCCATTGCACATCTTCCGCGAAGATCACTCAGAGAAGATGCAATCTTCCCGACAATTTTAAGACTCGCCTCATTGGAGACAAACTCAATATCCTGATCGGAAAAATCTATCCCCGCTTCAATATCCGCCTTAAGCAGAATAACATCATCGCGCAGTTTATCCACAACAGACTTAAGCGAACCGTGCATCTGCGCGATAGAGGCTTTTATCTCCCAGTCGCTCCGTGCGTTGATAAGCGTGTTTATAGCCTCGGCCTCGGTAAGATCCATCTTCCCATTAAGAAAAGCTCTCTTTGAAAATTCGCCCGGTTCGGCAATTCTGATATTAAGTCTATAAAGCATACGGAGAATATGGCCAACAACAAGATGATTACCGTGACAGAATATCTCCACCATATCCTCACCTGTAAAACTCGACGGTGACTTGTAGTATATAAGAATTACATCATCGATAATAGAACCATTTTCAATTATCGAACCGTATGCAGCGTTTCTATGTTTTATATTTTTAGGAGCTGAGAAGAAAGAACAAGCGGCCCCGTATGAGTCAGGGCCGCTTATCCGTATTATTGCAAGTGATGAATTAACCGGCGCACTTGCCGGCGCGCAGATTGTATCATTAAACATCTTATTTTCTGACAGCCGGAGAAATTTTTATCTTTCTGTATATCCCCTGCCCTTCACTCTTGGTTGTAACTCTCTTGTCATTCTGCAGAGTAAGGTGTATCAGTCTTCTCTCAAAAGGATTCATCGGTTCAAGAATCATCGGTCTTCCCGTTTTGATAACTTTAAAAGCGATGTCTCTTGACATCTTCTTCAGAGCTTTTTCTCTCTTATCTCTATAAGATTCGATATCCAGGATAATCTTTTTTTCGCTTCCCGTGCTGTTGTTGATCATAAGATTGATCATAAACTGAAGCGCTTCAAGAGTCTTTCCCTTCTTCCCTATCAGAAGACCTGAACTGGTTTTGCTCTCAAGCTCAACATAAACTTTACTTTCACTCTCTTTAAGATCCTTAACTCCACCCTCAATATCCATTCTTGAGAGAAGAGCAAGAAGAAGCTCTTTTACTTTAGCACCGACATTTTCTGTACTTTCATTATAATAAATTCTTACCTTGGCCGGTCTTGAAACACCGAATCCGAAAATCCCGCTCTTACCCGGGTCTATAATTTCAACTGTAACTTTAGAGGTATCTCTGATACCAAGTTCTGCCATGGCTCTTTTAGTCGCATCATCCGGAGTTCGTCCTTCTACTTCAATAACTTTCATCTAGCAAGCCTCCCGACTTAATGATATTTAAACTTTCCACTATTTCCATTTAAGATATAATTCAGAATTACAAAGTCACTCCTGCGAACACTTCAATAAACTCAGTGCAGGCGAAGAAATCCGCTTCATTACTGAAAGCAGATCCCTTCATCAGAGGAATGACATATAGTATCATTCATATTATCAGAATTCTGTTCTATTTTTAAGCCTTTGCTCTCCTGCCCATATGATTGACTACTTCCTGATTAACAATCTGGAATAAATTCTGAAGGAACCAGAAAAGAACAAGACCTGAAGGCATAGTCCAGAAAACAAAAAGCAGAATAAAAGGCATCATATACATCATAATTTTCTGCTGCTGATTCCCGGTATCAACCATTGTCTGTTTCTGCTGAATGATTGTTGTAACAGTCATCAGAAGAGGGAGTATGTTGATATTAAAACCGGATATTGCAAATACAGTATCAGGCATCGATAGATCTTTAATCCAGAATATAAACGGCACATTCCAAAGATCTATAGAGTTGATAAGCGCACTGTAAAGCCCGAAGAAAAAAGGCATCTGCAGAAGCAGAGGGAGACATCCGCCAAGAGGATTAACTTTATTATCCTTATAAAGCTTCATAGTCTCTTTCTGAAGAACATCAGGTTTATCTTTATATTTTTCTTTAATTTTAGTTATCTGAGGAGTAAGCTCCTGCATCTTCTTCATAGAATCTGTAGATTTCTTGGTCAGAGGCATAAAAACAATTTTTGCAAGAATTGAAAAGGCCACAAGAGACCAGCCCACATTGCCGAAGAGTTTATTTATTCCCATTAAACACCATACAACAAAATATCTGATAGGCTCAATAATTGTACTTACATCGGATGCTTTAACAATTCTTGAATCAACACTCTTGAGCATTGTTTTATCTTTTTCACCAAGATAAATTTTAAAGGATTTAACAAGCTCTTTACCGGGGGTAATTTCGGCCATATCAACAGTCATACCGGTTCGAAAGCCGGTATCAGCTCTGTTATCAAAAATCATTTCAGTTCCGTTAAACTGCTCGGGAATCATAATAAGAAGAAAATATCTGCTCATTATACCGGTATAATCAACCTTCCCCGGTTCTTTTTTAGTATCACCGGCTTTAGAAAAGAATCCGCCGCCCTTAAGATTCTGAGTATAGTCATCATCAATGGAATAAATCCCCACCATATGATTGTATCTGTTTGAATAATCGAGTTTAGGACCGAGAGTATCAGAAGGAGAAAATATCGCTTTCCCATCTCTGAATTTAACAGGTTTTTTTCCTGTATTTATAAATCTGTATTCAACGGCGAAGTCATAACCCTTCTCTGTGAATTTAAAAATTTTCTCCAGTCTCAGAGGGTTACCCTCGACAAGAACATCGGTAAAAAATCTAACCGTTCTCTCATCAACTTTTACAACATTCCATAAGTCGGAATTAAGACTATTCCCCTTAAAAAACTCATTTTCAGAAAAGTGAACTGAAAAATCGAGATTACCGCTCGCGCCGAAGAGCTTTTCATTAAGAGTAAGATCAATATTTCTATCTGTGTAATTTGCCTTTGAAACTGAAGCGCCTTTATTGGAAAGTTCAAATGAGAATTTTTCTGTTTTTAAACTTACTGTCTCTTCTTTAACATTTTTGTTTAAACCTGCTGTGAGTCTTTTAACATCAGCAGTCTGAGTCGTATTACTATCTGCCTGAACCTTATTTACGGTATCAGCGGCATTAGTCTCCTGAACTATCGGATTCTGGATATTCTGTACAGGCTGTTTAGGTTCGAAAAACCAGAACCAGCCGATCCATACCACCATGGTTAGCAGAACTGCAAGTAGTGTTCTTTTTTCCATTTGTTATTCCTTATGTGCGAAATTATTTATACAATTAATAGACTAATATTCTCAGATGTGAAACAGAGGGGTTTGTTAAGGCAGGTATTCAGAAAAGTTTATGAAACTATTTTTTTTAAACTAAAAACTTCGGGAACAGGATCAAATCCCCCCTCACACAAAGGATTACACGTTATAATCCTTTTAATGGAGAGAAATCCGCCCTTAATTAAACCAAACTTTTTAATCGCCTCAATCGAGTAAACGGAGCATGTAGGGTAATATCTGCACGCTGCCGGCAATAAAGGAGAAATAAAAAATTTATAAAACTTAATTATATATACAGCAAAACCGGAGAGAGCCGCCCCGATAAAATCCATTATTATTTTAACTGCTCCCATTCAGCACTCCAGCATTCCTGAAAAGTGTAACAAGATCACTTTTGAGTTCTTCAAAACTCATCATTTCATTTCCCTGGCCGGGTTTTATTATTATTGAAAATCCATCATTCATCTGTACTATTAACTCGCTGCAGACAGCCCTGATACGTCTCTTTATCCAGTTCCTTTTATTAGCTTTCCCTAATCTCTTGCCAACGGCAATCCCGATCTTAATATCACTGAAAGCTGATTCATTTTTATAATTATCAATGGCGCTGTTCTTTAAAACAAAAATGATATTACCCCTGCCTTTTATCTTCTTCCCTTTAAAAAAAATAAACTTATACGATTCCCTGCTTTTTAATGAATATACCCTTTTCACATCTTCAATATTATATAATTACTTATTTAGGACTTCTTTTTTCATCAGAAACAGTCAGTTTTAATCTTCCCTTTCTTCTTCTTCTCATAAGAACTTTTTTACCCGCAGCATCTGCCATACGAGCCATGAATCCATGTTTTCTAACCCGCTTAATCTTACTCGGCTGGAATGTTCTTTTCATCTGAAATACCTCTCTTACAATTAATTTACTGTTTATATTTATTTCACAGATTTTTCGAAAATAGCAATGCAAATATTTTAAAGGATTACCCTAAAATTAGCGAATTTTTTGTCAATATTAATTTAAAGGCAAACCACTATCCCGCCAGATTTGAACAGGAGCAGATAAAACAATAATATAACCGCCCCTGTTCTGTCACGGCATCTGATAACCATAAAAAAGAGCCTAAAACATAATCCGCTCCCAAAAAAAAGTAAAATCAACCCGAATCCCCTCATTTTCAGTGAGAGATTAACACATAACCCGCTGCAAAGCTCTGCATGATCAATAATGTCCCATGGTATAAAATTTTACATGTTTCAAAAAAGAGTTGAATTTCTTTTTAACCCCTCTTTACCTTCATTCAAGGTTATATTCATGAGTAATGATAAAGTAAATATTACATCCTGTAAATCAGGTCTGCTGGCGGTCAAAATACCATATAATGAAGATCTGCTCAAAGCTGTAAGAGGGATCCCGGGGAGAAAATGGGATCACATATCCAAAACATGGTTTATCTCCGACAGAAAAGAGCATCTTGATGCTATACTTGAGTCTGCACTGAAAACCGGTGCTGATGTACATATGGGTAGTGATGAATACGCCAGTTCAACTTTGCTTAAAAATGAAAGATTTCTTATCAATCTTGCAAAGATAATGACAGTTAGAAGATACAGTCGAAATACCATAAACAGCTATATCCACTACAACAGCGAACTGCTGAAAAAATCAGGCAAAACACCGGAGGAGATTAAGCAGGAGGATATAACCGAGTTTATCTTCAATAAAATCGGTGAAGACGAAATAAGCACTTCTACTGTACAGATAATAATTAATGCTGTTAAGTTTTCTTATGGTGAAATGCTGGGTAAAGACTTTATTTATGAGATTAAATCACCAAAAAAAGATAAAAAACTCCCGGTTGTCATGAGTAAGAATGAAGTGCTGAGAATAATTGACAATATTTCCAATGTTAAACATAAAACAATCATAATGCTTATTTATTCCGCTGGTCTCCGTCTTAATGAAGCTGTGACAATGAAAATAAAAGATATCGATCTCGAACGGGGGATGATCAATATCCGTTCCGCTAAAGGGAGAAAAGACCGCACTACAATACTGTCTGAAAAATTCAAATCACTCCTGGAAGAATACTTATTACAATACCGACCTGATGACTGGCTATTCGAAGGCCAGGAGAGAAGATATCCCATACACTCCCGTTCAGTTCAGCATGTTTTTGAACGGGCCGTGGTTAAAGCCGGTATTACCAGAAGAGTATCTGTCCATACGCTGCGCCATAGCTTTGCCACACATCTGCTTGAACAAGGGGTAGATGTAAGATATATACAGGAATTGCTTGGACACAGCAGCCCAAATACAACAATGATCTATACTCACGTAAGCACAGGAAAAATTAAGAATATTAAGTCTCCCCTAGATTTATGATTCTTACACGACACAATACGCATTTTTCTCTCTCTTTTCTTCTTTTACGACATAAGTCGCATAAGAGAAAGTTGTACGAAATGCTTCGGCCGACGTTACATGGCCAGCCGGAATGCGCGCAAAGATTGGGTTAAACTTTTTGTAAATGAAAAAGGATTTTTCTTATTTCATATTTGTAAAAAGTTGAAAACAAGATTCATTTGGCTTTTCGGTTAATTGCAATACAGCTGGTTGGCAAGCGATCGACGTTTTTTCGGCTTTCGAAGTTTTGTTTGAGGGGCGCGCATTCCGGCTGTCCATTCCACTAAAAGATGGCCTACGCACTTCGTACAACAAAGGCTAACAGCGGCGCCGGAGTACCGGCTTGGGCCTTAAGGGCCACATTAGCAACCTAATGTGGCTGAATATTTTTAGTACCTGGCAAAAAGATTTTAAAAAAAATAAGTTGTAAAACTCGCTAACGTCAGTTAGCCAAGACGTTAGCTGAAATGCTGAGCTAACTATTTGATTAAAAAACCGGCGTCCTGCCGGCTACTATAAGAAAACAAAAAAAAGAAAACTAAAGCTTCTAAAATTTTAAATTAAGAGTTTGAGATAATGTTAGAAAATATTTTTTTGCATATTATCAATATATCAATTTTTAAATGTGTATTTGATTTGTTTGCCACTTTTCCAGTTATTATACAAATATTAATATTATGTCTAATTATGGTGACAGGTTGTATTATTTATATATTTTTCTTATCTCACGTAGATTGGTCAGTTATAAATTCATTAATTATATGGATTATAGTAGCATTAGCAATGTTTTTAATTATTCTATTTATTTTATTATTCACATATATGATTTATTTTAGTAATAGTGAAAAACCATTCGGTTTTCAATCTATTTCGAAAGTCCATTCGTTTATTATGTTTATCGCTGGTTTTATAATTACAGTAAGTTCAAGAATATTACAAGAAAAAATATTTAAAAATGATGATCCAATGAGTTTCTTTGCATGGTTACCATTTATTATTTGTATTATAGGTATAATTCTATTGTTTATAGGACTTTCAAGTGTCTAGGTTCATTTTCTATTTATAATCATATATAATGATTTTAAAAGTTAATGAATATAATACGATATAAACAGCCATAAACATTGAAAGAAGTTCTTACAGCCAATAAAAAAAATTATTTCATTAATAATGAGGTAAATTAACCTCATCGCTCACACGTCCATGTGTTCGCTTTCTTTGAAAATGTTGCTCAGCACTTCAGCTAACAAAGCTTATACGCTGCGCTCGGAGTACCTCGCTTGGCCTTCGGCACACTTGCCACTCTTAGTGGCAAAAAACTTCTTGAACTGTGTAAACTTATAGAATATAAAATTTTCAGTAAACTTGGCAAGCGTCGTATAAGCAAGACGTTATATGCAAAAAGCTCAAAAACTTTTTAATCGCCCATCCGTGGGCTCATTAGACAATTTAACTTATAAATGAGGATTATGAAAATTATTAATTTATTTATTGCTATAACGATCGTAATTCTTTCGCTTTTTGCTTACTTTCATCTAACAATGCCCTCATGGGAAGAGAGGTATAAAAATCAAATAGCTATGCTTCAAAATGTTATAAATAGAGAGATAGATAAAATTTCAATTGTAATATACGAAAATAACAATTACTCATATTTAGCAATTTATGATAAAAAAATAATAAAAGAATTTATGGATATCTTAAAAAAAGATACATATATTCCAAATCCATCAACAGGCCAATATGGTAGTAAATATGTAATAACATTACATAGCAAAGCTAACAGTGATTTGATAAAATTAAGTAGTGATACATTTAATGATAGTATCAAAAGTGATTCAGTTGAAGTAACCCTCTATGGAGTTAAAGATATAGATATTTTTGATTTATACAGTAAATCTGTTATTAACAGTAAAGTTTTTTTTAGTCTTTTTATTGTTTCTTATGGTTCCGGGAAATATAGCTTTAGAAATCAAAAATTGTATTATTTTATCAACAAATACATTAAAGGTAAGGGGTTAGTCTATAATCCTTCTACGAATAAGTGGATGAAGAGATAAACAATTATTACAAAATCAGCATCTGTTATATGTAATCCAAACTTTATTTTAATAGGTTTGTGAAATATTACTTAAAGTTTCAAGCTACGCGTCCTTGCTCCGCTTGTACAAAACTTTTTGTAAATGAGCTTTCAGCATATAACAAAGCTTACCCGCTGCGCTCGGAGTACCTCGCTTGGCCTGCGGCAAATTGCGCAAAAGACCGCGCAACTTCGGGTAAGCACGACGTTATCTGCAATGCTTCGGCCGACGTTACATGGCCAGCCGGAATGCGCGCAAAGATTGGGTTGAACTTTTTGTAATAGAAAACAGATTTTTCTTTT